>JAJFJS010000046.1 GCA_021773815.1 Gammaproteobacteria bacterium
CAGACGTGCCAAGCTCGTGCTGCTTTACGGCCGCAACAATCTGCTCGACCGAGTACCTCTTCCGCTTCATGACAAGACCTCCTCTCAGGTTCAATCCTGCCAGAAAGTCTCAGTCTAATCGGCTCGGTTTACCGGGAGCCCCTCAACAGGGGCCGGCCGCTCGACTGCATCCTCGCGCCGTTCGTCCGGGCAAAGCGGTGCCTATCGAGCGCTTCCCCGTCAAATAGGTGGAAAAAAAGCAGCCTGAAATGATTGCTAACAGGCTGCGGGATATCGTGTCACCACAATACCTACTGAAAACAAGAAATCAGACGTTCCGGCCAGTACTGCCTGTTCCGGTTACCGGTCCGCTTGCCGCATAGCATTGCACCATGTTTCCCACATTTTCCTGTAGGTGTTCTCCAGCGTTTCGGTGAACAGCGGTACGTTCATCAACTCTGAATCGCGCATCCGCGGGCCAAGTTCATCTCTCAGGGTCGCCAGCTTCCGGGGGTTTTCCGCAAGGCTTTGAGCGATGTTGATGTAATCGTCTTCGCTGTTGGCTACGAACTGCGGACAGCCGATGTGCCACATAATGCTGGCGCCGACCCGGCCGGCATGTCGACCGCCGCGCAGGCATACGACCGGCACACCCATCAACAGCGCCTCGAAGGTCGTGGTCGCGCCGTTGTACGGAAACGGATCGAGACCGATATCGATCCGGGAGTAGGTGCTGAGGTGATCGATTCGGGACGGGACCTTGCCGAGCAGATCCAATCGGTCCCGCGAAATGCCGTGCGCGAGAAATATCCGGATATACTTCTCCCGCGTATTGGCATCAGACAGTGCGCCGGCCTTCATGACCAGTCGTGATCCGGGTACACGTTCCAGAATGGACGCCCAAGATCGCAGGACATCGGGAGTGATCTTGGGTAAATGGTTGAAACTGCCAAAGGTCACGTAGCCCTGATCAAGACAGGGCGACCGTGATACTTCGGGGATCAGTTCGTCGGTCTGATAGCATAAAAAACCGTGCTTGAGCCGGACCAGTTTTTCGGCATACAGTCGGTCGGCTTCCCCCTCCGGGTCCGCGACTGAATCGGTCAACCGATAATCCATGGATCGCAAGCCGGTCGTATTGGGGTAGCCGAGCCAGTTCACCTGGATCGGTGCGGGCTTTCGGGCGAATACCAGCTGTCGGTTGTCCGCGGTATGACCGGCGAGATCCACGAGGATATCGATTTTGTCTTTCCTGATTCGGGCGGCAACGTCCTCGTCTTTCATGCCCACGATGGACAGCCAGTGATCCGGTTGGGTTTTTATTCTCTCGGTGATCGTATCCTGGTTGACTACATCCGAATAGCAGAAGACCTCTACCGCGTCCCGATTGTGGACGCCAAGTAATTGCCAGATGAAATGGACGACCGAATGCGCCCGGAAATCGGGAGACAGATAGCCGATCCTCAGTACTTTGTCCTTGTGCCTGGAATTGCCGAACGGCTCGCAGATCTGTTGGAGGCCCGAGGCGTGCTGATGTTCGAACTGCAATGATTCCCGGTACAGATCTTCCTGGCTGATATCAGGCAGGTAATTCATGATCATCAGCAGGTTTGAATGAACGGCGGCATGATCGGGTTTGATGGCCAGCGCATTGCGAAAGCTGGAGAGTGCCCCGGCCGCATCGCCCTGATGGGCCAGCGCATTACCCAGGTTTACATGGGGGGCTGAAGAACGCGGCTGACGCTCCATCGCCGTTTTGAAAGAGGCTTCGGCTTCGTCGAATTTCCCGAGTCTCATCGCCGTCAGGCCCAGCATGTTGTCGACGCCCGGATATTCGGGCGAGACCACCGCGACCCGTTCGAAAAGCGCCATCGCTTCTTCGTATTCGTCGACGAAAAAAAGCGTTTTTGCGAGGTTGAATCGAACCCCGGGGAGGTCGGCGTTGATTTTCAGGGCCCGGCGGTAGGCGGCAACGGCCGCCTCGAGTTCGCCCCGGCTGTTGAGCAGGTCGCCCAGATTGGAATGCGCTTGGAAGAAGTCCGGATTGATCGAGATCGCCGTTCGGAAACACCGTTCAGCATCGACGAGCCGGCCCTGCGCCGTGTAATTTCTGCCCAGGTTGTCGTGCGTATGTTGGTCGCTGGGCTCCAGTTCGAGCGCGCGCTGAAAACAACGGGCGCCTTCGGCCAGGTTGCCAGAGGTGCTGTACGCGATCCCCAGCATCGCATGAAATCTCGGCTGGCTGGGCTCCAGTTCTGCGGCTCGCGATAAGCTTTCTATGGCCTCCTGGTTTCGACGCCGCCTGAGCGCGATCAGGCCCAGTTCAAAATGCGCCTCGGGATTGTCCGGCTCCAGCTCGAGTATCCGAGAGCATGAAGCCTGCGCTTCATCCAGTTGTCCGGACCGGGTGAGCTGGCGTGCCCGCCTGAATAAATCGGAGATTCCGGAGGTCATCTGACAACGGCGCTCGATGCGGGGCGGAGGGTTGCGTCGATCACTGAGTCGAATCCGTTTTTAGCACCATTAGTAGCCGCTGCACGTGTATTTCGAAATGTTTCCAGCGACCGACTGAGGAGGCATAAAGCGGTTGACGAACTTGGGCAAGGCTTGCCGTATTGACGGTGTGTTCAGTTTCATGAAGGGACAGGCATGCGCGCTGGAAGGTTAAACGGCAATAGTCGAGCATTCTGCGTGTGCCGGTATTGAGGTCGGCAGCCAGTTCTTCATGTTGGATATCAAAAATTCGGCCGGGCAGCATGTGCTTCCAGTGGTCCATCAGTTAACGGTACCTCCTTTATCCGAGCCATGCGGAATGTGGGATTTCCCTAGGTTCTTCGTAGCGCCGGCTCGATTGGCCGAAAATACCGTTCCACACATCTTCCGTATCGGCCAGCACGACGGCGACGAAATCCGCTTGTGAACCATCGGGCGTCGGCCGGCGGGGCTTGTTGAGCCTGCGTTAGCGTCAATTGCAGCAGCATCGACGGCCCGACGCCGAAGTGCATCTCCAGGAGGATAATCACGATCGTTCCTATCCCGCCCCCCGCCAGCCGTCGCCGTCCGCTCGCGAGCCGCTGCCTGCGGCGATCTTCGACGTTGGTGCTTTCTTCCTGCTTTCCAGCGCATAGGATCAGGCGAACGATTGGCTCCTCTTCGAACAGAACCCTGACACAAATCCACTCTTGTCGGCAACTCGTCGCCGGTAAATAAAACCATGGCTGGACCGACTGGTCTATGGTGATCTGCTCCTGCGGAAAGGATCCGGGGTCACTGCAGCTCGCCTTCGACCAACAACAAAAAAAACCTATCGGAGAGAAGTCATGGACTTGCGACAACAATTGTTAAAAGACGCAAGCGGTGGCGCAATGAGCAAGGTCGGAAACGCTCGTTCAATGGCTAAGCATACAAGTCATTCGGGATGCATTGTCGATCGGCGCTGCAGTAGCGTGGCTATGTTTGGTTTCGGGACCTGCCGACGCCGGGATCTTTGCATTCTGACTACTTTAGGGTCGAGCGACACTGGCGGGTACCGTGCTCAGGCAATATCCGGGACGGGGTGATCAGTGAGTGGCAGGTTTTCACCTTTTGGCCACGGCCGGTCGCGGCCAGCGGTTTGAACTGGAACTGGCCCGGAATCCCAAACCTTCAGGTGTTTGAGTTTGCGTTCGATCGCGGCGAAGTCAACGATCGGCGCCATTAACATCGAATCCGTCTGGAAAAATAGTCGAGCACATTCTTACGGCATTGAGCGCAATGCTTCCTGTCGATTCACGGTTGGCAACACGAACGGCCAGGTTGAAGTGAGTTCACAGTTGGATTATGCAACCACATTGACGGTATTGGGATCGGAGGGTAAATTGACTGTAGACAAGTTCTCTGCAACATGGGCGGCGGTCAGTATTCGTGCTTAATCGGCGCAGAACGATCTATTGCAAATGGATGAAAGTACCGATGTATCGGCGACCTATGCCAACCGCCTATGTGCCCCTGCCAATGCCATTCGCCCTCGGTCTCCAGAAATGAACCAGGCCGTTCAGGCAGCCGAAAATGTGTGGATCGTTGAAAGATTATAAGAAGTCAGCGAGACTCTCGGATGATTTTGCTAAGCGGTAGAATAGAAGGATGAATATAAAGTCGTGCAGAATTTGCCAGGGAAGTGACCTTCGCCGCTACCTGGATCTGGGATTTATGCCGCCAGCCGACTCATTTCTTCGGGAACAGAGCCTGCGGCAACCGGAGGTAAATTATCCGTTAGAAGTTTTTTTGTGTGGCAACTGTGGTATGTCGCAACTCGGCTACACCGTGCCACCTGACATACTTTACCAGCAGGACTACCCTTACGAGTCATCGACAACCCGGGCGGGGCGCGCTCATTTCCTCGGTTTTGCGACGTCCGTTGCGCAACGTTTCGGGCTGGGTGAGAAGAATCTGGCAATAGATGTTGGCAGCAATGTTGGGGTATTACTCGATGGCTTCAAGTCGGTTGGTTGCCGGACGCTCGGAATCGAACCGGCAGCTAGTATCGCAGCCACTGCTGTCGGCAGAGGCATCGAAACAATCAATGATTTTATCAGCTCGAAATTGGCGATGCAGATTGTCGAGAAACACGGTAAGGCTTCCGTAATCACCGCGACCAATGTCTTTGCACACATCGATGATCTCGATGGATTCATGCGGGCAACAGGCATATTACTGGAATCTGATGGCGTCCTGATTGTTGAAGCACCTCACTTTCTCAAGCTGGTAAACGACCTTGAATATGACACGATATATCACGAGCATCTGCTATATATTTCGATTCGCCCGCTGAACATATTATTCAATCGATTTGGCTTTGAAGTCATAGATGTTGAAGAAATTGGCATTCATGGCGGCTCCATCCGAATATACATTTCACGTCGTGGTGCCTACCAGGTAGACAAGGCCGTCAATGATGTCATTACGGCAGAAGAACACGATCGGATATTCGATTTTGAACGAATGTGCCAATTTGCCGAAGATGTTGCCAACCATCGGATCACACTGATCAACATGTTGCGCTCGCTCAAGGCTGACGGCGCATCACTAGTCGGAGTGAGTGCGCCGGCCAAGGGCATGACGCTACTCAACTACTGCCGTATTGGCCCGGACCTGCTGGATTTCGTGACGGAGAAATCACGTCTAAAAGTAGGACTGTATACGCCGGGCGGACATATCCCGATTATCCCAGATGAGGCGCTGGCAGATCGCCAGCCCGATTATGCTTTGCTTCTCGCGTGGAATTTTGCAGAAGAGATCATGGAAAACCTCAGCGAGTACAGAGCCGGAGGCGGTAAGTTTATTATTCCGATACCGGAGCCGTATGTTGTGTAGGTCTGGCTCGCAATGCAATTTCCCTGAAGGAAAATACTAAATGAACGTAAGGCATATAGCGCCCGTTTTTGAAGATGACCGGGGCGTCATCACTGACATCATTGAGCACACTCCGTGCGATAGTGTAGCGATAATTAGCTGCGTCAAAGGCGCGATTCGCGGGAATCATTACCACAAGGAGTCCGTGCAGTTCACATACGTAATGTCCGGTAAAATACTTGCACTGAGCCAGGTCCCCCATGAGTCGGTCGAAGCACGGGAACTGACCGAGGGTGATCTGATGGAGTCGCCTCCCTTGGAGAGGCACGCACTACATGCACTGGAGGACTCACTTTTGCTGGTGATAACGCGGGGTCCGCGTGGCGGCAAGCAGTATGAGGATGATACCTACCGAATCGATCCATTGCAGTCACCTGCAGATTGAAGCCTGGCTGACCAGACTGCAATTACACGGACTCCAGGTAGCCGTACTTGTATAGCCACATCACGTTCTGCGAAACTTTTCTATTCTCCGCGCTAATCTCGCCGGGCAGGTGGTCAATTGCTTCCTGCAGAGAGTTCACATTGATAAAAAACTGCAGCAGATAGCCCATAAGCCGCCAATCAAGAATTTCTGCGAGCTGTCCGTAAGGCTGGATGGTCTTTTCTCCGGTGCGAAGAAGCTTTCCCAGACCGCTGGTAACGAACCGATTATTCAACTCCAGATTCGAACTGGGATAATATGAAAAGTCGTGAAGCGCCTGAATTGCACTTGAACGAATCGCTCGGTTTGCGGGAGCAGATCGATTTTCGATCTGTTTGTCGCGTAACTCTGACCACAATTCCACATAACGGGAGATCACGTTGCTCCAGTCGTAACGCTTCGCGCTTTTCGCCGCCGCCGCGCTCATGCTCCGTGTTAGCTCCGGGTCGTCAGCGAGCTCCAACAGTGCCGCACATACCGCTTGCAGATCGACCGCCGTCGTTTGCGCGCACAGAAGGTGCATCAAGGTGTCAGGTTGGATGCTCAGAGTTGTTTCCCATTCCTGATCAGGAGGCAAGGTCTTGGTTGGTATCAGGTATCCCGTGACACCGTGCTCGACAATATTCTTATAGCCATCCCAATTACTGACCACAGCAGGCAGACCGGCGGATAGCGCTTCAACTACGGTCAGTCCAAATGATTCTTGAATGTTGTCGATCAGGGACATGAAGACGTCCGCGGTTCGATAAATCTCTGCCTTTTGTGCATCAGTCGGATCAAAAATAAACAGGACGGAATCAGTCAACCCGTCTTGAGCCACCTGTTCCTGCAGAAATTTGGTATAGCTGCCGTCATCCGAGGATCCGGAGAGAATCAACTTCACCGATCTCTTGGATCGATTCTTCAGCAAGGACATCAGATTCAGCAGCGGCAGAAAATCCATCTTGAACAGGGGGTTGAACCGCGACAAAGACAATACGACGAAGTCGTTTTCATCTAGTCCAAACTGCTCACGGGCCCCGCGCGCCTGTTTCGAAAACGAATCGACATTAACACCGAGAGGAATAACGCGCGTCCGTGGACACGAGAAATCAGGGTGATTCTTGCTTACGCGCGAATGGTAACTTTTTACGACCGACTCCGCCGCGGGCGTAACACAGATTAGGCAGTCGCCTGAATGAATACCATTTGCATCATTCAGCAGAGCCCATTGTAAGAAGTGCTCATTCCCAAGCGAGAGCGTGACCCCCGTAACGACAAACGGATCCTCCGACAAGAAATTGCGGATATGTCCGCCGAACCACAGATTCGGATCCAGCACATGAAGAATATCGATAGGATATTGTCTGAGGTAATTTCTGATTTCAGAAAAAGAAATAACCGTTACCGGGTTGACGAAGTCCGCCAAAAGCGATTTTTTCAGTGTTTCTACATCTTGCTTTGTCGGCACGAAAACCGAAATACGGTGATTCGTCGCGGAATCTGACAGCGCTCGCAAAAAAGAGTGATTCGCAACAGCCCGGCCCCATGTAAAATTTGGCTTGCCAAACGAAAGATGAACCGTATCCATGCTGAAAGGAACAGCAATATGCATTTGATTTTTCCTTTATGGGAGACGTTCGCCTGACACAGTACGCTGTCTTTAACGAGTGGGCTTATGGGTCGACGCACCTATTATATAGAATCAATCGACGCAAGCACTTTGCTATTTCATAATCGAGTGGTATCGGTCGAAAACGAACCTTCGCAGTGGATTTCTGAGCATCCATCTACCAGTATTTGCCGCCGTTCTACCAAGGCTTGTCCAACTTGATGGTCGCGAGCCGGATATTGTGCTTAAACATCTCGGTCTGCAGCGCCTCGGCAAATAGTTCAACACCGTTGTCACTGCGAATGGCCCGCGGTCGTACATAGCGCGTGATCAACTCACGCAGCAGCGCCTTAACATGCCGGTGCTGCAAGGGCCGAGCGCCCTTAATCGCCAGGTAGTAACCCGTCGCCTCGTCCTTCACAGTGTGGCAGCGTAAAGGCTCTGAATCTTGGTAGCGATCGTGGACGAAGTCCCAAAGCCCATACGTCGTTACGCCGCAGTGCCAGGCCGGTCAGCCTGACACCCGTCTGGACTTTGCCGATACGGCGGTAGACACCCTCCGTTCAATCGCCATAGCCTATAGACACGCTTGCCGTTGACCTGCCAGCCGCGCGGCTACCGATAGCCCACGGCCGGTCGGTACCCCAGCTCGGATCATCGCGAGCGTCAATCGGCAGCGCCGAAGACAAGCGTCTGTCCCGGCTCCTACCTCTTGAGCAATAGTGAATCGCCGATCGCGGCGTCGAACATAACCTGGCATCCCGCCGCTGACTCTGGTCCCTATCAATCGTGTATCGTGCCATGGTCCGCCTCGCCCAGGGGACTGCACGGGCGTATCTGGCCGGACCGAAGCGACGCGGTCCGCGCGGCCCAGCGCTGCCGATTCGTGGCCGAACCCGCGTTACCGTGCCGTCGGGCGGCGGAGGCCGTTGCCGCAGCTACGACGGCGGAGCATAATTCGCGCCAATCGGCCGACTCGGCCGTCATTTACATCAGGCAGGCTGAAACCCATGACCGGGCAATCCTTCTCGCTTCAGGTTCTTCCCGAAATACCAGCCAAGATTCAGCGGCTGGCGGAACTCGGTAACAATTTCTGGTTCAGCTGGCATCGGCCCACGCGCACGCTGTTTAATATGCTGGACCAGGAACTGTGGTGGAAGGTCGGACACAATCCGAAGGTATTTCTGCGCTGCGTCGACCAGAATATCCTCGAGATGGCGGCCAAAAACGAGACGTTTCTGGGCGCCTATCGGCAGGTGCTGGCGGAATTCGACTCCTACCTGGAGGAGGGGGTCACCTCCTACGCCCCGGCGAAACTGGATCAGGGCAGTCTGATCGCCTATTTCTGCGCGGAATATGGTTTTCATGAAAGCTTTCCGGTGTACTCCGGCGGACTCGGTATCCTGGCGGGCGATCATTGCAAGACCGCCAGCGATCTGCGTTTGCCGTTTGTCGCGGTCGGTCTCCTGTACCGACGCGGGTATTTTCGTCAGCGCATTGACGGCCACGGCAACCAGGTTGCCGAGTATCCGAATATCGACCCGGACGAGACGCCGGTGCGCGCGCTCACCGACGATGCCGGCAATGAAATCAGCGTGTACTGCAATTTCCCCGGCCGGCGTGTCGACATCAAGATCTGGCGCGCCGATGTCGGACGGGTGCCGGTGTTGTTGCTCGATACCGATGTTTCCACGAACAGTCAGGCAGACCGTGAAATCACGCGCGTGCTCTACGGCGGCGATACCGAACGGCGTATCCAGCAGGAGATCATTCTGGGCATCGGCGGCGTTCGGGCCCTGCGCGCAGCGAACATGCAGCCTGCGGTCTGGCACGTGAATGAGGGGCATGCCGCTTTTCTGGTCCTCGAGCGAGCACGGGAAAAGGTCAAGGCCGGATTGCCGTTTCCAGCCGCCATCGAGGCGGTTGCAGCGCATACGGTATTCACGACCCATACCCCGGTTACCGCGGGGCACGATTACTTCTCCGAGGAGCTCGTTTTAAAATACCTGGCCAAGTTTGTTGACGGCCTCGGCGTCGATACGGAGACGCTGCTGGGGCTCGGCGGATGCGGCGGCAGCCATGGCCGGACCTTCGACATGACCCGTCTCGCTATCCTCGGCTCGCGGGCGGTCAACGGCGTCAGCAGGATTCATGCCGGCGTTTCGTCCGAAATCTGCGCTGACGTCTGGCCCGATATTCCGCCCAGGGAGAACCCGGTCGGCTATGTCACCAACGGCGTGCACGTGCCGACGTTCATGGAACAGGATTGGGCGGATCTGCTCGAGCAATATCTCGGCCCGGCGTGGCGATATCAGCTCATGGATCGGGCATTGATGGAGAGCATTCTGGATATTCCCGATGGCCGTTTCTGGTACGTCAATCAGAAGGTCAAGAGCGAAATGCTCGCCGCACTCCGGGAGCGCCTGCAACGACAGTTTCTTCGTAACCGGGTCAGCGAGTCGCATGCCCGGCGGATGCTGAAGTACATTGACCCTGAAAACCCGGACGTCCTGACCATCGGCTTCGGCCGTCGGTTCGCGACTTACAAGCGGGCGACCCTGCTGTTGAATGACCTCGACTTGTTGCGTGAAATCGTCGACAAGGATGACCGGCCGGTCGTTTTTATCTTCGCCGGCAAGGCACATCCGGCCGATGAGCCGGGCCAGGAAGTGATCAGGACCATTCACCGTGTCGCGGGGATGCCGGGGTTTGTCGGCAAGATCCTGCTGGTCGAGGGATATGACATGGGACTCGGTCGGCTGCTCACATCGGGCGTGGATGTCTGGCTGAATACGCCGACCTATCCGCTGGAGGCAAGCGGCACCTCGGGCATGAAGGCGGCGATCAATGGTACGGTCAATCTGAGCGTCCTGGACGGCTGGTGGGCGGAAGCGTACGAAGGAAATAATGGCTGGGCGATTCCGCCGTCGGCCAATTCCAACGATGATGTGGAACGGGACCGGCACGATGCTCGAACACTGCACGAAATTCTGCAGGACAATGTGATACCGCTGTACTACGATCGGTCCGACAAATTCAGGCATTCGCCGGGCTGGGTGCAGGTCTGCAAGCAATCGATGGCTTCGGTACTGCCGCACTTCAATAGCTACCGCGTACTCAACGACTACGCGTGTCGCTTCTACGGGCCCGCAGCCGAGCGCGGCAAAAAACTCGCGGCCGACAACTACCGGGTTGCAGTCGAGCTCGCGGAGTGGAAGATGCGCGTGCAGACGGCATGGCCCAAGGTTACGATGCGCCAGGTTTCGCCGGCCGTCACACAGATCGACTACAACGACGCGTTGCGACTGGAAGTGGAGGTCGACACCGCCGGACTCGCGCCGGAAGATATCCGCGTCGAATGCGTCTTACGCCGGGAGATCTGTTCCGAACTGACCGTGCCACTCAAGCAATATGCTAACAGTGGCCACGCCGGGGACGGAGTTCGAGACTTCGATGACGAGGCGGTCGCCGTCGTCCCGTTGCAGCCGGAGGCCAGCGGCATTGCCGAGGGAATCTGTCGCTACCGTTGCGAATATCAGTCCCCGTGGTGTGGCGCGCTGACCTACGAGGTTCGGGCCCTGCCGCGGCACGCGGAGCTGTCGCATCCCTATGAAATGGGACTGATGCGGTGGCTCTGACCTGCCGCAGCGGCTGATACGGCTGTATGGCATCGACCCAATACACCACTGTCGCGGGCCGGGGTTTTCCGCTGGGTGCGACCGTCACGCCGAACGGCGTCAATTTCGCCGTTTTCAGCCGGCATGCGACGTGCGTATCGCTCGAGTTATTCGCCGATGACCGGGCGACACGGCCGGTGCAGATCATCGAACTCGATCCGGTCAACAATTGCACTTTCTTTGTCTGGCATGTGTTCGTCGCAGGCGCGACACCCGGCCTGCAGTACGTGTGGCGCATGGACGGGCCGAGAACGACTCGCCACAACGGGCTGCGATTTGAACCGCGCCGATTACTGCTCGATCCGTGGAGCCGTGGCGTCAGTACGACGCACTGGAACCGGGAATCGGCGTGCCGGAACCCGGACGGCGCGGCCGCGATTCGCGGCGTGGCCGTCGCTGACGACTACGATTGGGAAGACGATACGCCGGTCCGCCATCCCCTTCAGGACAGTGTGATCTATGAATTGCACGTCGCCGGTTATACCCGGGGCGCGGCAGCCAACGTTTCCGCGCCCGGGACGTTCGGTGGTCTGGTCGAGAAAATCCCGTATCTGCAGTCCCTTGGAATCACCGATGTGGAATTGATGCCGGTACTCGCTTTCGATGCCGAGGACGTGCCCCCCGACGTCGCCCGTCGTGGGCTGACCAACTTCTGGGGCTACAGCCCGTATGCATTCTTTGCGCTGCACCCCGCGTACGCGGCCGGCGCCGATGTCCGCAGGGAATTCCGCGACATGGTCAAAGCATTACACCGGGCGGACATTGGCGTCATTCTCGATGTTGTTTTTAATCATACGGCCGAAGGCGGCGCCGACGGTCCGACGATCAGTTTCCGGGGTCTGGCCAACGAGGTCTATTACCATCTCGATCCCGACGACAGGCGGCGTTACCGCGACTACACCGGCTGTGGCAATACGGTGAACTGCAACCATCCAATCGTCGCCCAGCTATTGCAGCAATGCGCAGAGTACTGGGTCCGCGACATGCATGTGGACGGCCTGCGCTTCGACCTGGCCAGCGTACTGGCGCGCGGTGAGGACGGCGAGACCATGCACCACGCACCGGTGGTATGGAATATCGAATTCTCGTCCCAGCTGGCGCAGACGAAACTCATCGCCGAGGCCTGGGACGCAGCCGGGGCCAATCAGCTGGGTAATTTCCCGGGTTTTCGCTGGGCAGAGTGGAACGGCGACTACCGCGACACGATCCGACGATTCGTGCGCGGCGATGCGGGCATCATCGCCCAGGTTGCGTCGCGGATAGCCGGCAGCAGCGATCTCTTCTCGCCGGTCGGCGGTCGGCCGGTTAATAGCGTCAATTTCGTCACCTGTCACGATGGCTTCACGCTGCAGGATCTGGTCAGCTATGCACACAAGCACAACGAGATCAACGGCGAACGCAATCGCGACGGGATCGATGAGAATTTCAGCTGGAACTGCGGGCACGAGGGTCCGACGGATGACCCGAAGATTGCGCAACTGCGTCGTCGCCAGGCCCGTAATTTGCTGGCGATCCTCCTGCTGAGTCAGGGTGTGCCCATGCTGCTGGCGGGCGATGAAATGTTGCGCAGCCAGCAAGGTAATAACAATGCCTACTGCCAGGACAATGAATTAAGCTGGATCGACTGGTCTCTGGTCGACACCAATGCGGATATGGTCCGGTTTACGCGTGAGATGATCGCGCTGCGAAAACGGCACCCGGCGCTGCGGCGTGCGCAGTTTCTGACCGGCGACCCCGCGACCGGCGATCGCGGGCTACCGGACATCAACTGGCACGGCGCGACGCTGTCGTCGCCACCATGGCACGATCCCGATGCGCGTGTCCTCGCGTTCACGCTGGCGCCGGCGAGCCCGGAAGAAGACGTGTTGCATGTCATCATGAACATGGCTGACGAGTCCCTGCAGTGGTCGTTGCCCGAGTTGCCCGGCCGCTCATGGCGCCGGGCCATGGATACGGCTCGCGTCTCACCGCAGGACATCACCCGGCCGGCGAACCAGCGCCCGGTGCGTGACGCGCACTATACGGTTCCGGCGAGGAGTGTCGTCGCGTTCGAGGCGCGGGGTTAGACATTCTTGCCTCCAGGTGGGAGGCCGCAATGTTTCGTGTTCTGTGGACTCGCGGAGGGCGCGCCGCACTGAAAGGATGCGAATGAGTCGCTAGGTTATCCGTTCCAGGATGATGCCCGCCAGCGGCGGCAGGCTCAGCAGTGCGGAATGCGCGTGGCCCATGCAGGGTCTCGCCTCTGTTTGCAGCGGCAGAGGATTGCCACAGTCGCTGCCGCCGTAGTATCTCGAATCGGAATTGAAGATCTCCCGATAGTTGCCGGCACGCGGTACGCCGACCCGGTAGTTCTGACGGGGCACGGGCGTCAGGTTCAGCAGCACGATCAACTCCGAATCAAGACCGCGCCGCAGATAGCTCAGCACGGAGTTCGCGTCATCATCCCAGCTCAGCCAGTCGAAACCGCGCTTTTCAAAGTCATCGTAATGCAGCGCCGTCCGGCTGTGGTAAAGGCCGTTCAAGTCCCGGATCAGTTTCTGGATGCCGGCATGGTTGGGATATTCCAGCAAATACCAAGGCAGTTCGCCGCGGTGATCCCATTCGCCGGGCTGACCGAATTCCGCTCCCATGAACAGGAGTTTCTTGCCGGGGAACGTCCACTGAAATGCAAACAGCAGGCGCAAATTCGCAAAGGTTTGCCAGGTGTCACCGGGCATGCGCGCCAGCAATGAGCCCTTCATGTGGACGACTTCGTCGTGGGAAAACGGCAGGACGAAATTTTCCGAGAACGCATACACCGGTCCAAACGTCATCAGGTTGTGGTGATGTTTCCGGTGCACGGGATCCTTGCCGAAATACAACAGTGTGTCGTGCATCCAGCCCATGTTCCACTTCATGCTGAAGCCGAGCCCGCCGGCTACCGTCGGCCGGCTCACCCCCGGGTAGGCTGTCGATTCCTCGGCGATCGTGACGGTTCCGGGGCACTCGCGATGGGTCGCCTCATTGAGTCTTTGCAGGAATGCGATGGCCTCGAGGTTTTCGTTGCCACCGTGGACATTCGGCACCCATTCCCCGGCGCCCCTTGAATAATCCAGGTACAACATCGAGGCGACGGCGTCGACCCGGAGACCGTCGACGTGAAATTCCTCGAGCCAGAATATCGCGCTGGAAATCAGAAAGCTGCGGACCTCATTGCGGTCGTAGTTGAATACCAGCGTGCCCCAGTCGCCATGCTCTCCTTTGCGCGTGTCGGCGTATTCGAAGAGCGCGGTGCCGTCGAATTTGGCGAGGCCGTGCGCATCACGGGGGAAATGGCCGGGTACCCAGTCGAGAATGACGCCGATTCCACTGATGTGCAGCCGGTCGATCAGGAATTTCAGGTCGTCGACCGCGCCGTAGCGTCGGGTCGGCGCGAAGTAGCCGGTGGTCTGGTATCCCCACGACTCGTCGAGCGGATGCTCGGTGATTGGCATCAACTCGACATGCGTGAAACCGTGGGTGATGAGGTATTCCGCCAGCGGTTCGGCGATGTCCCTGTAACTCATGATCGTGTTGTCGGCATGGTGTCGCCAGGAGCCGACATGTACTTCGTAGATCGACATCGGCGCATGCAGCCAATCGCCGTCGGCTCGTTTTTTGAGCCACTGCCGGTCATGCCATGCGAAGGTCGAAGAGGCGGCGATGACCGATGCAGTCGATGGCCGATGTTCGGCGAGGCGGGCAAACGGGTCCGCCTTGATATGCAGGCTGCCGGTGGCCGCGTTGCGAATCTCGAACTTGTACAACTGGCCGGGTTGCAGCTCCGGGATGAAAAGCTCCCAGACGCCGTAGTGCCCACGTACGCGCATCGGGTGGTTGCGTCCGTCCCAGCTGTTGAAGTCGCCGACGACGCTGACGCGCTCCGCGTTTGGCGCCCAGACGGCAAAGCGTACGCCGTCGATACCGTCGACGGCGTGCGGATGAGCGCCGAGAAATGTCGCCGCGCGCAGGTGTTCACCCCGGGCGAAGCTCTCCATATCCGTATCTTCGAGTACCGGCAGGAAGCAATAGGGGTCGAAGGCTTCGACGGCGGCGCCCGAGGATGTGTGCCGGCGGAGCCGGTAATGGCGCGGCACGAGCCGGTCACTTCCCGTCCACTCAAAAAGATCCGTGTCGCCGACACGCCGCATGGCCTGACCGGCGTCAACGATCTCGACGTCCCGGGTATGCGGCAGCAGCGCCCGAATCACGCAGTTCCCGCCGCTCAGCGGATGGCGGCCGAGGACGCAAAACGGGTCGTGATGCCGGGCCTGCAGCACCCGTGCCACATCCGGATCGGCAATATCGGTAATGTTGATTTCCGCCGTGTTCATGAGGTCTATAATAGGCCACACTCCAGCTCGGCGGCGATAACGAATGAAACCAAGAAAGTCCGGCCGATTCGTCAGCCAACTGACCCGCAGCACCATGGCCATCGTGATGGCCGGTGGGCGTGGTGAGCGCTTGCGCAACCTCACTTCCTACCGCGCCAAGCCAGCCGTGCCTTTCGGCGGCAAGTTCAGGATAATCGACTTTTCCCTGTCGAACTGCGTCAATTCGGGAATCCGCCAGATTCTCGTGCTGACCCAATACAAATCGCATTCCCTGATCCAGCACGTGCGGCGCGGGTGGGGAACGATGCGTGGTGAACTGGGAGAATTCGTCGAGATCGTACCCGCTCAGCAAAAGATGGGGGAATGGTGGTACCGGGGCACCGCAGATGCGGTCTATCAGAACATGGACATCATCGAGGAATACGGTCCTGAACTTATCCTGGTGCTGGCCGGCGATCATATCTACAAAATGGACTACGGTCCGATGGTCGCCTTCCATGTGCAGCGGGAAGCGGATGTTACCGTCGGCGTCGTCGAGGTCCCGGTGGGAAAAGCGAGTCAATACGGCGTGATGACGATCGACGGCGAAAGTCGTGTCGTGCGGTTTGCGGAAAAGCCCGCGCACCCTGAGCCGATGCCGGGCCGCGAAGACATGGCGCTTGCCTCGATGGGTATCTATGTTTTCAACCGCGCGTTTTTACGCGCGCGTTTGGAAGAAGATGCCGAGCGACAGGAGTCCGCTCATGACTTCGGCCGCAATATCATTCCCGACACGATTAAAACGCGCCGCGTTTTCGCCTATCCGTTCCAGAATGTGGAAACGCAAGCTCAAGCCTATTGGCGTGATGTGGGTACCGTCGATGCATTCTATGAAGCCAACATGGAACTGGTCCACGTGAGCCCGGAGCTGAATCTGTACGACGAGGACTGGCCGATCTGGACGTACCAGGAGCAGGTCCCGTGCGCCAAGTTCGTGCTCGACGAAGACGGGCGTCGCGGCCAGGCCATCAATTCCATGGTGGCCGGCGGTTCGATTATCTCGGGGGCGACGGTCGAGGAAACGTTGGTGTTCTACAACGTGATCGTCGATGAGCAGTCGCATATTCACCGTTCGGTGCTGCTGCCACACGTCGAGATCGGCCGGCGCTGCCGGGTTCGTAATGCCATTATCGATGAAGGCTGTTTGATACCGGACGATACGATCATCGGCGAAGACAGGGCGGCCGACGAAACCCGTTTCCACGTCACCGACAACGGCATCGTTCTGGTGACATCCGATATGCTGAACGCTCCTGCAGTGCACGGAAAAGTGGAAAGTGGCGCATAGCGAGGCGTTTCGATCGTCCGATTCGTCGGCCGAGATGCCTGCTGATGTGCGCATCGAGCGCTGGGAACGACGCAGGGCTGGTGTGCTGTTGCATCCGACGAGCCTGCCGGGTCCCGGTTCGTCCGGCGTGCTCGGTGCCGATGCGCGGCGGTTCGTTGATCTGATTGCGGCCGCCGGACTGTCTGCATGGCAGGTGCTCCCGCTCGGCCCGGTCGACGAGAGTCTGTCACCTTATCAACTGCGTTCCGCGCAAGCGGGAAATCCGTCATTGATCGATCTCGAACAGGTTCGCGCCGCCGGTTGGCTGGCCGGTTTGCCCGATTCGGATTCACGGACCTTGCTCAAGGCCGCCGCAGCGAGTTTTCGTGAGCATGCGGATGCCGCCGACTGCAGGCGTTATCGCCGGTTCGTTCGGGCCAACCGCGACTGGCTGAGTCTCTTCGCGTTGTTCGAGGCATTGCGTCGCGCGCGGGACGGCGAGCCCTGGTGGCGTTGGCCGGCCGCGTTGCGAAACCGGGATCCCGCAGCGATCAGCGCGGCTCTGCACGAGTACCGGCGTCCCATCCGCGAAATCATGTTCGAGCAGTATCTGTTCGACAACCAGTGGCATGACCTGAAAGCCTATGCCAACAGCCGGGGTGTCCTGATCATCGGCGATCTGCCGTTCTATGTTGAGCACAATAGCGTCGAGGTCTGGTGGCACAGAAATCTGTTCAAGCTGAATGCGGACGGGCAACCGATCCGGGTCGCGGGTGTCCCGCCCGACTACTTCAGTGCCGAGGGGCAGCTCTGGGGTAATCCGGTCTACGACTGGGACAGCATGCAGGACGAGGGATTTGCGTGGTGGATCGATCGGGTCCGGCACCAGCTGCGGCGTTTCGATGCGTTGCGCCTGGATCATTTTCGCGCCCTCGAGTCTTGCTGGGAAATTCCGGCGGACGCGAGTTCGGCCTGCGACGGCAATTGGCAGACGGTACCCGGCGACGAGCTGCTGCGTGCCTTGCAGAGCCGGTTCCCGGACCTGTGGCTGATCGCCGAAGATCTCGGCACGATTACGCCCGCGGTAACGGCGTTGCGGGACAGGTTTGCGCTGCCCGGTATGCTGGTTTTGCAATTTGCGTTCGACGGCTCGCCGGACAATCCGTATCTGCCCGCGAATCACCGGCCCGATGCCGTCGTCTACACGGGTACCCATGACAATGACACGACGCTTGGCTGGTATCGGAAGCTCGATGACACAACGCGCGCCTATGTCGATGAGATCATGACGAACGGCGACATGCCGGCTGCGCTGATCGAGTCCGCCATCGCGTCGCCCGCACAATTGGCCATTATTCCGCTACAGGATTTGCTTGAGCTGGGCACTGACAGCCGGATGAACATCCCGGGCACGCCGGCCGGCAACTGGACCTGGCGATTCCGCTGGTCGGACGTGCCGGAAGATTTCACCGCTTGTTACCGCCAACTGATCGCCCGACACGAACGTCTCCGGCCGGACGTTCTCAGTGAATCCGGCGCTCTTCAATAAGCTTTCGGTACAGCGTTTCGTATTCGCCGCCCTGTCGGCACCAGGAAAAATCCTCGCTCATGCCGTTGGCTACGAGTTGCCGCCAGGCCGTGGAATCGGCATACCAGTCGAGCGCCGTCGTGAGGCCCCAGTGCAAGCCCTGGGCATTGGCGTGTTCGAAAACGCTGCCATTGCCGCGGCCGGTCTGCGGATCGAAATGGCGGATCGTATCGGCCAGCCCGCCGGTCTTGCGGACCACCGGAACTGTACCGTAGCGCAACGCGTATAACTGCGTCAGGCCGCAGGGCTCATACCGGGAAGGAACGACCAGCAGATCGCAGCCGGCGAGAATGCGATGGGCCAGCCGCTCATCGTAGGCGTCGACGAATACCAACTGTCCGGCAAATTCTTTGGCAAGACGATGCAGTGCTGCTACGTAGGTCGGTTCGCCGGTGCCGAGAATTGCGCAGCCCAGGCGTTGCTGCCGAAGCAGATCCGGCAGCACGGCGGCCAGCAGATCGGTGCCCTTCTGGCCAACGAGACGCGAAATCAATCCCAGCAGCGGCGTCCGGGCGCCGGTCGTCAGTCCCAATTCGTCCAGCAATGCCTGTTTGTTCGCCTGTTTGTCGGCGGGGGTTTCTTTGCTGTAGTTGTGCTCGATCCAGCCGTCGGTGGCGGGATTCCAGTATTCGTTATCGACCCCGTTGAGAATCCCTTGCAGCCGGTCGCTGCGCTGTTGCAGCAGCGTTTCGAGGCCCATGCCGTACTCGGGCGTACAGATTTCCCGGGCATGCGTCGGGCTTACTGTGGTCAGCGCGTCGGCAGACCGGATGCCCGCCTCGAGCAGATTGATTTGCGCATCAGCCGCGTCATCGACATTGAGCATCGGCTCCAGTGCCTGCAGCCCGGCCGCTGCCAGCATATGCGCCGGAAAGATCCCCTGGTAGCCGATATTGTGGATCGTCAGAATCGTTTGCGTCCCGGCAAAACGGCCGCCGGCACGGCGTGCGGCGGCGACCATCGTGGTCAGCAGCGCCGTGTGCCAGTCATGGCAATGGATGATGTCGGGCGTCCAGTTCAGCGCCTCGCAGAGTTCCACGGCGGCCCGGCACAACAGCGCGAAGCGGTAAAACTCCCGCTCGCCGCTGCCGTAAATCCCGCCGTCGTAAAGCGCAGCGCACTCGAGCAGGAATAGTTCTCCATGCGCTGCGGCATCGGCATGACGGCGAGCCGCATAACGCACGGTTTCACCGCCAAGGTCGGCGTCAGCCGGGCCCAGTGCCGCGGGTTCACTGCTGACCTCGGCATTGATAATCGAATAGTGGGGCAGCAGTGTGCGGACCTCGTGGCCCTGGCTGGTCAGGTACGCGGTCAGGCTGCTCGTGACATCGGCGAGTCCGCCGCTCTTGGCCAGTGGCGCGAATTCGGCGCAGACATTGAGGATACGAATGGGTTTCATCGATATACATTACCGCTTTTGCCCGTCGCCGACACCGGCTCGTGAGCAATGCCGTTGCGATCAAGACCCCCATGAATCAGTCAGTCATTCGATGACCTTGAATCGGTCGCCGGCGAAGGACATTCGAATGCGCGGGATAGTCCTGCGATAAATACCTATCGGTAATCCGTCTGGGCGTGATAATATGTAAAATCATCGGGGGAGTGCGCCATTCAGACGGAGGTGAGCGCAATGACAACCAGCATCAGGTCTCCTGCTACCGAGCATCGCAGCACCGACAAGCCCGTTCGCCGCGTTGAAGAACCCGGAAACGCCAACAGGGCTCGCGAGAGCACGAAGAAAAGTCCCATTGCTTCAGAAACTTCGAAGCACGGATTGGATCAACCAAAAAAAGTTTCTGCAGAACTTCGGCATCAGATGATTGCCGAGACGGCCTTCCTGCAGGCCGAGAAAAGGGGGTTCCAGGGGGGTGATACCGTCAGCGATTGGCTGGAAGCGGAAAAGTCGGTGGACAGTTTGCTGACCGGATAGCGTGTAGTGACAAATTGGCGACGAGGAGATATAGCTAATGACCACAGTGTACGTAGGCAATCTTCCGAGCGACGCCAGAGAAGATACGTTGCGGAGAATTTTCGGGCGATTCGGGCATGTCAGTTCCGTTCGGCTCGTGAAGCCTCAGGTGACGAGGCACTCGCGCAGCTACGGACTCATCGAGATGTCCGAACCGCAGGCTGCGGTCAAGGCTGCCCAGGATCTGAATGGCCAGTATTTTCGTGGGTTATTCCTGCGCGTGAGGCAGGTCGAATCATCGACACATTGACCCCGATCGCGGTGATCGGTCGGTTCATCCTGGCGTAAATTCAAGGGATTGCCCAGGTTGAAGTCGTCAGCGTGCTTTGGCGCGATTCGTGTGGCGTTGCCGACCCCCGGTCGTGCGTACCCGGGATCAGCGGGCTGCTGTCCTGATTGCTTCAAACCGGCCACGACCACCGGACGTGCATGCCGGCCGCCGGGGAAAACGGTGTCAGACACCAATTTCCAAGCCATTTTTTCCTTGTGCGTCAACCTCTTGGCGGCATGGCCGAAGGATTTTACGTAACCGGAATCGGCTTTACTTAACATCCCGGACTGTGAACCTGCGCACAGCCTGACCTGCCCCATTCGCCGATAGTTCCAAATACAACCGCACATGCGGTGCAGTCAAATTTGGGTGTCGGTCAACAATGGCGTTGAACTCATTAGCTTACTATCGGGTGCCGACGGTATGCCGGTTCGTCACGATTGCTTTCTGCTTTGTCGTAGCTGGCTGTGGCACCGTTCAGCAATTCGATCCGGCGCCGGAACATCTTGAAGATGCCGTGGTTGAGGAATCGGAAATACCGAGTCCGGTTACCGGCAACATACAGCCCCCGAAACCCGAACCCGTCCCGGTCCGGGAAACGTATTCCGTCGTCGTCACGGACCTGCCGGTCCGCGAGCTTCTGTTTGCGCTTGCCCGCGACGCCCAAATCAACGTCGATGTGCACGGCGAAGTCACCGGCCGTGTGACGATGAATGCAATCGACCAGACACTGCAGCAGATCCTGATGCGCATCTCCCGGCAGATCGATCTGCGTTACAAACTCGACGGTCAGAATCTGATCATCATGCCCGATTTGCCCTATTGGCAAAATTACCAGGTCAATTATGTGAATCTGGAACGCGGCAGCGAGGGTGAGGTGACGGTCGCAACGGCAATCGCGTCTACCGGCGGCAGCGTCAACGAAGACAGCCAAGGGGGGGCAGGCGAAACCGCCGGCAACGTATCGAAAACCACCGTCAGAAGCAGTTCTTCGTCCACATACTGGGGATCATTGACAGAAAATCTTCGCCAGATTCTGAGCATGGGGGCCGGCGACGATGCGGCGATACCCGTGGTCATCAACCAGATGGCCGGGCTCGTCAGCATCCACGCAACCCAGCGGCAACAACGTCAGGTGCAGGAGTATCTTGACCAGGTCAACGCAAGCGCAAAAAGGCAGGTGCTGATCGAGGTCACCATTGCTGAGGTCATTCTGAGCGACAAGTATCAGGCCGGGGTCGATTGGTCCAGAGTGTCGGCGAACGGCGGTCAGGGCAATAACGGCATATCGTTCATGCAATCGATGACCGGCAACAACCTGGCCGGACCGCCGTTGTTGTCAATGACGTATAACAATCTGAAACCGGATGGCAGTGGATTTGCCACGGCGGTGAAGCTGCTCGAAGAGTTCGGCGACACCAAGGTTCTGTCCAGCCCGAGAATCATGGCGCTCAATAATCAAACGGCGCTACTGAAAGTCGTCGATGAGCGCGTGTATTTCTCCCTCGAGCAGGAGACCGTTGAATCGACCGGGCCAGGCATTGCACCACGCACCATCATTACAAGTGAGATCAATACTATACCGGTTGGATTTGTGATGAGCGTAACGCCGCAGATCAATGAAAACGGCAATGTCAGCATGAATATTCGGCCGACCATTACGCGCATCGTCGGTTTTGCGATTGATCCCGCACCCCGAATCCTTCCGGACGTGGATTTCGACAACCTGGTACCCGAAATTCATGTTAACGAGATCGAGTCGCTTCTTGAAGTCGCGGACGGACAAACGGTTATCCTCGGCGGCCTGATGCAGGACGAAGCAATCAAGGACAAGGACTCGGTCCCCTGGTTGTCAAGATTGCCCTGGCTAGGCAATCTTTTCAGCTATCGAAACGACTCTGTTCGCAAAATCGAACTCGTCATTTTCCTGCGACCGACTGTGATTCGAGGCGCCGGCACCGGGCGCGAAATCTTTGCGAATGATGCAAGCGATCGGCTGACCGAACGCTGGGCGGCCGGTAGCCTCCGAACGGAAGATTGGGAACCCGAAGACACCACGCTGGAATCTCCGGAATAATGAGCCTCCTATTCGACGTTCTGAAAAAACAGGCGCCAGTATCCGATATCCCGGAGACCGAACTGCCTGATGAAGCCGATCTCGCGGATGTGCAGGCGAATTTGCCGCCCGTTCGCGCAGACAGTGAGGTCGCTGAATCCATCGCACTGCAACTCGACAAGTCTGTTGCCGGAAAGCCTGCGGTCGATCTGCCCGATATTGAAGATACGACGATCCGGCCTACCGCGGAAACCCTGGAGCTGGCGCCGGAGGCCACGAGTGACGACCCGGATCGAGTGGTATTTGATGAAACCAGGCACGACCATTTGGCAGCCGCGCCAACGCCGGATCATCCGGTTTTGCCTGCATTCGAATCCGCGGTTGCGATCGATCGTCAATCGGATCCGCCGACGATGTGGCGCCGTCGCCCGGCCGTCGAGTGGGCACTGATTGCACTGTTCGTCGTTGCGATCCTTATCGTTACGATGGTTTTTTTTATTGAGCCCGAGTCAGGCATCGCCTCGGTACCGACAGAATTTGTCGAGTCCCGCCCGGAGCCCGTGGCAATGACCGCGCCGGAAGTTACCGAAAATCAGTCGACCGATGAGCCAGTCGCTACACCAATTTCAATTCAGTCCGCCGATCTCACCGGTGGTGACAAGCGGGCAAATGATCGCCGGCCACAGGATCGACAGGTCGATGAATCGAGTGACGCTCGGCTTTCCCGGTCCGGCAATGAACAGGCAAATCATTCGGCGGCCGGGATCAGGGTTTCGCCGACGCGTGCCGGAAATCCGGTCTTTGCTGCACTATCCCTCGCCTATGCGGCCTACCAGCGTGGCGACGATGCGACCGCGCTGACGCATTACCGAATCGCCGCTGAGCTGGACGCGACTAATCGCAATGCCTTGCTGGGACTCGCGGCTATTGCGCAACGACGCGGCGATCTGCCCGAGGCACGGAGGTTCTATCAACGGCTTCTGGATCTCAATCCGAAAGACAGCGTCGTGGTATCTGCCCTGCTGGCCATGCGCGACGAACGTAACGTGATAAACGACGAGAGCTGGTTGAAGTCCATGTTGCGAGACGAGCCGCGGGCCGCCCATCTTCATTTTGGGCTCGGTCTCAGATACGTTGCGCAGGAACGTTGGCCGGATGCGCAAGGTTCATTTTTCGAGGCGGTACGGTATGCCCCGGATAACTCAGATTACAACTTTAACCTGGCCGTGACGCTGGACCGACTCGGCAAGCAACGATCGGCCGCAAATTACTATCGACGGGCCATCGAATACGCGACTGGCGCCCAATCTTTCGATGTTGACGCGGCCAAGACCAGATTGGCAACAATTTCGCGCAGGACGGACGGCTGACGTCATGACTGCAAAAGTGACCTCACTGGCTGCAGCAGAGAAGACGGCGGCGCCGGAGCGTCGCGGTAAGCGACGCCAGCTTGGCGAATTCCTGATCGAAAAAGGACTGATCAATCGCGATCAGTTGCGCGTTGCGCTGACCGAACAGAAGCAGAATAACGAACGACTCGGAAAAATCCTGGTGCGACTCGGACTGGTCAGCGAATCGGTATTGCGCGATGTATTGGCCGAAATGCTGCGCGTCGAAAGCATTGATCTGGAAGCGGTCGTCCCGGACGGCGATGCGATTGCGATGCTGCCCGAGGATCTGGCGCGCCGCTTCCAGCTGCTGCCGATCGCTTTCGATCCGGATGAGAATTCACTGACCGTGGCTATGTCGGATACGTTCGATATCGTTGCAATGGACCAGATTACGGCAATGCTTGGCGGGCAGATCACGATCAATCCGTTGCTTGCCAGTGAGGCGGACATTCAGAGTTCGATTGATCATTTCTACGAGCAGGAATTCTCGCTGGCGGGCATCCTCCAGGAAATCGATGCGCGCGACGGCGGTGAACTCGAGTTCGAGAATCTCGACGATGGTGAGGCGACGCAGCCGATGGTCCGGCTTGTTGATGCGTTTCTCGCGGACGCGGCCAAGCGCCGCGCATCGGATATTCATCTGGAGCCCGAGAGCGGGTTCTTGCGGGTGCGATACCGTATCGACGGCGTATTGCGCCAGACCTGGACGATCCATCGAAAATTCTGGCCGGCGATAGCGGTTCGCCTGAAGGTCATGTCAAACATGGACATCAGCGAAACGCGTGCGCCGCAGGACGGGCGTATTTCTCTGCAGCTCGCGGGCCGCCCGGTCGATTTTCGCATCGCTTCCCACCCGACCATTCATGGTGAAAACATCGTGCTGCGCATACTGGATCGCCGCTCCGGTATCGTACCGATCGACGAACTCGGCATGGCCGATGACCAATTGATGCTGCTCAAGATGCTCATGGCCCGCCCGGAGGGCGTGATACTGGTCACCGGGCCGACGGGCAGCGGTAAAACGACGACTCTGTATTCGATGCTGAATTATCGGAATGATGAGTCGGTCAACATCATGACGCTCGAAGATCCGGTCGAATACCCGTTTCCGATGATCCGCCAATCGTCTTTGAGCGATGGAATCAAGCTGGAATTCGCGGGCGGCATCCGATCGCTGATGCGCCAGGACCCGGACATCATCCTGGTCGGCGAAATTCGTGATGAAGAAACCGCCGAGATGGCTTTTCGTGCTGCAATGACGGGCCATCAAGTCTATTCAACGCTGCACACAAACTCAGCCCTCGGTTCTCTGCCTCGGCTGCTCGATATCGGCCTGCGCCCCGGAATCTTGGCCGGGAATATTATCGGGATTGTCGCACAGCGGCTTATCCGCAAACTCTGCGAGAACTGCAAGGAGGCCTATGAGCCCGAGCTGATTGAGCGACAGCTGATGGCCCTGCCGACGGACCAGCCGGTGACGCTGTATCGGGCGACAGGCTGCGATAAATGTAACGATACCGGTTACCGGGGACGCCTCGCTCTGCTGGAAATCCTGCGCTTTGATACCGATATCGATGAGGCTGTTGCGTCCGGTCAGGCTCTGGGCGACATTCGCAACATGGCGGTGGAGAAAGGTTTCAAGCCGATTTCGCACGACGCCACAAGGCATGTACTGGCGGGTCATTCAAGCCTCGACGAAGTATCCCGGGTCGTCGATCTGACCGAAAACGTCATCAGGGCGCAGCGATGAAGCAGTTCAGCTATCGCGCCGTCGATCCGCACGGGCATATCGTGCGCGGCCAGTTAATGGCGGTGAATGATTCGGATCTGGATCATCAGCTCAGCCAAATCGACCTGCAGCTTCTGACCTGCAGGAATGCAAGCAGCCGATTCGGCCGGTCCGGCAAAGCAGCGAGTCGCCGGGAACTGATCAATTTCTGCTTTCATCTTGAGCAGACACAAAATGCCGGACTGCCGCTCATCGAAGCATTGCACGATCTGCGCGACAGCACGAACAATGACACATTTCGAAACGTACTCGCGGCGCTGACGCTGACAATTGAGAATGGGAAATGCTTGTCGGCTGCGATGCAGAACTTTCCCCAGACATTCGACGAAGTCTTCGTCAGCCTGATTCGTGCCGGGGAAAAGTCGGGCGAACTCGGCACTGTCCTCGGCAAGATGACGGAAACGCTGAAATGGCAGGATGAGCTCGCCGCACATGCGAAGAAACTTGTTATCTACCCCGCTTTCGTTGGCACGACCGTCATCTGCGTCATCCTGTTTCTAATGATGTATGTCGTCCCGCAAATGACGGAATTTCTCGAGTCGATGGACAAGGAAATGCCGATATACACGATCGCTCTCATCGAAACATCGCGTTTCATTGCTGCCCAATGGTATTGGCTTCTGGCTGTGCCATTCATCGGTACGATAGTGCTGAGGATTGCGCTAAAACGCAGCAAGCGCCTGCGTTATGCAGTCGATGCTCTCAAGCTGAAATGCTGGTTGGTCGGTCCGGTTCTGGAAAAGATCATCATGAATCGCTTCGCGACATATTTTCAAATTATGTATGCATCGGGAATTACCATCATTGAAGCTTTGCAGACTGCGCGCGGGCTCGCCGGTAATGAAGTCATCGGTGAAGCGTTGGGTAAGGTGACGCGCTACGTCTCCGAGGGAAACAGCCTTAGCGCGGGCGCCGCGCGCGCCGGCGTCTTTCCGCCCTTGGTGGTACGCATGATCAAGATGGGTGAAGACATCGGCCAGCTTGAGGACGCACTGGGAAACGTTTCGTATTTCTACAACCGGGAAATCGACGACTCGGTAGAGAAATTGCAGAGCCTGATCGAACCGGTTATGACAATAGTGCTCGGCTTGCTACTCGGTTGGGTAATGTTGTCCGTGCTGAGCCCGATATACGACACGATTGCAGAAATCGGGATTTGACATGCGTACTGAGCGAATACTTTATATCCATTCGGGTCGTTGCACGGTGTATGACTGGTCTGATGACGGATTTTCTGAAGGCCCGACCTTCCATGAGGGCGACGCCGGTGCAGCCGAATTGCGGGCCTATCTGCAGCCGAATCCAGACCGTCTTACGGCCATACTCGCGGATATCGTCGAGGAAGAGCACTATCGCGACGCGGTCCCGAAGCTGAACCTCATCGACCAGCGCGCGCTCCTGAAACGTCGCATTTCGAAAAGCTTTTCGCGTACCCGCTACCGCAACGGCGAAATTATCAAGGGCGATTCGAGCGATCCTGGCACCGTGTTCATTCGCATGAGCGGCATTACACATGCTGATGCTATCCGCACCTGGACAGCCCCCATAGAACCAGACTGCTGCCCGATTGTCGGCATTTTTACGCCGGCGGTGCTTTCGGAACGGATCCTGAAAGCCGTCGGTCAAACCGGTATGTCTGCGACGCTGATCGCAACGACGCATAGTGACGGTCGGATTCGACATACGTATTTCAAAGGCAGCTGCCTGATCGGCAGTCGTCGTTTTCGTGGCCGGATGGACGAACGCATCAACGAGTCCGAATTTATCGTCCAGCAGGTACAGTCAAGCCTGCGATTTTTCAACCCTTCGGCCGCCCCGGGGTTGGGACACGCGACCGATGTCGTGCTGATTGGTGGCAAAGAGGACGCTGAACTGGATGAAGACGCTCTGGCGACGGCGTCAGGCTGCCGGATTCGCTGTGTGGATATTGCGGCGGTCGCCAAGTCGATCGGCATGAATCGCGCCCCGAGCGCAAATCAGGGCGAGACATTATTCCTCAGCATGCTGCGTAAGCGGCCCGGACACGGTAACTTTGCACCGCGCAGCGAACGACATTACGGTTTGCTGAAAATCTACAAGCGCCGCAGCACCGCCGCTGCGTGGGCGCTTGCATGTCTGTTCATCGTAGCCGCCGGGATCAATATGGCCGGCGCGTTGCGAATGCAGGCCGAGATGGCACTGACGAACCGGGAGGCTGCGGAATTGCCTGTCAGGCAACCGAGCGCCGAAGCGGAGTCGCCCGCCGTGGACTCGCTCGCCATGCGCGCTGCGGTGACGTCGTACCGTGAATTGCTGAGAAATGCGCCGCGTCCGGAACCGCTGTTGCAAATTGTCAGCGCGGCACTCAGCGAGTACCCGGATATTCAAATTGATGTCATCAGTTGGCAGCCGGCGGCCGGACTGGAAGCGGAACCGGACGGGCGTGACTTATCGGTCAGCGGTGCGACAGCAGGCAGGTTGATGTTGTCGATCGGCGGATCGGTTGCTTCCTTTTCGGGCAATTATGAGCAGGCTTTCGATTTGATTGATGGCTTCGTTGCAACGCTGATTCGCCAATCGAATGTCGATGACGCGCGAGCCACCCGCATGCCACTGGATGTAAACCCACAGATCAGCCTGGAGGGGGAGGTCGCCAGCCGCAGTCGGACTGCGGAAGCTAAATTCGAGCTACAGGTAATTGTGAGGCAGGCTCATGAAAGCGCCTGAAATTGATTGGCGGTATTTACGCCGCGGAATGGCCCTGCCTGTAATCGCGCTCTTGGCAGGATTGGTCGTGCTCGGCATGAGCATGAGCAAGGAAGAAAGCGCCGCGCTCGCGCTGAGCGTCGCCCAGGAAGAACTGGCCGAATTGCAGCTGATGCACAATCAGCATGTCGGCGCGATGATGGCTGAAAAAGAATTTGCGACCGGCTATCACGCGCTCGTCGCCAGCGGGGCGCTCGGTTCCGAACGTCGCCTGCAGCGGATTCAGGCGCTGCGTGATGCGGTAGAAAGGCTCCAGCTGCCGTATGCCCGGTATACGTTATCGAATCAGCGAGCATTTTCGGCATCCTATCTGCCCGCGGGCCTTGCTGCGCCTGTTTACGCCAGCCAATTGGAGTTGCAAATCGGACTCGGCCATGAACTCGATCTGCTGCGTCTTATTCGACAGTTGGGCGACGATCCGGGTCTGTTTCACGTCAAACGCTGCGAACTGACGCGTGTTTCACAGTCAGAAGAATTGTCAGCTTCACAACCTAATTTGATCGGCGAGTGCACAGTTGACTGGCTCACTGTGCCGGTTCAAACAGCCTCGAGCGCCGACGGAATCGGAACATGAAGCGCATCACGACGATTACGTTATTGGCGACGCTGCTGGCAGTGACATTCGGCGCTAATACGACGCTCGCAGACGGCGGCGATTCAATCGGCCGCCTTTTCCTGACGCCGGCTGAGCGCGCCCGAATTGATTTGACACGAGCGAATAGCGATTCTGGCGATCGCATTGACGTGCTTACTGTTGGGCGTGCCAAACCGATCGAACAGATCGTCATGAATGGATTCGTGCAACGTAGTGGTGGGCCGGATACGGTCTTTGTTAACGGCGAGTCTTTCCATGATGAACGGCCGCGGGCAGACGCCATCAAACTCCTGAGCGGCCCGGACGAGGAAAACCGGGTAGTGGTCGGCAAACGGAATCAGGGCAGTGCCCGCCTGAAGCCAGGGCAGGCCTGGGATCTGCGCAACGATCAGATTGTTGAATGCAGCGCATGCGCAGTCGATGAAACGGATTCGGCCACCGACACGGAGGATTGAGATCCGTGCGCCGGCCATATATGCAATTTGCGCGACAAGAATGTGGTGCAGCGCTTCTGATCATGTTGCTCTTGCTGATTGTCGGTAGCGCGGCCTTGTTCATCAACAACATTTCGGGCCGCACGATGGCAAGCCGGCAAATCAACGACAACTCCGCGGCCCTTGCCGAGGCCAAGGCAGCGTTGCTCGCCTATGCAGTGACCCGTTACGATCTGGGTCAGGGCGTCGGACTGCTGCCTTGCCCCGATGTTGGCACCGGTGGTGGCTTCGCCGAAGGGGAAGCTGAGGCAGCGAATTGCGGTGCGCAGTACGAAAGCGTGCTCGGGCGCCTGCCGTGGAAGACGCTTGGACTGCGACCGGCCCGTGATGGAACCGGCGAGTGCCTCTGGTATGCCGTGTCCGGCATTCATAAAGACGCTCCGTTGGTGCGAACTGAGATGATTAACACCGATAGCGCCGGCCTGTTTGAAGTATTTGCGGCGGACGGTGTCACGCCAATCGCGGGAACTGCTCCGGCAGACCGCGCTGTCGCTATTGTTTTCGCACCCGGCGATACGCTCCCCGGCCAGACACGCAATAATCTCGGTGCGGGCGTCGAACACTGCGACGGTAACTACGGCGCGTCCGCCTACCTGGATAACAACGTTACGATCAACAACGCAGTCATATCCGGGACGCCCGATACCATCGATCGATTCATCAATGTCGGAGCCGTCGGCAATGATCAGGTCCTCGTCATCACTCGCGAGGAACTGACGGCCGCAATCGAGGCGCGCAATGACCTCGCGACCGACCTGCAGAATCTCGTTGCGACGGTCGCAGCGTGCATTGCCGACTACGGCATGAACAATCCCGGCGGGCCGACCGACCGGCGCCTCCCATGGCCCGCGCCCGTCAATCTGACCAATTACCGCAGCACCGGTTTGTATAACGATACGGCGACCGGCGTCCTGAGCGGCCGGCTCCCGGACACCATCAATGACTCGAGCGCACAGACCGCCAACGCGATCACCCGTGTCCTGAGGGACTGTAACGGCAGTGCCGTGCCGGGCTGGACGGCGGCCATGCAGGTCCTGTGGCAGGACTGGAAAGATCACTTTTTCTATACGGTCGCGGATGAATTTCGACCGGATGCAGCGGTGCCGACGGTCTGCACAAATTGTCTGACCGTCAACGGTGGTGGTCCGTGGTCTGCAATCGTCATGTTCTCGGGCCGGCGCCTGCGGGCCCTGGGTCAGGTGCGTGACGAACCGCCCACCGATTCGGACACAAAAGGTGTGGTCGGCAATTACCTCGAGGGCCGGAACGCGACAAACCACCCGCTGTTTGCCGGAACCGTGGACTATGAATCGGCGGTCGCCGGGCCGGCTTTCAACGACCTGTTGTACTGTCTGGACGCAAATTTGAGTGTAAGCGCATGCTGATTTCAACAACCAGGTCGGGACAGACGGGCTTCAGCCTCATCGAGATGGCGGTCGTACTGTTGATTGTTGGCTTGTTGCTCGGCGGGCTGATGTTGCCACTCAGTGCGAAAATCGATGACCAGAAATTCTCGACAACGCGCAAGACACTCCTCGAGGTTCGCGAGGCGCTGGTCGGTTATGCGCTGGCGAATGGTGCGCTGCCATGCCCGGCGACACCCGCGAGCAATGGGACAGCGTCGGTCGCCGGTGGCGGTTGCACCCGGCAACACGGATTTGTTCCGGCCGTGACTCTGGGCCTGCTCGGTGCGCAGAATCGTGACCAGCTCCTGCTGGATGCCTGGAGCAACCCGGTGCGCTATTCGGTCAGTGCCAGCGATGCTGATGGAGACTCGAATTGGGATTTCGTGGTGCCTGGCGAAATGCGTAACGTACAGATTGCAAATCTCGCGCCAGACCTCGATGTCTGCACGACGGCGCTCGGAAGTACCGCTTCGGCCTGCGCCGGAGCGGCCACGACAACGACCGCCACGGCGCCGGTAGTGATCTATTCGATGGGCAAGGACTGGGCCGCCTTTACCTCTGCTGACCAGCAGGAAAATGTCGGTGCGACGCTTGGCGGCGGACCGACGGCGCAAAACTATCCGGTGGCCGCCGACGGCGTCTGGGTCTTGCGCACGCGCTCAGCGGCACCCGGCGCGGAGTTTGACGATCTGGTCACATGGATCAGTCAACACGCGCTCTACGGTCGCCTCGTCAGCGCCGGGCAGCTGCCATGAGAAAAGTGGAAATCGGAACTGAGTCACAGATTTGGCTCATTTTGGCCGGTCATAGCGATTATGTGAACCGGTGCCCAATACCCGAGGACTATATTCGCAATAATTTACATAGTGTTGAACCCGTCAGTAACAGATCGGATCCCGGAGTGCACCTAGTATCTGCTGACCCCGGTTAGCGAACAGGAATGGAACAATGAAAGATTTTCACAGACAGTCAGGTTTCACTCTGGTTGAGATCGCCATCGTGCTGGTCATTATTGGCCTTTTACTCGGTGGAGTCCTGAAAGGTCAGGAAATGATTACCAATGCCAAGGTCAGCAAGATCGATACGGACTTCAAGGGCATCACGGCGGCGATACTTGCGTACCAGGATCGCTATGGCGTGCTGCCGGGTGACGATCCGGCCGCTTCGACGCGGTTCGCGGGCACTTGGGCCGGAACCGACAACGGCAACGGCAACGGTGTTATTCAGGGCACGTGGAACAGCACGACCAACACTCAGGAAACGCGCAAGGTGTGGAAGCATCTCAGGGGCTCCGGGCTAATCAAGGGGCCGGTCAACAATACCGCTGCGAGTTACCAGCAACCCTCGAATGCGTTTGGCGGTATGCTCGGTATCGGCTTTAACGACTATAGCCTCGCCGGGTTGACCATCGTTTTCGGCCAGATCCCCGGCAATATTGCGCAGATCCTGGAGGCGAAGCACGATGACGGTAGCCCGAGTTCCGGCAGCCTGCAGGGGCACAATACGCAGACCGCCTATAACGTTGCGACGACATACAATATCGCATACGGCCAATAATCCGCAGGTGATTTTCGCCGCGTACACCGAAATAAAAAAAGGGACCGAGAGGTCCCTTTTTTTATGCGTGATACTCGTAAACATCGATGATCAGGCCGGCCGGCGGGGAATGGTCGCCGTATCTCTCCAGACGATGCGTAAATTGGTGTCAGACACCAATTTACGGGCGCCAACCTCCGCCGCTCAGTCAGTGCTATGTCGATTGCTCCAGGTCGCCGACGACCGCCGTCAGAAACCGGGTGGCCTCGCCGCCGGTCACGGCGCGATGATCAAAAGACAGCGACAGCGGCAGCATGCGGTGCACGGCGGGTCGGCCATCGACCGGTACGACTTCGTCCCGCGCGGCCCCGGCGCCGAGGATCGCGACCGTCGGTGGCACGACTACCGGGCTCGCATAGCGGCCGCCGAGGGCGCCGAAATTCGATAACGTAAAGGTGTAACCACGCATTTCGGCGGGTGGGATCGTGCGCTGCCGGACGTCGCGTTTCAATGCTTCGAGGCCGGCGCGCAGATCATCCAGATCCCGGTTCGCCACATCGCGCAGCACCGGCACGAACAATCCGTCGGGCGTATCGACGGCGATACCCAGGTGGATTTTTTCCAGCACCCGGCGCCCGATTGCGCGTCCGTCGTACCAGGCATTCAGCGGCGGTTCCGCACGGCACGCCACGGTGATCGCCCGAACGAGTCGCAGCGTGATGTCTTCCTCCGCGCGCCACGACTGCACGTCGGCATCGCCGGTCACGGTGACCGGGACGACTTCGGCGTGCGCCTGGGCCATGCTGAGTGCCATCGCCCGCCGCACGCCGCGCAGCGGTTCCATCGGGCCGACTTCGGCGAGGATGCGGGCGACCCGCTGCACGTCTGTCATCGTGATCGTCTCGTTCGGTCCGGTCGGCGTCACGACCGACAGGTCGACGCCCAGTTTTTTAGCCGCCGCACGAACGGCGGGCACCGCCTTGAGTCCCGCGGCGGCCTGGCCAACCGATGTTGCCGCATCGACGGTGACGCGCTGTCCGGCTTCGACGCGCCCGACCACGGTGCCGGCATCCGCCCGCTCGTTGTTGCCGGACGCGAATTCGACCAGCGGGCCGCCGACCGGGACGATGTCGCCGACGCCGGCGAACAGTTTCTGCACCCGCCCGGCCTTCGGACTCGGTATTTCCACGATGGCTTTGGCGGTTTCGACCGACAGCAACGGCTGATCCACCGCGACCTTGTCACCGGCCGCGACGTGCCACTCGATGATCTCCCCGTCCTGCAGGCCCTCGCCGAGATCGGGTAGTTTAAAGACGGTCATGTAACCTCCAGGGTCTGTCGGGCCGCCGCGACGATGCGTGCGGTATCGGGCAGGTAATCGTTTTCCAATTGGTACAACGGCATGATCGTGTCGTATCCGGTCACGCGTGCAACCGGCGCCAGCAGGGACAACAGGCCTTTGTCGGCCAGTTCGGCGGCGATTTCCGCGCCGACGCCGTTGTTGCGCGCCGCCTCGTGCACGATTACGCAACGACCCGTCCTGGCGACCGACTCGAGAATGCTGTCGATATCCAGCGGAGCGATCGTAGCCACATCGATGACCTCGGCGCTGATACCCTCTGCCGCGAGTCGGTCCGCGGCCGCCAGCGTCTCGACGATCATCGCGCCCCAGCTCACCAGTGTCAGGTCGGTTCCTTCGCGCAGCACGAAACAGACATCCAGCGGCAGCGCCTCGCCGTCATCGGCGACCGGCTGTTTCAACATTCGATACAGGCGCTTGGGTTCCAGAAAGACGACAGGATCAGGATCCCGAATGGCCGCGAGCAGCAGGCCGTAGGCGCGTGCCGGCGAGGACGGAATCACGACGCGGATGCCGGGTATATGGGCGAACAGCGCCTCCGTGCTTTCGGAGTGATGTTCGGGCGCGTGAATGCCGCCGCCGAAGGCCGCGCGCAACACCATCGGGCAGGTCAGCCGGCCGCGCGTGCGTGTCCTCAGGCGTCCGGCGTGACTGAGGATATGATCGATGGTCGGGTAGATAAAACCCATGAACTGGATCTCGGCGACGGGTTTGAGGTGCTCGGCCGCCATGCCGACGCTCATGCCGGCGATCAGCGTTTCGGCCAGCGGCGTGTCGATGACGCGCTGTGTGCCGAAGCGCTCCTGCAGGCCCGCGGTCGCGCGGAACACGCCGCCGTTCAACCCGACATCCTCGCCGAGCACGATGACGGCCGGATCCGCGTTCATTTCCCAGGCCAGCGCCCGGGTCACGGCTTCGACAAGGGTCAGTTCAGTCATGGTGCCGGCCCCGCTGCAGAACTTCCTCGCGTTGCGCCCGCAACCGGATCGGCAGGGTTGCGAACAGATAATCGAACATGGCCTCGGGCGGTTGAGGCGGCACGGCCCGATATTCCGCGACGGCCTGCTCGACCTGTGCGGCGCACTCGGTCTGCAGCCTGGCTTCGTCATCGTCGGTCCAGCCGGCTTCGCGCGCGAGGAACTGCCGCAGACGCCGGACCGGTTCGCGCTGCCAGGCCGCTTCGACCTCGCCTTCGTCGCGATACCGTTTGGCATCGTCGACCGTCGTGTGATCGCCGAGCCGATAGGTCAGTGCCTCGATCAGGTGGGGGCCGCCGCCGGTCCGCGCCTTGGTCAGTGCGCGTTCCATACAGTCGCGCATGGCGATGGCGTCGTTGCCGTCGACCTGTTCGCCGTCGATGCCAGCGGCGATGGCCTTTTGCGCGAGGGTCGCGGCGGCCGACTGCGCGCGGCGCGGCGTCGAGATGGCCCACTGGTTGTTGCTGACGACGAAGACGACGGGTAATTGCCGGACCCCGGCGATATTCATCGCCTCGTAAAAATCTCCCTTGGATGTCGCGCCGTCGCCATGCACGCAGACCGCGACCCGTGGTTCCGCCCGATACTGCATGGCATATGCGACACCGACGGCATGCAACGCATGCGTTGCCACCGGTACGCAAACAGGGAAGTCCCGCGTCGGCACCGCGAAATTGGAACCGCGCTCGTCGCCGCCCCAGTACAGCAGGATCTCGGTCATGCGCACGCCGCGCGCCAGTTGTGCGGCGGTTTCGCGATAGGACGGCAGCAATACGTCTTCCGGCTGCATGGTGTGACCGATAGTGGCCATCGTTGCCTCCTGCCCGAGCCCCGATGAATAGGTGCCGAGCTGCCCGGTCCGCTGCAGCGAGATGCACTTGGCGTCGAATACGCGGGCAAGCACCATCCGGCGATACAGCGGAATCAGCGACTTTGGCTCGCGGGCAAACGCGGGCAGCGGATGCAGGACGGCGCCCTCGGCATCGAGGTATTGGGTGTGGCAGATCTCGAATGAGGCGACCGCCCGGGCCGCCGCCGGGCGAGTGGTGTCGTGGTCCGATGGCGTCATATTGCGATCCTTGCGCTCCCGGTCGTTACATACGGAAAATACCGAACGGCGTTTCTGCGGGGACCGGCGCATTCGATGCCGCCGTTAACCCGAGACCCAGCACCCGGCGCGTGTCCACGGGGTCAATGATGCCGTCGTCCCAGAGTCGCGCGCTCGCGTAGTAGGGCTGACTCTGGTGCTCGTAGTCGGCCAGCGTCTGCTCGGTAAAGCGGCGCTCCTCCTCGGCGGACCAGGTCTCGCCACGGGCTTCCAGCGCACTGCGCCGGATCATCGCCAGCACCATCGCGGCCTGTTCGCCGCCCATGACCGCGATCCGGGCATTCGGCCACATCCATAGCTGACGGGGGCCGTAGGCCCGTCCGCACATCCCGTAGTTGCCCGCGCCGAACGACCCGCCAATGATGACGGTGAACTTCGGCACCCGGGTGCAAGAGACGGCCGTGACCAGTTTGGCGCCGTCCTTGGCAATACCGCCGCGTTCGACCTGACTGCCGACCATGAAGCCCATCGTGTTCTGCAGAAAGACCAGCGGGATTCCGCGTCGATTACAGAGCTGGATGAAATGCGCGCCCTTCTGCGCCGATGCGGAAAATAAAATACCGTTGTTCGCGACGATACCGACCGGGTATCCGCACACGCGCGCGAAACCACAGACCAGAGTCGGGCCGAACAGCGCCTTGAATTCGTCGAAGGCCGAACCGTCGACAATGCGCACGATAAGCTCCCGGACATCGTATTGCTGGCGCATGTCGCGCGGCACGATGCCGTAGAGTTCATCGGCGGCGAAAGCGGGCTCGTTGATTGGTTGTTGTGCGATCGGACTCCGGCCGGTCCGGTTCAGCGTCGCGACGATGCTCCGTGCAATCGACAACGCGTGTGCGTCATCGTCGGCCAGGTGATCGGCGACGCCGGAGACCCGTGTATGCATGTCGCCGCCGCCCAGCGTCTCCGCATCGACCTCCTCGCGGGTCGCGGCTTTCACGAGCGGTGGCCCGGCCAGGAAGATCGTGCCCTGATTCCTGACGATGATCGTTTCGTCGCACATCGCCGGGACATACGCGCCGCCGGCCGTGCAGGATCCCATGACCACGGCGATCTGGCCGATGTTCAGTGCCGACAGCCGGGCCTGGTTATAGAAGATACGGCCGAAATGGTCGCGATCCGGAAAGACGCCGTCCTGCAGCGGCAGATAGGCGCCGCCCGAGTCAACGAGGTAGAGGCAGGGTAAATGGTTTTCGAGCGCAATCTCCTGTGCGCGCAGGTGTTTCTTGACGGTCAGCGGGTAGTAGGTGCCGCCGCGGACCGTCGCATCGTTGGCGACGATCATGCACTCGCCGCCGTGAATGCGACCGATGCCGCAGATCAGGCCGGCCCCCGGCAGATCGGCATCGTACACGCCGTGCGCCGCGAGCCCGCCGATCTCGAGGAACGGGGAATCCGCGTCCAACAGCTTGTATACCCGGTCTCTCGGCAGCAGCTTGCCGCGCTGCACGTGACGTTCCCGGGCGCGTGACGATCCGCCGGCCTGAACCGCCGCGGTGATGCGGTGCAGATCGTCGGCCAGCGATCGATTAATCGCCATGTTCTGCTGAAAATCTTTGGCTGTCGGATCAATTTTTGATTTGAATTGCGTCATAAGTCTTCGGCGCCGGTGTGGCGTTGAGATTCAGTCAGGCTGAAGCCGCGGATCTGGTGCATCCTGGTCGGCCGGGCGCTTTTTCATCAGTGCAAAACGCTTACACGAGGCGATCATTTCATCGCGCTGGTTGAACCCCCGGTGCAGGAGCGTCACGATGCCGGCCGTCGGGCGTGACCGGCTGTCGCGCAGGTGTATGACCTCCGTTTCGAAATGCAGGGTGTCGTCCGGAAATACCGGCGCGGGAAATCGCACCTCGTCCCAGCCGAGATTGGCCACTGCCGTGCCCATCGTCGTGTCGGCTACCGAGATGCCCACCATCAGGCTCAGCGTCAGGCAGCTGTTGACGATCGGCCGGCCAAACTCACTCGTCTTCATGAATTCGGCATCGAGATGCAACGGCGACAGATTATGCGTAAATATCGAAAAGGCTTCGTTGTCGTCCTGCGTGATCGTATGCCGTAACGCATGCGGAATGAGCTGACCGACGTAGAATTCTTCGTAGTAGCGCCCCTTCATCGGCTTGCCGCAAAGAGTTCGCGACCGATGAGCATGCGCCGGATCTCGCTGGTGCCCGCGCCGATTTCATACAGCTTCGCATCCCGCAGCAGACGCTCGGCCGGATACTCCGTCGTGTATCCGTTGCCGCCCAGTGCCTGGATGGCCTGCGACGCCATCTCGGTCGCCTTTTCCGCCGCCAGCAGGATGCAGGCGGCGGCGTCGAAGCGAGTAGTCTGATTGCGGTCGCAGGCCCTGGCCACGGCATAGACATAGGCGCGCGAACTGTTCATCGTCGCATACATGTCGGCGATCTTGCCCTGCATGAGCTGGAAGGTGCCGATCGGCGCGTTGAACTGATGGCGCTCGTGGACATACGGCAAAACGATGTCCATGCAGCTGCGCATAATGCCCAGCGAGCCGCCGGCAAGGACGACGCGCTCGTAGTCCAGTCCCCGCATCAGGACTTCGGCGCCTTTGCCTTCGATATGCAGTACGTTTTTTGTCGGCACGATGCAGTCGTTGAATACGAGTTCGCAGGTGTCCGAACCGCGCATGCCCAGCTTGTCGAGTTTCTGCGCCGTCGAAAATCCCGGCATGCTCTTTTCGATAATGAATGCGGTCAGGCCATCCGAGCCTGCGTCCGGATCGGTCACGGCATAGACAACCAGTGTTTCCGCCTCGGGTCCGTTCGTAATCCACATCTTCGATCCGTTCAGGATGTAGTGATCGCCGTTCGGGACCGCGCGGGTGCGCATGCCCATGACGTCCGAGCCGGCGCCGGTCTCGCTCATCGCCAGCGCGCCGACGTGCTCGCCGCTGACGAGCGGCGGCAGATACCTGCGTTGCTGTTCAGCGGTTCCCCACAGGCTGATCTGGTTTACGCACAGGTTGGAGTGCGCCGCGTAGGACAGCCCGACGGAGGCGGAGGCCCGGCTGATCTCTTCGACGGCAATGACGTGGGCGAGGTAACCGAGGCTCGCGCCGCCGTATTGCGTGTCGACCGTGATGCCCAGCACGCCCAGCGCGCCGAGTTCGGGCCACAGATCGCGCGGGAAACGATTGGATCGATCGATTTCGGCGGCGCGCGGGGCGATCCGCTCGGCACAGAACCGCTCCAGAGTCGCGCGCAACAGGTGGATGTCGTCACCCAGATCAAAATCGAAGTCTGTTATCGCCACGATACCGACATCTCCTTTGACGAGGCAGGTCGATGACTTGCCGCGTGGTCGCCAATGACCATATTCTCACGATATGACGAATTCCGGAACTTTATTCCCCGGAGCCGGGTCACGGGGGAGGCTGCGTGGGCCCGGATCTGTGAGAGACTGGCCACGCCATGCACGATGCCGCGGGCACACTCGGAATCGGCATGCGCGTTGCCGTCCACGGCGCACAGAGGCGGGTTGAGATGTTACGTTCTTTGCTCTTCATACCGGGCGACAGCGAACGCAAGCTGGCCAGGGCGCTGACGACGGATGCCGATGCCATCATTCTGGATCTTGAGGATGCCGTCGCCCCGAAACGCAAGGCTGAGGCCCGGCGCCAAGTCGCCGACCTCCTGCTGCATCGCAAGGAAGGCCGCGCGCAGCAGGTTTGGGTGCGCATTAACGCGCTCGACACCGACGCAGCCGCGCTGGATCTGGCTGCCGTGGCACACGCCGGACCGGACGGCATCATGCTGCCCAAGGCGCGCTCGGCGGCGCAGGTTGTGGCGCTCGCGGGCCGGCTGGATGAGCTGGAGGCGGCCGCCGGACATGAAAAGGGGCCGGAAAGCGGGCAAATCGGCATCATCGCGCTGGTCACCGAGACCGCGGACGCCGTATTCCGGCTCGGCAGTTATGCCCCCGAACTGCCGCGGTTACGGGCGCTGACCTGGGGTGCCGAAGATCTGAGTGTGTGCATCGGTGCAACCCGCACACGTGATGAGCGGGGTCGCTGGCTGTCGGTCTTCGAGCACGTGCAATCGCTGGCGCTGCTGGCCGCGGCGGCGGCCGGCGTGCCGGCGCTTGAGACGATCTACAGTCAATTCAATGACGATGACGGTCTGCGGCAGATCGCGACGCGTGCCCGACAGCAGGGGTTCGCCGGTATGCTCGCGATCCATCCCTCCCAGGTGCCGATCATCAATGACGTGTTCACGCCGTCGGCGGAGGAGATTGCCTATGCACGACGAGTCGTGCAGGCGTTTGCAGCGGCGGGCGATGCCGGTGTGATCGCACTCGACGGACGAATGCTGGACGAACCACACCTGCAGCAGGCACGCCGGCTGCTGGACTGAATGGTGCCGGCGGTGGGTGTTAACCGGCGCCATAGCGGCCCCATGAATGCCCGGCAATTTTAGCCGTCGGTCGCGCCAATTCTCCCGGGCGACAACCGGTGGACAATGAACGAAGTTCGGCTAGTCCTCAAACTCCACCTTATCTGCGACAAACGATCCGCTGACCGTGCTTCCATGTGCTTCAACAAGGCGCCCTTCGGCGTTCGCAAAAAAATTGTCCTCGATGTCGGTGTCATCGTCGGTGATCACGAGAACGCCGAGTATTGAAAACTCCGGCGCCGAGACGTTCTCGGCTATGCCCCTGAGCTTCAGCCCTTCCAGCGGTTCCGTCCGAGTGATGCCGGTCGCGATAATGACGCCCGGCGTCGTCGGCGATTCGTAGCCGGTAATCCGCAGCGGATCGGCCGGATCAATATCGGCAAGCGAGAAAGGCCGCAACTCGGCCGGCGACTTGTCTTCGAAGATGGTCTGGCTGTTGGTCTGCACGACAATGCCGAGTACGCTCAGCGGATTTACCGAATCGACGCCGGCTTCAATTCGCAGTGAACCATTCGGTCTGAATTCGACTTCTTCTGCCCTGAATATGTCATCTTCGAAACGCCCTTCCACTTCGACGCGGACGTTCAGATCCAGCATTGAGGCATCGCCATGTTCGAAGACGGTCTGATCATCAATGCTGACCGTAACACCGGATACACTGAAACGTGTTGCCGAAAGGATTGCAGTAATCAGGCCCTCGATCTCGAATTCATCTCCTTCATCAACTTCGAGTTTGATCTCCTTGAGTTCCAGTTCGCTTGCCACCAGCACGCCGCCCGAATCGAGCGAGCCCTCTACATTAATCCGGTTACCTTCCTGCGGCTGTCCGTCTGAAAACCCCTGCAGATTTGCCAGACCATAATTGACGGTGAGTCCGCCGATCCTGAAGGTCTGCAGAGATGAATTCAGATCCGCAACAATACCGGTCACCTCGAGACCGGACCCGGAGGCGCCAGATTCGATGCGTGTTGCCAGCACTTCGCCGTCCGTGCCGTTGAATCCGCTGACACGCAACACCGTGTCCACCGGCAATGCGGACAGGCCGTCTATGGATGCCGGGTTGATGCCCGGACCATAGGCCGTGGTATCGGAAACCGAAACGCTTTGACCGAGTACCGTGATCCGGTTTTCGGCTGCGACAACCGCCGACATAGGTCCGATGACAATATGGGCAAATTCAATGGTGACTGCCCGCGACGATGAATCACTTTGCGGCAGGTTCGCCTGAATGGCCACGACATAGCCAACCTCCAGGTCGCCGATAGCAGCCGGCGCGCCATTGACGCGGATTGCGGCCGAATCGGTTTCGTAGTGCTCGCCGTTGACGATGACGCTGCCGAATCCGGTAATAGACCCGAAAACGCCGCGCAGGCCGCCGCGGTCTATTCCCGCAACGCTGTTTCCGTCCGAATCGCAACCCGACAGCACTGCGAACGCACCTAAAAAAACCGAAAAAAGTATTACGCTCAATGTTTTCATGTCACTTATCCGGTTTTTGATCGTCATCCTGAATTTGATAAATTCCGACGCCGAGTCGCGTTGTTTTATATCTTCTTTTGGTGTCCACAGGCGGCTCGTGCCTCGCCAGCCACTCATCGACCCGTTCAAGAAAAGACTGTCCTTCTTCCTCCAGGAAAGCCCGGAATTGAACGGCATCGACACTGCGAACATTTGCATTCGTTGCCCGCCCCTCGAATCGCGTCAAGGCGTCAACGTCGCGCATTAGATTGTAGTCGATGGTATTGCCCAGATCCTTAAGGACGCTTCCGCCGCGCAGCACGGCATCGGCATCGATCGTCAGCGGCATATAGAAACGCTTCAATACCCGCAGCCTTCCGTCGTCCAGTTCCAGAACGGCTCCGACTCTCTGTAATTCTCTGGACATCGTTATCGGGGCGATGTCTCCGGCATATTTCCGTGCCAGCGCGGTAAAACCGGGCTCAGTGCCTGCAAACGGCAGTTCCTTCGGTTGACCCGATTCATCGAGATAGTCGACATCCAGGTGCCAGCCGGTCAACAAGCGGGTGGCATTGTTGATCCGGCCGAAATCGACGGGCTGTTCGGCATCGAGCAACTTGCGTATTCGACTCACGTCACGACGACCGAGTCCGGTCATGATCGCCACGCGAGACATATTGGTCGGCCGCCCGTGCAGCCCGAATTCTCTGGACGCAACTTCCACGTACGTGGTCTTGCAGGCCTCGGCCGCTTCTTTCCAGGTCACGCCGCTGCGCACGAGGATACGCACGACCGGCTGCAACAGCAGACGAAACGCTTTTAGAATTGTCGATTTATTATTCTGGCTCATCGACATGTTTCATTTCAGAAAATCAGCTCTCTATATTCCGCGCAAATTATTTAGGCATCGTGGTCGGTCTTCTGGTCTCGCATCTTCTGGCGGGACCACTGTTTACTAAATTCCGGTTCCCGTTCGAAATGCCTGTCGATGCAATCCAGTGGACCGAAGAATAACCATATTGCCGTTGTCCGGCTCTGTGTGTCAGTTCAGGGGCTTAGTTTTTTGACTCCTGTGGTGCTCCGACCGGGACAACTCCCTGCCTGCTCATTCTGTGAAACCGCCCAGCACGGCGGCGGCGCGATCATCGCTGCGCCAGATTCGGGTCATCCTCCCGGCCGGGCTGTCGGTCAGCACCAGTACGCGCGCATGACCCAGCCGATCGAGCTGACTGTGTGTGATCCGAGCCAGATACTCCCGGTTCGTAGCTACGGGCGTCGAGTACGGCATCCGGCGAATGCCGGCCGGGTTGGACTCAGCGGACTGCAGGTTCAGCTCCATGGGCTCACCGTCTGCCAGAATCCGGATTGGGCCAATGCTTAGCGGACTCGCGCGTTCGTTACGGGCCTTTCGATCCACCGTGCTCCAGACGCCGAGCCACAGCCAGAAGGAACGCTCGCCGCCCCGACTGAAGGCCAGCGGAGCGAGATAGATGTAGTCGCAGCCGCTTGATGCGAGTCCGGGTGCTTCGTGCAGAAACGTAATGGGAGCTCTGACATAAGTGACACTGGTGCCTGTTACCTCTTCCAGGTATTGCCGGACTTCGGAATGCGTCCGTTTCCCGGCGCAGCCGCCGAAAAGCGTGCCGAGCAGCACCCCGACCAGCATTCGAATGAACAGCACGCGCATCAGAAATCCGCCCGGTAGCCCAGATAGATGTAGTAGTTCGTGGTATCGGTATCCACCACACCGCCGGTGCGGCTGCCCCGTTCGCCGCCGCCCTCAAGCTCGATTTCGTAGTGGCCTGCAAAGCGGTACTGAAGTCGCAGGCTGGGTATCAGCAACCATTCCGTGGAGCCATCAATGATGATCTCCCGCTGTGAAATCTCCAGCCGGGGGTTCAGTCGCCATCCGTGCGTAACGGGATACCTGGAGTCCAGGTAGACGGAGTAAATGCGGGTGGCGTAAGTATCCCCGTAGCGCAGACCGAGAATGGATACATCACCCTCGGTCAACAGGCTGGATCCGACCAGGCTGGCGTATACGTAATACTCGTCACTGGAGTCCGGCAGCGCCAGGACGCCGCCGGACCCTGGCCCCTGGGCCAACTGAGTGAACATGAAGTCCCCGTTGACCTCCCATCGCTCTGCAAGCGGTCGGGAAAAACCGAGGGAGTAGGTCAGCATCTCGCCGGAACGGTCCAGCGCGAGATCGCGAATCTGTTCCTCTGTCAGTGATTGGCGTAGCTCATCGACAGTGCCGACTGTCTGGCCGATGAGAGCGTTCTCCGTCGTGAGCAACGGGGACCTGCGGTAATCGGCGGAGGCGCTGACCGTCAGTCCGCTGTCGAAGGACCGGTTGCCGAGCAGGTTAAAGCTGACAACCTTGTTGAATCCGATGTCGTAGTCGATGGCCCCGATCAGTGAACTGCGGTCGTCGATGTAACGGACCTGGCTACCCACGGACTGCCGGTTCTCGATGCCGTCTATCGTCAGGGTGTTGATGAACACGTTGGTCTCAAGGCCGCCCGGCAAGTTGGTGAAATCGACACTGGCACCATAAAGCGTCCGGTCGGTGTCGGGCCCGTCGGCGGATGTATAGACTGGATATCCCGCGGTGACGTTCAGGCGAATATCTGGCTGCATTTGCCAGGACACGTGCAACCCGTCGATCAGGCCCAGTACGCCATCGGTCTGTATCCTCTGGCGGCCCAGCCTGCCACTGAGCCCCGACTCCCAATCCTGCAGATCCACGTACAGGTTGTAGAAGCGGGACTGGCTGCCGGCGCCCCATTCGGGTTCGTCGATGTTGTACCGATAGGCTGCGGTGGTCCTGGTCGAAAACGTAAACCGCTTGCCGCGATAACGCGACACGAAATCGCCATCCGTGAGAAATACCGACTGCGACATCCAGCCACCCTGGCCGCCAAGGTCGCTGGAATTGTAGAGGACGTGCTGGGAGAAACTGCCGGTCGTGTCCCAGGGGCTCGCCCGAGCTGCCGTCGCCCGGTCGTCGCGGCTGATTTGCTCTGGCTTCTCGCGTGCCATCGTGAGCGCCGCCAGCCTTTGCCTGACGCGTGCGGTGTCGTCGGTGTCCGGGTAATCGTCGAGGTAACGCTGGTATTCCGCAACAGCAAGCTCGATTTCGCCGTTACGTTCGCGGGCGATGCCCAGCAATTCGCGCGCCGCAGCGGTCTCGAAGCCCGATGAGTCTTCCAGAATTCGTGATGTGAGTTCGATAGCGTGCGGATAGTCCTGGCCGATGATTGCCGCGCGCGTCTGTGAGAGCAGTTCAGTGACTTCGGGTTCGCTCAGCGTCGCCGGCCCCTGGCCGGCGACGGTCGCCGTTATCCGGTTCGACTCCGCGTTCGTAATCCCGGAGCCAGCCACCGCCGTGGCGCGTTCTGCCAGGGACACCGTGGTAACCCACGCTTGTGGGTAGCGGCCGCGCAGAACCAGCCAGGCCGAGTGCGCCTCGTCTTCGGTCGCGAAGAACCCCAGTCGCAGACGATGCCATACCTGGTCATCAACCTGCGTTTTCGTCATGTAAAGAATCTGCCCGCTTGGCGCGACGCCGGCGCCTTCGCCGCCGGGATCTATGCGCTCTTTCGTCGAGTACAGGTTTAGCGCAAACAAAGGCGTGACCGATGCCGCGACCGGCTTGGTTCGGCTCACCGCTGCTTTTGCGCGGGCCTCCGCACGGGCAATCAGCGCCGCGCTTTCTGCGGCAGCAGTGAGAGTCGCATCCGCCGCCGGCTGAGACGGCGCTGACCTCTTCACCGGCACCGGTTCCGATGGCGCTTTCACCAGCAGTCGCAGACTGCGCAGGTCGCTGGTCTGGTCGACCGTGAGCAGCACGGCGCGGTTGAATTGCAGCCGCAGTATTGCCTCGGTGCCGCCTCGGGCCGTGTACTCAATTTCCTCCAGGGCAGCCAGCTCCCGGCCCGGCGGCCGGGTGGCCTCGCTGATGGAATCCGCTGCGCACCGATCCATGCGCATGAGCGTGATCTCGCTGCGCGCGGCCGCGGTTATCGGCAATTGGTGCAGGAACCGGTTCGGACACGCGAAGCGGATGACCACTTCGGTCGTATCGCCGGATTTCGCGATCTGTGTGACGATGATCTCGGCCTGCGCCGCAAGGGCCGTGCCCCAGGCGAAGGCAAGCAAACCGGTCAGCAGCCAGTCAGCAAGTCCACGGGTAACAATGTGCATTCTGCAAGTGCTGCGCTGGTTGGCGCTGACGATGCAGTAACAGGCCCGGCTGATCAGGCGGGCGAAGCCGGTGCCGGAAGGTTGCCAGGGCCGCATTATTTCTAGCGACATTCAGCCGCAGGTGCGATGGCAGCAATTGCACAGATCGACGCTGTTGAGAAATGCCAGTCTCCGGTCGGCGGTATTTTTGTCGTCGCGGCAACCCGCGTGTTCGCCGGCGATTCCGGCGCATCGAGGGCGATGATCAACCAGGTATTCGTGCGATGGCACAACTCGCACTGATTGGATGCAGTCGGGTGATCGGGCGGCTTGCCCGCGACGCCCATGTTGTTGTGGCAACTACGACAACTGCCCAGAACCTGCGTGTGGTCTACCTTGAAGACCGGCGCCCAACTGGCCTCGCGATGACACTCCTGGCACTGGGTGGTCGATCGAATGTGTTTGAGCGGCACCGGCGTCGCTTTCACAAGGCCGGCCTGGCTGTGGCACGCAACACATTGGCGAGGCGTTCCCTTGAAAATGCCCGCGACATGGCAGCTTTCGCAATCTGCGCGTCGATGAGCGCCATCGAGGGGCCAGCCGGTGGTGAAATGGTCAAACCCGGAACGGGCGTTCGATTCAGCGAATGCGCTTCCCGTGACCAGCGCAAGACATCCGATACTCGCGGCGAGGAACAACGCAAACGATCGTTTTTGGTTGGTGTTAATGGTGAACTCCCGTTCCGAGCGGCAACGCTTTGGAAACCATTTGGCCGGTCGGTGGCAGCGGGCTGCCGTCATCTCCCGGCCGGAATGAATAACCTGAAATGCACACTCCGGGCTTCAGGCGCCCCGGCATCACGCGTTTAACCAGGCAGCTCGCTGACGATTTGCCATGGGCGGTCCGGCCGGGCCTGTTCAGCATTCCGTTACGGCTCATCCCATTTTCCGCCCGAAAATTTTGTCGTTGATGCGTTCCAGGTTGGATAACTCGGCCGGTGACAGCCGGAGTTATTGCAGTCCTTTGTGTTACTGGTGCTTCTGTGATCCTTGGTCGTGACTGAAGCCGATGTTTCTGTTTGTCCTTTGTAGTGACAGTAGACACACTTGACACCGGTCACCGGATACAAGTGATCGTAGTCGATAATTTTTGCGCTCGTGTTTGTGCCATGACAGGACGCGCACGTAATGCCCGTTTTTGCCGAATCAATGACAGGGTGAGGCGCCGTGATATTGCCCCAGGATGATTTGCCGCTCGGTGGTGTAAGCACAACAACCGATGGAATTGCCGAGGCACCGGTCCACTTTTGTCCGGCAAATGCGTGGCAACTCTTGCAATCACTGAGTCCCGGCTGCGAATGGTCAAAGGCAGAAGCGTTGGGCGCCGGTTTGGTGATGGTATGGCATGTCGTACAGCTTCCCGGTACCGGACTGTGGCTGAAGCTGCCCCCGGTCCAGTCCGTTTGCGTCGCGCTCTTCACGATATGGCAGCTGACGCAGTCTCCGGCAACCAGATTGTGCAGGAAATCATTCTGGTAGGTCCTGCCGTCCGTTGAAACACCGGTCCCGCGCACAGCGGCCGCGGGTTTCTGGCCGATGTGGCAGCCCGAACAGGTCGTCGGCTTGGGTACGTGGCTGAAATTTCCGCCCGTCCAGTCGGTCTGCGTTGCGCTCTTCATCGCATGGCAACTCTTGCAATCGCCCGTGCCTGAAATTGCGTGATCGAACGGCGGTGAGCCGACCGGTCCCGTCGGCCGCCGATACTCGTGGCAGGTTGCGCAAGCCGTGATGGCGCTCGTGTGGGTGAAATTACCACCCGTCCAGTCTGTCTTCGTCGGACTCTTCACGGCATGACACTCGACGCAATCTCCCGAGCCGCCCAGGGCATGATCAAAAATGGGCGAGCCGGCCGGGCCGATGGGCCGCTGATTGACGTGGCAAACCGTGCATTGTCCCGGATTCGGACTGTGCAAATAGATGCCGGGCGCCCAGGCGACGCCGGGGTCCAGGTGGCAGTTCTTGCAATCGGTCGCGGCGATCACGGCATGCAGGAATTGATTCGGCTCAGCGGGGTGGCCGGGCCAGGCAACGTCGATGGCAACGGTCGGACGCTCGGGAGCGTGACAGCTGTCGCAGCGTGTGCCCGGCGGTAACGTGCTGTGATCGATGCCGGCCGCACCCTGCCATGTAATGCCGGGATTTTGGTGACAGTCCGCGCATTCGCCTGTGCCGTTCGTCAAGTGATCGAAACCCGTGCTGGTCGGCGCCGCCGGGCGTTGTGCAAGGTGGCAGCCGATGCAGGTCGTCGGTGCCGGATTGTGATCGAAGTTGCCGCCGCTCCAGTCTGTCTGCGTAGCGCTCTTGACGATGTGACAACTCGTGCAATCGCCCGTTCCGGCAATGGCGTGATCAAACGCGGGATTGCCGATCAGTCCGGTGGGCCGATCGCCGATGTGACAGTCCAGGCAAGCGGCCGGAGCAGGACTGTGCGAGAAGCTGCCACCGGACCAGTCGATCTGTGTGGCGCTCTTGGGCAGATGACAGCTGACGCAATCACCCGTGCCGCCCTTGGCATGATCAAACGGCGGAAATCCCGCAGGGCCGACCGGGCGCTTGCCCAGATGACAGTCGATGCAGTTGGCAGGGGCCGGGCTGTGGCTGAAGCCGCCACCGCTCCAGTCAGTTTGCGTTGCACTCGGCAACAGGTGACAGCTTTTGCAATCGCCGGTTCCGGCGACGGCGTGATCGAACGGCGGATTGCCCACCGGCCCCGTCGGGCGAGTGCCCGCATGACAGTCAGAACAGTTCTCCGGCGCAGGTGAGTGAGTGAAGAAGCCGCCGCTCCAGCTCACGCCTACATTGAAATGACAACCCGCACAATCACCTCTGCCGCCGGCGTCGTGCGAGAAACCGCTCACAACCTGAGTCGGACGCTGTGCCGAGTGGCATTCGGCGCAACTGATGGGCAGGGGCTCATGGGCATAGGTTGCGTTGGTCCAGGTGACTCCCGCTCCGGCCGCGTGACAGGCCGCACAGTCCCCGACGCCCGGATAGGTGTGGAGCATTTTGTTGTTTACAAGAGCGGCGGGTCGTGATGCGAGGTGACAGTTGTCACACGTCTCAGGAACCGGAGAGTGACTGAAGGCTATAAAGGTTCGCCAGTTGGCGCCTCCCGCAATGTGACATTCGCCACAATCGCGGTCGCCGCCGTGAATGATGGGCGCACCTGTCGTCACGTCAATCTGCGGAGCCGGCCGGTCGACAGCGTGACAGCTCAGGCACGCCGTGCCGCCGAAAGCCGAGTGGTCGGGAATCCCACTCGCAAGCGAACCATTCACCTGCTCGGGTGACGGCTTGTTCAGACAGCTGCTCAGCGCAAATCCTAGCAACAGGATGAGCCCGGTTCGGCTCAGCATGCGCAGTAATGGATGCGAATTTGCGGCGGTGTGATTCGTGGTGCCGGGGTTACGAAGCGGCCGGTAAAATCGGGCTGCGGCCGCCGTGCAGCGGCCGACCAATGTCGCGCGGCTTGAGTGAACCGGCTGCATACAAAAGGGTTGCAGCCGATCCTGCGCGCCGACATCAGGCCGGGACTCTATTTCGGCAATAGTGCTCGTTTCGTTCACGTGTCAACCACCTTCTTGCCCCGCACGGAGATCATGCTTCACCGAACTTGGTATTAACCTCGACGCCGATATCGCGCAGGAAGCCTGTCGGCAAGATGCCGCCCGCGTTAATGATCAGGGCATCGTTATCGATGTCGAAGTTCCGGCCGCCCTGGGTCAAACGCACACGATCCGGTTCGATCTGCTGAACCTGTGACTGCATCAGAACGGTCACATGCCCGTGTTTCTCAGCCGCCTCTATGCGCTCGCGATTCTTTGACTTGGCGCGGCTGAACGCGGCGGAACGGTAAGATAGCGTCACGACAGCACCCGGTATTTCGGCGATCGAACAGGCCGCCTCTATTGCGCTATCGCCGCCGCCGATGACCAGCACACGCTGGTCTCTGTACTGCTCCGGGTCATCGAGCCGGTAGGTGACCTTCGGCAACTCCTCACCGGGCACCTCGAGTTTTCTTGGCGTACCTCGCCGTCCGATAGCCAGCAGGACCGTGCGGGCGCGATATTGCCGCTTGTCGGTCACGATGACGAAACTGTCACCTTCCCTGGTAATCGAATCGACTTTTTCCTTGTAGCTGATCCTGACTCCGGTATCTCGTTCGATCTTCTGCCAGAATTCGAGTAATTGTTCCTTGGTGGTGTCCTTGAAGCGAAATTGACCGACGAGCGGCAGCTTGGCCGGCGCCGTCATGACAAGCTTGCGACGCGGGAAATGCGCGACGGTTCCGCCCAGCGCATCCTGCTCTATGGTTGCGTATTTGAGGCCTTGTTCCATGGCCGCGAGCGATGCCGATATGCCGGCCGGGCCGGCACCGACAATCAGCGTGTCCAGTGTTTCGGTTTCGGTGTTTCCCTTCATTCCGGATATCGCCCGCATTGCCTGGCTGCCCTGTTCGATCGCATTTCGAATCAAGCCCATGCCGCCGAGTTCGCCGGCGATAAACAGTCCCGGAACATTGGTTTCGAAATTTGCTGAGACGTGAGGGATATCAACACCACGTTTTTCGGTGCCGAAAACCAGGCTGATCGCACCTTCCGGGCAAGACGCAAAGCACGCGCCATGGCCTATGCAATCTGTCGGGCTGACCAGTTCGGCCTTGCCGTGTATTAGCCCGAGCACCCGGTGCCCGGGCATTTCCGGGCAGGCATTGATGCATGCGGAACAACCAATGCATTTGAGCGGGTCGATGACAGGGTGCAGAGAGGGTGGTTCGGTGAGGCCCGATGCGCGCGAATCCTCACGCACCCGGACGCTTTCCAAATGCTGCGCTTTACTGCGTCGCACATAGAAATACAGGATCAACGCCAGCGGCACCATATAGATCAGTGTCATTGAGGAATCAGGCATCGGCTGAAATCGACTCGATTGAGTGACGAGACGGCAGTGTGAATACGGGGCTCTCATACCGGCGTGATGTCCGTCACATTACCCTTTAAGGCCCCTGTCTATAATCGCTCCGGGCTGGCCGGCTCACGCTCTGGCAGGACGCCTGCATTTACATAATCAGAGCCCAGGGCTGCCGAGTGTTGCGTTATAGTGCTTAAGATGCACAATAAAGCATATTTATGCAAGCCCATAGAGGCGGGATTCTCCCGCCGGGCGATTCAAATGCCCGTTACCAAGGGTTCCTGATATGACCGATGCATCGACGATCTGGCCGGCGGAGAGTCTCGATCAAAAGGGCCGCAGGGCCCGCGTTTCGACGCGCTTTTTCGGCGCGCCCTGGGCAGTCATCGGATCTGCGCTGGCCGCGTTTGCCATCTACGTCGGCTGGCGATTCAGGGCAGACATGATGATCGACCCGGGCCAGGGGCTCGGGTATGCGCTCGGCATCGCGGGCGGCGTCCCGATGCTCCTGCTATTGCTGTATTCATTTCGGAAACGTCTGCGGTTCATGCGTCATTTCGGTCCGACCAGGTATTGGTTCCGGACCCATATGCAGTTCGGAATCATCGGGCCTGTCATCATTCTGTACCACTGCAACTTTCAGGTCGAAGCTCTGAATTCGCGGGTGGCGCTTTACTGCACATTGCTGGTCGCCGGCAGCGGGCTCGTCGGACGCTATCTGTATGCCCAGATTCATGATGGTCTGTATGGTCGCAAGGCTTCTCTCCGGGAATTGACCAAACAGCTGGGTGCTTCCTCGGCAAGCCTTTCTTCGCGAGATGGTTTTATCGACGATATCCGCGAGCAATTGAGTGAGTTGTCCAGGCAAGTGCTGACGCCGCCCGACTCAGTGTGGGAAAGTATCTACCGGCCCGTCGTTTTAGGCTTCGAGACTCGCTTTCTCTATTATCGTTTGAGCTGGATGATTCGGCGCCGTCTTATTGCGCAGTCCGTAGCATCGCCGGTCGTGGCGCAGCACCGGGAACGATTGACATCGGCGACGCAGAAATTCCTCAAGACACATCTGGGCCATGCGCGGCGGGTCGCCTGGTTTAGTGCTTATGAGCGTCTGTTTTCGCTCTGGCACATCATTCATGTCCCGTTTTTCATCATGATGCTGATCTCAGCACTCGTGCATGTGCTTGCTGTTCATTTGTATTGAGTACAATGCCTCGTATGCTGGTGAGAGTCCTCTTTGTATCGCTGGTCCTGACCCTGTGTCAGTGGAGCATAGCCGCTCACGCCATTGAACTTGAGACGGTCGTGATGCCGGGCAAAGTCATCGCGGGCCACGCGGATATCGAATCCGATTGCAGCGAGTGTCATGTCGCCTTTGCGCGCGGCAAGCAGCCGGCCTTATGCATGGACTGTCATGAAGACATTGCTGACGACATCAATAGCCGGCGCGGATACCACGGTCAAGATGAGGAAGCCAGCACGCAAATGTGCGCTGTGTGCCACACGGATCATGTTGGTCGTGAAGCCGATATTGTCGGACTGGATACCGAGGCGTTCGACCATGCATTGACGGACTTATTGCTGGAGACGGGGCATCAGGAGGTCGCCTGCGAGGACTGCCACGCGATTGACGAGAAATACCGCGAGGCATCCACGATATGTTTCGATTGTCATGCCGAGGACGACGAACATAAAGGGGGGTTGGGGGAGGACTGCAAAGCCTGTCACGGCGCAACGAAATGGTCTGAGACGGAATACGATCATGAAAAGGAAGCCGACTATGCGTTGATCGGTGGCCACCTTGAAGCAGAGTGTACAGACTGTCATGTCGACCATAGCTACAAAAATACGCCGACCGATTGCTACGCCTGCCATAAAGCGGATGACTCGCACGAGGGCCTGAACGGGACGGACTGCGCCTATTGTCACGTGGTCAATTCGTGGACGAAAACCGTATTCGATCATGCGTTTGAGACGACATTTGCCTTGTTGGGCAAGCACGGCAAGATTACCTGTGCCGATTGTCATGTTGACAACAAATTCGAGGTGGAGCTGGAAGTCGAATGCGTAAGCTGTCATCTGGACGAAGATGAGCATGAAGGTCTGAATGGCGAGGACTGTGGCGAATGCCATTCGTCAGAAAATTGGACAGATGCGCTGTTCAAACATGACATCGACACAAAATTCCCGTTAACGGGCGCGCACGCCGATACCGCCTGTGCGGACTGTCATGTCAAACCGGTTCATGAGGTCTTGCTGGAGACGGATTGCTATGCCTGTCATGAAGACGATGATGCACACGAAGATCAGCTCGGCGAGAACTGCGCTGCATGCCATAACGATATTGACTGGACCGAAAATGTGCTGTTCGATCACGGACTGACAAGTTTTCCGCTTATTGGGTTGCACCTGGAGGCAGACTGCGAGGATTGCCACGAAACGCCCCGCTTCAAGGATGCCGGGGAGGGCTGTGTCGACTGTCATCTCGAGGATGATGTTCATGAGAAGAAGCTCGGCGCGGACTGCGGTCTTTGCCACGCGCCCGCCGACTGGGCTTTCTGGATTTTCGATCACGACCGCCAGACACGGTTTGCGATCGACGGAGCACATATGGATCTGCAATGCGAAGCCTGCCACACAAGGCCTGTGAAGCACGGTGTGGATTTAGGCAGAACGTGCGTGACTTGTCATCGTCGCGATGATGTGCATTCAGGTGATTTTGGCGCGGATTGCGAGCGTTGTCATACGACGCAGAATTTTCTCGATGTAAAGCGGATCGGACGATGAACCAGGGATGGGAAATTCCGGATAAGAGGCATTTTGTGCATGCAGGCATCACCAGTGGCGCCATTCCGGCGCGCCTAGCGAAATAGAGGCAGCCTGCGGCCGCTAACGCCGCGATCAGGCGATGTTCCGGACGCGGCGCCAGGTGATTCGCAGGTTTTGCCTGTCGGCCACGGCGGGTCGCGTCTCGGCCTGATGGCAGGATGCGACCGCACCCCCGAACCCGAGCGACTCTGACGTGGCTCGGGTTCAAAGGACGGGAATGAGTTGCTGCCCTGCAACTTCACGCGTAAGCTGAATTTGCCCCCACCGATGACGCAACACCGAGAAGGGCGAGAACAAAATAATCAATAAAACAATCCGTCCGCACGGGACGCTCGTTCTCGTGTCCCGGATGGTACAGGGGGAATTGTCATGAGAGGAATACTTCTTCGTTCTATATTGCTGACTACATTGATGATCGTGATTGCAGCGCCGGCCAGTTCCGCATCCGTATTATTTGGTATCGATGTTGGCACGGACCAATTAATCACCATCGATAAAACTTCAGGCGCAGGGACTGCCGTTGGTATGCTCGGTTTTCTTGGCGTATCCGGACTGGCGTACGATTCATCGACCGATGTGATGTTCGGTGCCGATGCAATCACAGGTCAGCTAATCTCGATCGATCCTGTGACCGGTGCCGGGACGGCAGTCGGATTGCTCGGGTTTGGCGGGGTGACTGGACTGACTTACGATTCGTCGACCGATACGCTGTTCGGGGTTGCTGTCAGTACAGATCAGTTAATATCCATTAATCGCACGACGGGGGCGGGGACCGCGGTTGGTGCGCCAAGCGGGGTCGGAACCATGGAGGGACTGGCCTATGATTCCTCGACCGACAAGCTATTCACCACAGAGTTAGGCGTGGACAGGTTGGTCACCCTTGATCGTACGACCGGGCTCGGGTCTTTCGTTGGCGTGCTCGGGTATGGGTTTGATTCGGTGCTTGGGCTGGCCTTCGATTCGTCGACCGATACGCTGTTCGGCTCCGATATCGCCACGGATCAGTTGATTACCATTGATCGAACGACCGGCGCAGGGACCGTAGTTGGACCGCTGGGGTTTGGCACCGTGGTCGGGCTGACGGTTGTCGCTCAGGTTGTTCCCATCCCGGCGGCCGTCTGGCTGTTCGGTTCGGCGATTGGATTGCTCGGTTGCATGCGACGCAAGAAAGCCCGATAGAGAATACGTCAACATGAATTGCCCGGCCTCGATCCGGAACATGTTAGATCTCGAGCGCGTTATCATCTGCGAAGGTACGGAATATATATTAGGGCGCGTCGTCAGCAAAGGGCTGGCCGGCGTCGCGACCTTTTATTCTACGTGTCAATGAACCCTGGACGCCGATGACTTCTACTCGACGTACTTTCATTCACGGCACCGGCCTGGGGCTTTTTAGCTATACGGTCGCAGGCTCCGTCGTGCTGCTGTCGCCGCGCGAGGCGCGGGCGAACGGCGCAGCGTTCAAAGTATTGCATGACAATGAGGTAGAGCTGATAGAGGCGTTCGGCGAAGCGCTCGCACCCGCGGCTCGCGAGAACGGCATCGCGCACTTCGTCGATCAGCAACTTTCGGTCGATGCAAATGATGCGTTGCTGATGATTCGGGCGTTTAATGTGCCGCCGCCGTACGCGAGCTTCTACCGTGCCGGGCTGGCCGCTCTGAATGACTACAGCATCGAGGTGCACGACAAACCCTTTGTCGCGCTGAACGATGCCCAGACATCCGTGATCATCGACGCACTCGTCGCGGCTCTGGGCGGCGCGACGCCGGCCGGCTGGACCGGTCCGCCCGCGGCCCTCGTCTACCTGGCGATACGCTCCGATGCGGTCGATGTCGTCTACGGAACGGTCGACGGATTCGAACGACTCGGGGTGCCTTACATGCCGCATATCGTGCCGCCGGAGCCGTGGTGATCGCGCATGGCTGACAGGACCGAGGTCGTCATCGTCGGCGCCGGTGCCGCCGGCAGCGTCTACGCCGCGATACTCGCGGAGGCCGGTCGATCGGTCACGGTGCTCGAAAGCGGCCCCCCGTGGCAGCTGACCGATTTGGTCAGTTCGCAGATTTGGGCGCGGCGTTTGAAATGGGCCGAGCCTCATGTCGACGAAGCGACACGCGACAGCCTGTGGATCAATCTGAACGCCGGCCGCGGCTACGGTGGCGCCGCGCTGCATCACTTCGGCGTGTGGCCGCGCTTCCACGAGGATGACTTTAAGGAACAGTCCCTGTACGGCAAAGGACTCGACTGGCCGATCGCGTACCGGGATCTGCGGCCCTATTATGATCGCGTGCAGTCCGACATCGGTCTGTCCGGTGATGCGAAGGCCGAGATCTGGCGGCCCGCAGGTGACCCCTATCCGTTGCCGCCCGTGCGGCGTTTCGCGCAGGGCGAGATTCTGGCTAAAGGCTTTGCGGCGCGTGACATGCACGTCGCCCCGGTACCGATGGCGGTCCTGACGCGCCCGTACAAGGGGCGCTCGGCCTGCATCTGGGACGGCTGGTGTGAGGCGGGCTGCCCCATCGGTGCCCTCGGCAACCCGCTGGTCGAGTACATACCGCGCGCTGTCAAAGCAGGTGCGGTATTGCAGCCGAACCGCCACGTGACGCGCGTATTGACGGACCAGCGCGGGCGCGCGACCGGCGTCGAATACTACGATGCACGGGGCCGGCGCCGCGAGCTGCTCGCCGACGTCGTCGTGCTGGCCGCGTTCGGCATCGAGAATTGCCGCATTCTGTTCAACTCCGCCGCCGGTCGTCATCCCGACGGGCTGGCGAACTCCAGCGGCCTCGTCGGTTCATACATCATGTCGCATTCGTCGGCGAACCTGTTCGGCATGTTCGATGAGAATACTCAGAATCACATGGGCTTGAACGGCGGCCAGATCATCAATCAGGATGGCTTCACCAAGGTTCGCAAGGATGGTCCGTTCGGCAGCCGGCATTTCATCGCCGGTCTGGCCGTCAAGCCGAATAACCTGCTGGGTATCGCCATGACCCGTGCCGACCTGTATGGGACCCAACTGGATGCCTTCATGCAACGGGCGACACGCAATATGACGAACATGGTGACCGTCGGGGAAGACCAGCCACAGCGCGAAAATCGCGTCGAGCTCATCGGGCAGAAAGATGCCTACGGTTTCCCGCGGGTGCGGGTCGTCTATCGAACCAGCGCCGACAGCATGGGCTTGTTAAACGAGGGTATCGAGGAGGGTAAGCAAATTCTTGCCGCTGCCGGTGCCAACGAAATCTGGAACGGGCCCAAGGGTGCGCAACATATCATCGGCGGCACGCTCATGGGCGAGCGACCGAAAACTTCCGTCACGAACCGCTTTTCGCAGACGCATGACGTCGACAATCTTTTTATCGGCGGCGCCGGGGTTTTCCCGACGTCTTCCGCCGCAAATCCGACCTTTACCCTGCATGCCGTAGCGATGATGAGCGCCGAATACCTGCGGGATAATTTCGCCAGCTTATGAATAGAAAAAGAACATTAATTGCATCGAGGCGGACGGTTCAAGCGTAACCGACCGGCTGAAGTCGCTGCTGCGCGCGCTGCAAATCTCGGACATTGGTGTCAGACACCAATTTCCCGGGCCGGGAGATTGCCGCCATCAATCGGCAGGAATTAATCGCTCGAACTCTCTGGCCATGCGGCACCGGGTGATGTCTTCGTTCGCTCGCCCCGATTTGCGCTTCACGCAACCGGTTGCGCTCCGGAGCGGCGTCGGGACGGCTGCAAATCCGGCCGGATCCCGGGATGCTAGTGAGATTTCCGGGCCAGCAGCGGCCGAATCTCTGCCGCAAAGGCTTCGGCCGAACTGCCGCCCTGGATGCGCCGCGCGACCGAGCCATCTCGCGCCAGCACATAGCTGGTCGGCAGGATCTCATTCCAGAACGGATCGACGACGCTGACGATACTGTCCATGTCATTCTCGAGACTGACGTAAGTCGAGAAGTCCGGAAACCATTTGTCGAGGAAGGGGTCGAGCAGCAATTCCCGGTCGTTCGGGTTGTCCAGCGAGACGGCGATCAGATCGAAGCCTTGCTCATTGAACTCGTCGGCAAGCGCCATCAGTGCCGGAATTTCCTCCAGGCAGGGGCGACACCAGGTGGCCCAGAAATTGACCAGCACGACGTGACCTTTGTGTTCGCCGAGCACGGCACTGAGTGCATCGGCGCTGACCGGTGTAATGCGCTCGCCTGCTGCTGCAGGGGCGGCCAGCAGCAGCAGGCAGAGCCACACGGGGAATCGGGATGCGGCCGGCACCCGGGACGTCGCTGGCGCGGCGGAACGACTCACTCGCCCGCCGTTCTCGCCGCTGCCGGCAGCGCCATGACAAACACTTCCTCGTTTTCCTGTTGCCAGGCGACGTAAACGGAACCGTCGGTCGCAACGTCGGTCGCCGGGTATGCGGACGCGCCGGCGGGTGTCGCCAGTTCGACCGGTGCCGACAGAGTATCGCCGGCATCGATCGACACCGCCGTGAACAGGCGCCGCGGCCCGTCGACCTTGGCGTGCCAGACGAGTCGGATCGTGCCGGCGGCATCAACGGTCAATGCGGGCGCATCGGAATACGGCGCGGCCGCGTGCACCTGGCGTCCGTCGCCGAATGTCCGGCCGCCGTCCGTCGAGCGCGTGAAGTACAGGCCCGCCGGGTCCGCACCGCCGTTAAACGTCGCGGCATAGACCCGGTCACCGTCGATGCCGAGCTCGGTGGGCTTCAGCGGGCATCCGTCGATGTCCCAGCGCGCCAGGTCCAGCCGGCCGTCACCGGAGAAGGTGCGGCCGCCGTCCGTCGAGCGCGCGACCGTGCTGTCGCGCCCGTCGGCATAGATCTTGCGATAGCCCATGTAGGCCGTGTCATCGCCGAAAGCCAGCGTCAGCTGACAACAGGGGCAGACGTCGTTGCCGGGCAATGCCACGCGCTCTGCGTCGAAACTCCGGCCGTCGTCGGTCGAGATCGCCACGACGGCATCGGCGCCGTCGCTGGTGTCTTCCATCTCGGTGACGTTCTGCCATGCGGTGATGATGACGCCGCCCGGCGCCACGCCCATCGTGCCGAACGAGTTGGTCATCGTCAGCCCCTCGCCGAGCAGGTCGCTGCGATCGACGGTCGCGGGCCGGTTGACGATGATCGATGCCGAGAAATTCCGCCCGCCATCGACGGACTGCGTGTACACGGCGCTGACGACGTCCAGCCCGGTGTCCGGCGACCGGTCGTTGGCCGGATAGAAGATATGAATCGTGCCGGTCGGGCCGACCGCGACGCGCGGCTTGCTGACGGCAAATCCCCAGACGCTGCCGGGCTCCCGGTTCACGCGTACCGGCCGGGACCACGAGTTGCCGCCGTCCGTGGAACGCGAAAAATACAGGTCCGTGGCCGACCGATGACTGTGCTCGCCGGGCTTGCGCGGCTTCGGCGACGGCCGATCGGCCGTCAGACCCTTGTCCAGCCAGATCGCGTTGACGGCGCCGTCGGACCCGACGGCGATCTCCGGGCTCAGCGCCCGCCGGCCCTCTTCACTGACACGCTGCGCCGCCGCGGCAATTGCCGTTCCTTCGATTGTTGACAGGGCGCATGCTAATGCGACGCACGCTATTGCGATTCGCTGTACGAACCGGCGCTCGGTCTTCATGTCCGTCTCCTTAATATGGGCGGGCTGCTGATTATCGGGGTCAGAGTAAAAACTCATCGAATCCGGCTGATATTAAAGCGCGGGCCAATGTCGATTGGTTCTTTACACTGACCCCAGCCGTCGACCCAATCGTCGCAATGACCTTAACGCAAGAAATGCGGACAAGTCACGCCGGCTGGCCTATTGCCGCGGCGCAGGCCGGGCGGTCACGCCAGGTAGAGGCTGCGCAGCACGTGTTCCTGTATCGGCCTGCCCTGATCCAGATCCCGCAGATAGTAGCGGGGGATGCCGAAACCTTTCTTGCGCCGGTCGAGGATGTGGTCGGGCAGGATACCGCGATAGGCATGCCGAAGCAGACCCTTCAACTCGTCGCCGTGGTAACGGACGGCTTCGGGCAGCGAGAAGGCGAACTCGATGATACGGCGGTCGAGCAGCGGAACGCGGGCCTCGAGGGACACCGCCATGCTGGTGCGATCGACCTTCGTCAGCACGAGGCCCGGCATGAACGTATGAAAGTCCACAAGCTGCAGGCGCGTGCGCAGCGGCAACTCCTCGCGCCAGTGCGCGCGGTAGTGCCACCAGTCGTCGTAGTCGGCCGGGATGCCGAAGCGGTCGCGATAGGCGCGCTTGTCGGCGTCCGGCAGCGCCCCCATGATCTTGCCCCACAACCCCGGTCCGCTGCTGAAGGCCAGTTCCAGCAGTAGCGTCAGGCGGCCGATGGCGTTGCGTCGACCCAGCGACCCGCGCACGGCGCCCGTGATGCGCTCCATGACCGGTGGCCAGGACGGCCAGCGTTCGTAACGGGCAAATCGGGGGTAGGTGCGATAGCCGCCGAATACCTCGTCGCCGCCGTCGCCGGTCAGCACGACAGTGACATGCTCGCGGGCGACCTGCGAGACCAAAAAGGTCGGCAGCGCCGATTCGTCGGCGAAGGGCTCGTCGAACCACGAGCGCAACTGCGGCAGCAGGTCGGCGGCGACCGATCGGGACAGTATGCGCTCGTGGTGATGCGTGCCGAACAACGCGGCGACTTCCCGGGCATACGGCGTTTCCGATACCGCGTCGCTGTCGAAGCCGATCGAGAACGTGGACACGTCCGCACCGAGCCGCGACGCCGCGGCAACGACGACGCTCGAATCGACGCCGCCCGACAGGAAGAATCCGAGTGGCACGTCGGCGATCATCTGATCGCGAACCGAGGCATCGATCAGTCCGCGCAACTCTTCGGCCGCCTCATCGGTCGACAGCGACAGCGGTTGCCCGGGAACGGGGACCGACCAGAACCTGCGTGGCTCATCGAGCCGGCCGCTTGCCGGGTCGAAGACGATGCCGTGCGCCGGCTCCAGCTTGAAGCAGTTGCGGTACAGCGTCTTCGGCGCGGGCACGTAACGGTAGCCGAGAAAATCATACAACGCGGTCTGATCGACCTGCAGGTCCTGCGCCGCGAGTGCCGTCTCCAGTGCCTTGAGTTCGGAGGCGAACGCGAAGCGGTGTCCGTCGTAGAAATAGTAGAGTGGCTTGATGCCGGGCCGGTCCCGGTAGAGTTTCAGTTTACCGAGCCGGTCGTCCCAGAGCGCGATCGCAAACATGCCGTCGATGCGCTCGATGAATTCGTCGCCCCACTCGAGATAGGCCTGCAGCACGACCTCGGTGTCGGACTGTGTGCGGAATGTGCGACCCCGTTTTTCCAGTTCCCGGCGCAACGCACGGAAACCGTAGATTTCGCCGTTGAAGACGAGCCAGGTCCGGCCGTCGTCGGCAAACATCGGCTGACCGGCGTCGTGATCGAGGTCGATAATAGAAAGGCGTCGGAACCCGACCCGGACCGGGCCGTCGAGATGGAGCCTGCCGTCGTCCGGCCCGCGATGCTCGATGGACTGCAGGGCCGCGGAAAGTTTCCATGACGGATCCGTCCCGCCGACAAAGCCGCACATTCGTGTTTTCCTTTTCGGACGGACTCGCGAAGCGGATACTGTATGCGCTTGCCGCGGTGGTCGCAACGAACGACCGGCGCGCGGGCCGCCGAATGTCCCGATGCCCGTGATAGGCTTGCGCCTGCCCGGAGTCGGGCGACATCCGGACGGATTCATGGCGGCACGGGTAGCACACATCAATCTGGCACGCGGTTATCGCGGCGGGGAACGGCAGACCGAATTGCTGATGCGGCACCTCGCGGCCGCCGGGTTGCGCCAGGTGCTGGTGGCGCGCCGGAACAGTCCGCTGATCGACCGGCTGGGGGATGCGGATATCGAGATACGCGCCGTGTCCGGCAGCCTGCCCGCGGCCGTCCGCGCTACCCGTGGCGTTGATCTCATCCACTCGCACGAAGGCCGCGGCGTCTATGCTGCCTGGCTACGGTCGCTGTTGTCGGGCACGCCGTACGTCATCACCCGCCGCGTCAATAATCCGCTGGGCGCCGGCTTCGTGACGCGCATGGCGTATCGACGGGCCGCCTGTGTGGCGTCCGTGGCCAGGGATGTCGCCGATGTCGTTCGCCAATACGACGACCGTATCAACAGCGCCGTCGTGCACAGCGGCAGCAGCGGATTGGTCCCCGAGCCGTCCGTCGTGGCGTCAATCCGGGCGCAGTTCCCGGGCAAATGGCTGGTCGGTCATGTCGGTGCGCTGGACAATCGGCAGAAGGGGCAGGACGGCATCATCGAGGTTGCGCGGCGCCTGCAGTCCTCGCATCCGGATATCCAGTTCGTGCTCGTCGGCGGCGGCGCGGACGAGCAGATGCTCAAGGCGCTGGCGGCGGATCTGCATAACCTCGTGTTTACCGGCTTCGTCGACAACGTCGGCGATTACCTGGCCGCTTTCGACCTGTTTATCCTGCCGTCGAACAAGGAGGGCATCGCCGGCATCCTGATCGATGTCATGGAGCAGCGGCGGCCGATCATCGCGGCGAACGTCGGCGGCGTTGCAGAAGTGCTGGGCGAAGACGGGGCCGGCTTGCTGATCGATGCGGCCCGCCCCGATCAGTTGCATGCGTCGATCCTGCGGCTCCACGACGATCCGGCGCTCTGTCAACGGCTGGGCGAGCGCGGTACGGAGAGGGCACGAAAATTTTCGGCCGACATCATGACCGGAAAATACCTCGACGTGTATCGCGAGGCGCTCGGCCGCGACCGAATCCCCTGACAGCGCCGGTTACGCTCGCCGCATCCGGGCACCCGACCTAACGCTGCCTGGCGCTAACGCCCGACGGCTTGGCGAACGGCCGCGCCGTGCGGTTCTGGGCGCGCGTCGCGCGGTCGACGATGCCGGGCCAGACGGCATTGATGCGCGCGAACAGTGATTCCGGAAAGCCCAGATAGGCCTCCTTGCGGCCGGACGTCATGGCCGCGAAGATGCGCGCCGCGGCGGCCTCCGGCTCGTCCATGTTCATCTTCGTCGCTGCGCCCATGGCCATGATAGGCCCCGTGTTGATCGGCGTCTTGATGGCCCGCGGCGAAATATAGATCACATCGATCGCCTGGTCGGCCAGTTCGCGGCGCAGGGCCTGGGAGAATCCGCGCAGGCCGAATTTGCTGGCCGAGTAGGCGGTGAAATAGGCAAAGCCGATGGAACCGAACATCGAGCCGACGTTGACGATCCGGCCCCGGCCCTGATCCAGCATCGCCGGCAGCACGGCGCGGGACAGCACCATCGGTGCGATCAGGTTGACCTGCATCAGCGTCGAGATGCGCTCCGCGTCCTCGTCTTCGTAGGTCGAAAAACTCATCAAACCGGCCAGGTTGATCAGCACATCGACGCCGCCGAGTGCCGCGGTCGCCGTGTCGATCGCGGCGATGCATCCGGCGGTGCTCGACAGGTCGCCGGGTACCGTGACGGCATTTTCGACACCGTCGAACTGTGTACGCAGCGCGTCGGCATTCGCATCAATCAGGGCCGCACGCGCACCGCCGGAAAGTATCTGACGGGCGAGGAGGCCGCCGATACCCCCGGCCGCGCCGGTCAGAATGACTCTTTGTCCTTGCCAGTTCATCGCTGATCGATCTCCTGATTGCGTAACATTATGGGTCGTGTTCAGAACTCGAACTCGACCAGTGCGCGATAGGTCTGGTCGGTGCTGTGGCTGTCCAGCCCGAATATCACGCCGATCTCCCAGTGCAATTGCCGCCGGCCGCCGGCGCGTACGTTGCCCATCAAGACGGGGCCGAGTCCCTTGGTATCTTCGCCGCTGTACAGTTCGACGGCCGGTTCAAGACCCGGCTTCCAGCGATAGCGGAGCTGTGTGGCGGCGCGCGTTTCCCACTCGCTGTTGACGTCGGCGCCCCATTCGTAGATCAGTGCCAGGTTGGCCGTGCCAACCCAGCGTCCCCACTCTCTGGCGACCAGCACGGCCGTCGAGGCCTCCCAGGCGTCGATATCGTGATCGGCCTCGAATTCGAACAACAGCCCCCAGTCGGCCCAGTATTCGCCCTGCTCGGTCAGTTGCCACTTTGCCTCCAGTTCCCAGGCCCGTACCGACAGATCACGGCCGTCGGTCTTTTCGCCAATCACATAAAGCTCGGTGAACCAGCGGTCGGTCCATGACTGGCCGATGCCGAGCCGCCAGGTTTGCGTGCCGTCACGTACGGGGTCGTCATCGTCCTGCACCACACTGCGGAGTTCGAGTTCGCGCTCGAGCTGATACACATACGGATGATAGACCTTGTCGACGGAACCGCCGTCGGCCAGGACGTTTTGTAGCAGCGCCGGAGAGAGAAAAGCCGGCATGAGCAGGACCCGAACGAGCCAGTTCCTGCTCCGGCGTAGCGGCCCGGTTCGTCTCACGTCGTTTGTCTCCCGCCGAATCGCCCCATCACGGCGATCAGGATCGCCGGCAGCAACAAGGCGCAGAACCATATTCCGGCCTGCAGCGGCGTCGGCGTCGCCTCGTAACCGATCAGCGCGTATAGCAATTGTCCGGTCACCGAATCTTCGGCCAGCCAGTAGGAGCTGTTCCAGAGCGGCGTCTGCGACGGCAGCCAGTCCGCCTGAATCAGCAGCAGGCATGCCTGACTCGCGAGACCCGCAGCCACGAGCGCCAGCACGAACGCGCTGATCCAGGGCGTCCATGTCCGCGCCAGACTCGACAGCGCATAGAACACCAGTGCGCCGACGCTGGTGCCGATGGCGGCGCCGACCAGCGCGCCGAGCAGGATCGGTGTCAACATATCCGGGGCGCTCAGGAATCCGGAAATATAGATCAGGATTTCGGAGCCCTCGCGGGTAATCGCGAAGGCGACGCTGATGGTCATCAGTATCATCAGTCGTCGCCGATTTTCGGCTCCATTCGGTTGCGTACAGAACAGCACGGCAAACCCGGTCAGGCACGCGAATATGCCGATCTGCAGCGTGGCATTGAGCACTTCCTGACCGACGCCGTCGAACCATTCCGACACGCGGCCCGTATTGCCGGCGAACAGGATGCCCCCGAGCGCGCCAAGCCCGATGGCGCGGCCGATCCACGCCGAACCGATGCCGAGGTACCGGCCGATCGCGAGCAAAACGCTGAAGATCAATGCAGCCTCGAGAAACTCGCGCAGGATGATGATGACTGTGGTCAGTAGCATGGGGAGGTCTCAGCGTGCAACGATCGTGCCCTGGGCCGTTTTCGGATGGAACTCGCCGAAGAACGGGTAGGTGCCGGGTTTCAGCGGCCCGATGAATACGATCGCCTTCTGTTTGCCGACAATGATCTTTTCCCGGTTGAGTTCATAGCTTTCGAACTCCTCGGGCGTCGGGTCGCGGTTGTAAACGACCAGCTTGATCTTCGTATTCGCCGGCACGACCAGCTCCGACGGAATAAACAGGTGGTTGCGAATCTCGATCTCGACGATCGGCGGCTTGGCCGCGGCGGGTCCCGTGGCCAGCATGGCAACCAGGCCGCAACAGAGAATAGTGATCAGCCTACGCATGGACGGCGTTCCCGGGTTGATGCTGCGGAAAAACGACTCGCACCGACAGGCCGTGTAATTCCGGGGACCGGTCCAGCGAAATCGTTGCATGATGCAATTCTGCGATGTGGCGAACAATGGCGAGTCCGAGTCCGCAGCCGGTCGCCTCGGAGGCGTGACGGTCGCCGCCGACCCGGTAGAAGCGCTCGAATACGCGTTCGAACTCGGCAGGTTCGATACCGGGCCCGGAGTCTTCGACCTGCAGCACAACGCTGTCGGCGGCCGGTTCGACCGTGACGCGCACCCGGCCGCCGCGCGGCGTGTACTTTTGCGCATTGCTGAGCAGGTTCTGCAGCAGCGTCTCGAGCGCAAACCGGTCGCCGGTCAGCAGGCTGTCGCTGCCCGTCAGTTCGATCTGCAGATTACGCGCGGCAAACGCGCCGTAGAGCTGGCTGATTGCGTCCCGGGCCAGCATGTGCAGGTCGATGCGCGTGAAATTCGCCATGAACTGGTCCGGCGTGCTGCGATACAGGGCGAGAATCTGCTTGACGAGGTGATTCATGCGCTCGATGCCGTCGGCCAGCCGCATCACGTTCGGGTTGTCGTTCGGCAGGTCGCGGCGCAGGTTGTGCAGGTGCACTTTTAGTACGCTGATCGGTGTGCGCAGTTCGTGCGCGGCATCGGCCGCAAAACGTTTCTCTCTCTCGAATGCTGCGGACAACCGTGCGAGCAGGTCATTGGTCGAGCGGATCACCTGTTTAAGTTCTTCCGGGACCTGCTCCGTCGGCAGCGGCGACAGGTCGTCGGCGGCCTTGAGCCCCAGGTCCGTTGCAAGCCGGCGCAACGGCCTGACGCCGTAGCCGACGACACCCCAGATCAGCAGTCCGGCCAGCGGCAGGCCGATGATGATCGGCGTCACGGCTTTCAGGATGATGTCCTCGGCGAGCGCGAAGCGGATATCGGCGCGTTCGGCCACGACAATCCAGCGATTGCCGCCGGCCTCGCGGTGGATGTAAATACGCCAGCGGTGCTCGTTGAAATTGTAATCGCGGTACCCGGCGCTGAGGGGCACGATCGGTGTGTCGGGCGCATTTGGCGATTTTCTCGTCAGGCGGTCGTCTGCCCAGATCTGATAGGCAAAATTCCCGTCGCGTTGCGCCGGGATGACGGTCGCGTCCGGCGTCGCCGCGTCGGTCGGGAACCCCTCGAGCAATTCGGCGATCTCCTGTAACTGGCGATCGAACAATAATTCTGCCTCGTGCATGCTGCTGCGATAGCCGCGCAGGGCCGCGATGAACACCGTCAGCGTCATCGTCGCGAGCAGGACGATGACCAGGAAGGTGCGAATCGAGGTCATGCCTTGTCGATCACGTAGCCGACTCCGCGTACCGTCTTGATGAAATCGGGGGCGAGTTTCTTGCGGAGATGGTGAATGTGTACCTCGACGGCGTTGCTCGCAATTTCCTCGCCCCAGCTGTAGAGCCGGTCTTCGAGGGCTTCGCGCGTCTGCACACGCCCGGCATTTTCCATCAGGGCCTTGAGCAGCATGTACTCGCGCCGCGCGAGTTCGACGCGCTCGGTGCCGATCCGGACGTCCTGGGTCACCGTATCCAGAGTCACCGGGCCGATCTCGATCTCGTTCGATTTCACGGTGCTCAGGCGGCGTTGCATGACGCGGAGTCTTGCCAGCAGTTCCTCCGTCTCGAAGGGCTTGGCGAGGTAGTCGTCGGCGCCGCAGTCCAGGCCGGCAACCTTGTCGTCGAGCGTTGCCCGTGCGGTCAGGATGATCACGGGCAGATCGGGCAGCGTCTTGCGAATACGCTGCAATACGGTCAGGCCGTCGATGTCGGGCAGGCCGATGTCCAGAATGACAATGTCCGGCACGGCCGCGGCGACGGCGCCGAGCGCGTCGCGGCCGAGCGCGACCCGGTTTACCGCGAAACCTTCATTTTGCAGCGCCGTCTTCAGGCCGACGGCCAGATCGTCGTCGTCCTCAACTAGCAAGATCGGCATGACGGGGGATATGCGGCACTATATGTTCATCCTGCTTTGCAACGCCTCGAGCGCCGCATCGATTTCCCGGTGTCGGCCCTTGTCGGCCAGCGGCCGGTCCGGCCTTGGCGGCGCCGCCCTGGCCTTGAGATAGTAGCGTTGCGCTTCGGCCCATTCGCCCTGATCGCGCATGAATTCGGCAAAGAAGTAGTTGCTGTCGATGCCGTCGGGATTGATCTGCAGCGCAGTGCGCAGCAATTCCTCGGCCTTTTTATCATTACCGAATCCGATTGGCCATCCGGGGACGCTGAAATACAGGGTGCCGAGGCTGGTATAGGCCGAGCCGCTGAGGGCCTGGGGGTCGATCTGCAGGCCCGTTTCCAGGTCCCGCCGCGCGGCCTTGGCCAGCGACAGGGCGCCGAGGCCTCCTTTGGCGCCGGCGTATGACGATTTGATGATGCCGCTCCAGATCCAGCCGTCCGCGTTTTTCGGTTGTTCCGTCGTCAGGCGATCAGCCCGCATCGCCAGTTTTTCCAGCGCGTCCTCCTTCGCATCGTCCGACAACTCGTAGTTTGCGATCGCCCACTGCGTCTGCAATTCGTGAATGGTTGTTGCCGCGGCCGACGACAGGCCGGCGGTTGCGGTGGTGACGATCGCGGCGATGGCGATGATCCCGGTTCTTACGATATTCATGACGCCAGTTTCTCAGTTGCCGTTAATTCCGGTTCCGCCGGCCGCAGCGCGTGCGCCTGCGTCGCGGCGACGCTGCGAAATACGTCACCGTATAACCGGTAGAACATGCGAGCGGCATGAATGATGATTTGTTGTTCCGACCGATCCTCGATGCGATTCATCAGTACCTCGAAGAACGCCATGTGCTCCTGGTCGAGTGCGCCGTGGGAGCGCAGGTAGCTGAAGGCGGTGTCGGGCAAGCCCAGTGCCCGCTGGATGCCGTCGGCCGCCGAAATGGCTTTGTCGATACTCGTCCCCTCCAGGACGAGCACCATGCCGAACAGGGCCAGCGGGCTGATGCGTTGAATCGAGTCGTAGGCATAGGCCACCATCAATTCGGTGGCAGTATTCGGCCGGCTCCGCCGGGCGGCCTCGCGGTCATAACCGCAGGCGGCGATATCGTTGAGAATCCATTCTTCGTGACCGATCTCTTCGGTGATGTAATCGGCAAGCGCGGTGCGTACCCATTCGCGGTTGTCCGGCACCCGCGATCCGGCCGCCATCAGCAGCGGGACCGTGTGCCGTACGTGATGGAATGCCTGGCACAGGAAGGCGGCATAGGTATCGCGACTGATGTCTCCGGCGAGGCTCTGGCGGATTAGCGGCGTATCGAGCAGGTACTGGCGATCGTCGCGGGTTGAATTTTGTAGTTCAGCGAAAAAAGTCATGATGTATTCACCATTTCGTTGCAATACATGTCGTTGATAATCGCGGCGAAGGTCTGATCGATAGCCGCTCTTCGCGGCCGTCCGTTGTCGGTCAGCAGACCTGCGTCGCGGGTCAGGGGCGTGGCGAGTCGGTGCCAGGCGAGGATGCGCGCATAGTCCGGCAGGTCGGCGTTGACTTCGTTGATCCATACCTGGATGTCGTCCTCGCTGCATGCCGGGTCTGTCGGGGACAGCAGCGCGCTGCACCACGGCTTGCCGTCGCCGACGACGATGCACTGGCGCAGGATGCCGCGGCCGAGCAGTCGGCCTTCGATCCATTCCGGGTTGATGTTGCGGCCGAAACTCGAAATCAGAATGTTTTTGCGTCGGCCGTCGATGTGCAAAAAGCCATCCGTATCGAGACGACCGATGTCGCCGGTCTCGACTGTCTCGGGATACCAGCCGTCCGGATCGTCGACATAGCCCAGGAAGCAGTTGCCGGACAGCACGATTTCCCCGTCGGTAATTCGGGCCGTCATATGATCGAGCGGCCGGCCGATGCTGCCCGGCAGATCACAGCCCGGGCGATTCAGGCTGGCGACCGAGCCCGTTTCCGACAGGCCGTAACCCTCGTAGACCGGCAGGCCGAAAGCCCGGGCCCGCCGGATCAGGTCGCCGGCAACGTGCCCGCCACCGACGGCGGCAAAACGGATGGAGTCCGGTGGTACCCAGCCTGCGTCCATGGCAACGACCAGCGCCACCAGCGTCTGGGGGAGAAGAATGACGCTGGTGGGCTGGTGTCGCACCAGGGCATCAAGCAGGGTCGGGATGTCGAGAGCTGCGGCGCCGGACAGACCGACGGCAGCTCCCGGCGGCGCGATGACCCTGCCGTCAGCCATGAACGCGTAATAGATGCCGGCGACGTTCTCGAGCAGCGTCGACATCGGCAGCAGGCACAGGTGGACCGGATTGCGCAGTTTGAGCGCGCGGGCCAGTGAATTCACAACGCGCATCTGCTGCGCGTTACCGAGGCACACGCCGCGCGGCGCGCCGGTGGAGCCCGAGGTAAACGTCACCTTGGCCGTACCGGTCGGCAGCGGCACGTTGCGGGCGCCGATGATGCGGCAATAAGTCAGACCTTGTGCGGCGGGGCGCGACAGCGTCTCGAAAGGCTGGCGAAGAATCTGAGTGAGCCTTTGCGGGGCATCAGTCAACAGCCCGTCGACCCCGGACTGGCGGATGCCGTGGCGCAATTGCTCGTCGGAGAAGAACGGCGGCAGCGGCACGACGCATATCTCCGCCTTCATGCAAGCGAGATCGGCGATGATCCAGCGCGGTGAGTTCTCGGCGATCAGGGCGAGCCGCTGCAGGCCGGTTTGCTGCAGGGTGTCCGCCAGCGCGCAGACCGCGCCGAACAGCTCGAGCGCGGTTAACTGCTCGTTATCACCGACGACTGCAATCGCGGTCGGATCGCTAGCGGCGCGCGCCGCGAGTTGATGCAACAGATTATTCATCGGGGGTCAATTAAAGGCGGCCAGGCGGGTTGCGCAGGCCAGTTGATCGATCCGGTCGCGGTACAGCGCCAGCACGGCCGCGGGCAGCGGTGACTGCGCGAGTCGATTGATCGATGTCGCTACATCGATCACGACCAGTTCGGGCCGCGTTTCGTAGTAACGGCCCCACCGGCTGGTCGAGTCACCGAGACGAGTCGGGTCCGCCGGGCCGAGGGGCACGGCCGCGAAATCGAGCTTGGTGATCAGCCGCCGCACCTGCCGGGTCGCGGAGAACACGGCCCAGCCGATGCCGGCGCGATGCGTCATCGCCGCCATCAACACGAACAGCATCTGGCAGGCGCCCCGATGGGTGGCGACGAGGTTACCTATCTCGACGATGTCGGCACGCACTGTGGGGCTACCGACGCGGGTCGACAATGCCTGCTCGATCGGCTCGTCGAGATAGTGCTCGACAAATAGCCGGTCGTCCGATGCCCGACGCAGGCCGGCCACGGCGCTGTAACGGTTCTGGCACTGCATGCTCAGCAGCAGGGGCAGGTATTCGCTGACGCGGGCACCGTAGGCCTGAGCGAATTGTGCGGCGATATAGGCTTCGAGCGCCGTCCGATCCGGTGCATCGGGGTTGTGCAGTTCGAACGCCGGCGCGCTGCGCAACAGGCGTCCCAGCGCCTTGGTGGGGCCGGGGATCATCGGCCGCGCGGCGAACGGCGGTGTGGTAACGGTGGCTTCCATGTCGGGTACGCTCTTGGCGAATTGGTATGGAAGCAAGGTAGCGGGGGAATCTTAAGCGATGCTTAAGGTGAGACCGGCCGGGCGGATCTGCGTCACATTTTTTGCAGCCGCTCCAACCGGCTGCCAAAGGGGCGCAAAACCCCGGGCCCAGGCGGTGCCAGATTTGGTCGTGACGTCAACGAATTAACCGCCTAGAAGTAGCATTAGTAAAATTTCTATAAGACCCATAATGTCGCGGTCATGCGCCCGTTTCATTGCCTTGTTAAGCGACCGCCTTGGATCTCTCATTTATAGGTCCGGCTCTCATGCTTCAACCAGCCTTCAACATGTGCGCCGCGAGGATCATGATGAGTCCAATGCACAACTCCACCTTTTGGGTTCCATTCGTACTCTCCGAAGAACTCTACGGAGTCTCCAGTTCGTAGCGAAGATACTCTTGGAGCCAGATCAATGTTGTGAGCTACCAAAATAGTTTGGCCGGAGTCGAGGCGGAGGATGAATCTCTGATGCCGACTGCCGTCATTATCATCTGCCAGTATTCTCTGGACTTTTCCTTCGCCCTGGACTTGTATGCCACTTTGCCGATGCTCAATGGCCTGAGACAACGCCGAATCCGAGCCTGCACCCGAAAACTCCGGCCGGTCGCCTAACTGCAGGTTATTCCAGCCGTATTGCGCCAAGAACGCAACGACAAGAATTGCTACCAATTTTTTCATGAACGGCTGAGTCGCCTAACGTTAAAACTTGGCGGACGCGTTAGCGGTCGGCTGGAGTATCTGGTTAGGCCGTAATGTCGTTGGATATTAAGAACTCATCTGGAACATCTGCTTTTTTTCGACCTGCAATAGCAAAGTAATAAAGAGGTTCTCCTTCAATGGACAGCCTGTGCCTATATAGCTCT
>JAJFJS010000047.1 GCA_021773815.1 Gammaproteobacteria bacterium
ACATCGATCGACCAGGCCCAAGTCGTCATCAATCAGTGGCTCAGGCAGTACAATCATATCCGCCCACATCAAGCTCTCGGAATGAGACCGCCAGTGCCAGAAACTCTAATAGAAATTGGCACATGATTTTGGGGCTGGACAGGAACAAAAACGCTGAATACAGATGTTTATTAACAAGCGATCATGAATTGACCCGGACACTAAAGATCATCGAACCTAGGCCAAGAGTTTGTCTGACAACTAAACTCTGCCGCAATCCAGGCACATCAACTCACTGACCCTGCCTTTTGCACGAGCGGTGAATTGTCGTGAAGCTAGTTTTACAAAAACTAGAATGGCTTCGCTTCGTAACCCGGCTGTAGGGAGCTGAGAAATATGGTGATCCCGGTTGGATTCGAACCAACGACCGTTCGCTTAGAAGGCGAGTGCTCTATCCAACTGAGCTACGGGACCATTGATACGGTTCACTACACGGCTCGCAGCATACCCGCAAATATCTAATCTGTTGTTTCCCCTGCCCGTTCAATGATCAGAACCACCGCTTAGAAGGCGGATGCTCTATCCAGCTGAGCTACGGGACCAATCCAACGACGCCATCCAGACTAACATAATTCGGCTGGGGCTGCGCACGGGCGTGATTACAGCAGACCGTGAAAATTGCATAACACAAGGAGTGCTACGCGGCGCAAATCACACTCGACTTAGTGCGTCCAAGGTCTGCGGCGGCCGTAAGCAAAATTGTCGGAATAGGACTTCGGCACGGCCTTGCGCGGTGTGGTTGGGAGAACGCGGTACGCGATGCCGTTGCGCTCGGCGTAGGCAACCGCCTCTTCCTGACTGTCAAACGTCAGTCTGACCTGCGAATTCATGTCCGCACTGCTTGTCCAGCCCATCAGCGGATCGATCGCGCGCGCACTGTCCGGCTCATACTCCAGCAGCCAGGCTTTTGTTTTGCCGAGCCCAGATTGCATGGCGGTCTTGGACGGCTTGAAAATGCGTGCTGCCGACATGTCCCGTGATCTCTCTGATAGGCAGGGATTGCAAAACCGAATGAAACAGATATTCGGCAATCACTTTCAGGACCCTGGTTAAGTCCTTGAAGCAGTTGATCGGGGCAGGGGGATTCGAACTCCCGACCCCCTGGTCCCAAACCAGATTTGATTTGGTTAAGCGCTTGTATTCAATGGACAATGATTTGTCAACGATGTGAAATATTGAGTGTTTTCAACGGCAGTTTGGGAAACTGATCAGCATGGCTACCAGCCATTCTTGCCTCCATCACTCTTTGCCCCACCCCAGCAATTCTGGAAGCTTTGCTATATTGGATGCAATCCGCCGTCCCTCGTCTGGTGAGAGGCGATTCATATGCGACGCTCTTCGTCAGCTGCAATGTAGACGTAAGCCAGCGCCTGACCGTTGGCATCACGAATGCAAAAGCTCTCTTCGGTCTCGGCGATGGTCCAAGGGACCGGGAGCCTGCGAGTTTCTAGTTTGTCTGCGCTCAACTGTGGGCGGTGTCTCAGTTTGAAATTTTGTCTTCTCTTCGTTCGAACACCGAAAAATAATTATAGTTTTCTCGGTTCGCCTGACTCAAAATGACGTCCGATACAGTAACGTCGTAATCACCTGAACAATGTGCACGAAGCGCTGCGACGGTTGGCCGTCGGATATCCACGATTATGGTTTTTGGTGGATTGCTCTCCAGCAGATCAAACACGTTCGAGTTCACCATGGACTTATTTTTCTTGGTGCCAACTCGCATCGGTGGACCATCAATAAACACGAAGTCGTAATTTGAATTTAGATCTATATCGTAACGTGATTGAGGAGGAACAGATTGTTCGTTCACTGCGCGTGGCGCGTAGATGAATTCTGCCTTTCCGGATGGATCTGTGTCACCCCACGCCATGTTTTTTGCTTGGTCAAGCCAATCCTCATTGTCATCAACAGAGCAGACAAAACACGGTTCGGTGGAGCATCGCACGTAATCGGCGAACACTGCGGTACTAGATCCAGACCCCAGTTCGAGAATGTTTCGGGGTTTGATCCTGCCCAAAAGCTGCCTAAGCTCGAAGAGCTTGTACGCTTGGAAATCGTGATTTAGCCCGCCATCTGCGCGATACGTACTCAGAATTTTCCCAATGATTTCGTAATCGCCGGGGTTATTTTTCACAGATTGTTGGTGAGCCCGTCCAACTCCATTTTCGTACATCATTCGTTTCAGACGAGAACCCACGCCTCGAATTCGGTTGACGCTCTTTGTTAGCATTATTGTGTACGCCTTCCCTTGTTTTGTTTGAGATCTGATGCTTCAGCTTCCGCGTCGTCTATTTCGCCCAGCACTCTGATCCCTCCCAGCTTGTTAGACTGCAAAAGCCGCATACGGCAACCTGTGGATTTCTCTTATTGAATTTAACTTATAGACAATCCTATAGGTGCCGGCTGGTATTGTAATTTGGTTAGAAGCTATCGATGCTCCTGCGGTTGTGTTTTCACGAACCGTGTTTAAATTCCTTGTGTGCCAACCTCCCACAGAAGGATCAAATTCAATTATGTCCTGCGGCGTTGGCGGAATCGCCGCATCCGAAGATAGGAGAACAGTCGACCGCAACGCTGCAGTGCTCTTTAGGAATGATCTTCTGTCCATCGTCAAATTTTCCTACGCTGCTATGTGGTGATCCCCGCAGGACTCGAACCTGCAGCCTTCTGATTCGAAGTCAGATGCTCTATCCAGTTGAGCTAGGGGACCTTATCTGCTTTCTTTTTCCGCCAAGGTGCGTCACGCTCCCGATCGCCAGACCCCAACATGGATGGCGCCAATGGCACGACCGCGAAAACACAGCATATACCTGCCACCGCACGTCAAGCGCGTCACGGTTAAGGGCAAGCCTTACTGCTACCTCGAAAAATTCCGCGGCACTGACAAGGCGGAGCCTCGTATTCGGCTTGGCAATGACCCACGAGATCCCGATTGGTGGGCTGAATACGCGCGGCTGATGAAGCTGCCGGCAAAGAAGCCAAAAACAAACACGTTCACCGTCCTGATTGACCAATGGCAGGCAAGCCCTGAGTGGTCAGGCATGGCCAAGAGCACCAAGACTGATTGGAGCCGGTACTGTGAGCGGGTTCGCAGTGCATGGGGTGGGCTAGAGGTGGCAGGCGTTGAGCCCAAGCACGCGATGGCGTTGCGCGATACCTTTGCTGCAACACCGCGGGCCGCAGATGAGATGATCACCTGCCTGTCTCGCATGATGACGTGGTCGATATTGCTTGGCTGGCGAACTGAGAACCCCTGCTCAATCATTCCAAAATTAGCCAGCAGCCAAGAGTATGCGCCATGGTGCTGGACGACGATTGGAGCCGCCCAGCGCCAGCTGATTCACAAAGGACGCTCTGACCTCTGGCGAGCATGCGCCCTCGCCCTCTACACCGGCCAACGCATGGGCGATGTGCTGACGATGCTGAGAACGTTTGTGCGTTCCGGCCAGGTGGCCGTGCGCCAAGAAAAGACAGACCAGCTGCTCTGGCTACCCATGTATCGTGATTTGATGCCTATCGTGGAGAACGTTGACCACGACGCCACAACGCTGCTTGTGAGCAGCCACGGGCGCCCATGGACCAAAGACGGATTTAAGACTGCGTGGGGACGCCACAGGCCCGCCCTGGTGAAGCGACAAGGCTTGGTGTTCCACGGATTGCGCAAGTCTGCTGTAGTGACGCTACTGGAGGCTGGATGCACTGTGCCAGAGGTTTCCGCCGTTACTGGCCAGTCCTACGCGATGGTCGAGCACTACGCGAAAGAGGTGAACCAACGGAAGCTCGCCCGCACCGCAATGGCACGGTGGGAGAACGCCTGACGAACGGAGATTGGGAAACCGATTGGAAAACTTTTGAGGGGTTCAACCCAGGGCCCCGGTAAACCCTTGAAGCAGTTGGTCGGGGCAGGGGGATTCGAACTCCCGACCCCCTGGTCCCAAACCAGGTGCTCTACCAGGCTGAGCTATGCCCCGATACCAACGCGTGGTGCCAAATGAGTGCTTATAATCAATGATTTAGCTCTTATTTGACGTTGCTTCTACGATTTTACTTACCCTGCCAAGTGCCCCGGTTTCACCCCTAATGCCCCACGAAACTTGCTGAATTCAGCGAACTGGGGCATTAAGTGGGGCATTAAAAAGTGCCACAAAACAGGGGGCGGCAAAGACGCCGTAAAAGCGATGTCACAGCTAGCGCGAAAAGACCAAGCAATCAAGGGTTCATCTTGCGCATGCGGCAAATCGCAGACGCAATTCTCGATTGCTGGCGTTCCCCACCTGTACCTGATCGTGTCGAGCAAAGACGGCCCCAAGAAGCGCAAATGGCAGTTGCGCCACAAGCAGCGCGTTGGCGGTAAGCAGATCACTAAGACGGCCACGCTCGGCTATTACCCCGCCCTCACGCTTGCAGACGCCGCGAAACAGCGCGGTATCATCATGGGCAAAATCATCGAGCGGCGGGCCGACGTTGCCATGGGCATCGAGCCAGACGATAGCGCCTCAAATGCCCCAAGTGCCCCACTGCCAACATTTGGCGAGCTTGCTTCTGAGGCTTGGCGACACCCTCACCCTAAAACTGGGCACACACGATCGCAGACCACAATCGACAATCACCAAGCTAATCTCAATGCACACGTCTTTGACCGCACCAGCCTGAAGACAAAACAACCGTTGCGCGACACGCCTTGCGATTTGGTGGTATTCGACGATATCGCAGCGGCAGCAGAGCTGAAGTCTGGCCAAGGCAAAAAGACAACCGCGAGAATGATTATCGAAGCTTGCAGTGTTGTATTTGCCTACGGTCAGCAGAAATACAAGATCGAAAGCAACCCCGCCCAAAATCAAGCCCGGTTCGAATCTAAGAAAAAACCGAAGAAACCGCCAATTGAGCCCGACCAACTCAAGACGATTTGGCAGGCAACATTTGACAAGCGGTTTCGCCTTGCCCCGGGCACACGCTTACTTATTAGAATCGCCCTGCTGCTCGGTGTGCGCAGAAAACTTATTGCCGGTGCTGAACGGTCTGAACTGCGCGACCTTGAAAACGACTTAGCGCGCTGGGTTATGCCAGTTGGCGAAGAAGTCGATACCGATGAAGGCAAGCGGTCTCAGTCGCGCACCAAAAATACTGAATATCAAATCATACCGCTCACGCGGCAAGTGGCTGATTTGTTCATCGAAGCCCGCGAGCTGTCTAAAGATGCAAAATATGTTTTCCCGGGTCGCAAGCCGGGCACACATATTGATTTGCGATCAGTCAGCAAGGCCATGCGAAATATCGTGAATAAAGTTCGCCATGAACTAGCTAATGGCGCGAACGAATTTGCAGATATCGAAAAATGCACCTTACACACCATGCGCCATACGATCACAACCACACTCGAAAATGCGGGCACACCGTCGAAGATTGTTGATCTTGTGCTGCATCACCTCGACAAATCAACGCGCGCGACGATCTATTCGAGCGCTCAACACCAAGACGAATTACGACACGCCTACACATTGTGGCAAACGACACTCATGCGCATGGTTGAAGGCGAACCACCCGGTGATGATTTAACTTGGCAAAAGATCATCGCGCACAAGATCGCTGACGATGATCTGTTGCAATTGATAGCGAACAACCCTGCCCTGCTCGCAAAAGTAAAGGCTATTGAAAGCGCTTCATGAAGACCACTGAGCCGGTTTTGATGATCGGCGCATGATGTAACCCGAACACAAAAAAGCGCACCCTGGTGACCTACCAGAGCGCGCCCAATCGAGCCACCGACAGCCACGCCATTTAATCGAGCCAACACAATGACCGAACAAACACTTGAACGCGCGCCGCTTGAGTCTGTTGACGTGAGCGACCATGATGAACCTTTCTGCGGCCCCGTAGCGCTCGCATCAATTGCAGGCGTGTCATACAACGAAGCCGAAGCGGCAATACGCGCGGTGCGCAACGCAGCGCATGCGACTGGTGACCGTGTGCTTAAGTGCAACTTGACAGAGATCGAGGGCGTGTACGAGCACGAATTGATTGCTGCTTTCAGTCTCTTTGAGTTTCAAGCCCAATTGGCGGCAACGTGCGAAACTGGTAGCAGACCAACCTTAGCGAATTTCTTGGCTGAGCGGTCACGGCTTCAAATGCAACAAACTTTGTTGATCAACCTTGAGCCGTCATACCACTTTGTAGCAGTCTGCGGGCAAGGCTTTGTTGACACATACACCGCTGGCGAAGTTGTAAACATTTGCGACGCGCCGCATCTGCGTAAGGCTGTCGGCTCGATTTATACTGTTAAGCCGAACCGCTCGCCTTTGGGCTGGCTTTTGTCGAACCTGAGAGACTTGGCAACCGAAGATGTCTTCGAGCCGTGCGCTGCATAGCTAGACAGTCGTTTCAAAATCAGGGCCCAGCGCTTTGTAGCGCGTTCGCACGTTCTGCAATATTCTGTCGCGTTCGGCTGGCTCATGTTTCGACGCATCTTTTTCGATTTGTGGCCATGTGTCAGTTAGGGCTTGCTTATAAAAATCATAACCCAAATCGCGAAAAATCACTCTGCGCGCTTGCATCTCTATATCACCGCCATAGCTGTCACAACCGTTGCTTGCGGCTATGACAAGCCGTTCGTCTTTTTCTTTATCCCATATTGAGTCAAGCAGCCCATGAAGCGTTTCTCGATCAAAGCAAGGTAGCGGTCTTCGTCGCCGACCGCGCCATCATTGTTGTCGGTTGGCATAGCCGCCCCTTTTGGTTTTCTGAATTTAACGTAATAAAACTGAAGTGATTTGCTAAAAATCGCAAGTTTCGTGTGTGGCGTCGATGAGTTATCATGTTGTAATTACAGTGATAATCACTGCTTTTCCGTGCGCGCCCAGATGGTGAGACCACAAAAGTCACGTACAACGCACTCGCCGCTCGCTTCAAGTCGTTGTGCCAGTTGCTCAGTGACGACTAAGTGCTCAAGCGTGTCGCCAGCGCTCTCGCCGTCTTCGGCATTGTGCCATGGATACAGATCGCACATCTTCTCGCGATATTTGCTTGTCATGTTCAAATGCATCGCTAGCTCGGTGATTAGCGCGCTCACGTTTAAAACAACATCGCTTTTGATCGCGTCTTCAAGTTGGCTGTCGGTCATGTGTTCACCCTGATTTGAATCTTGCGTCTAACTCACCAAAACCAAGCCACCTGCATCGCGTGCAATGACACCGGCTGCGACTAAGGTTGTCAGCGCGTTGTATGTCGTGCCACGCTTGCCGCCGATCAACACAGCCAACCCTCGAACTGATTTGTCTGAGCGCCCGCCGTGAGCTTTGAGCGTGTCCAAAATTCTCTTAGCCGTCTCTTCTTTTGACACCGAAGCTGGGCGACCGCGCGCACCTTTGGACACTGCGCTGATGTCAGCCAACACCCTGTTTTGATTCAGCTTTGATTTTTGGACGGCTGTTTTTGGACTGTCATAGTCGCCTTTTATTGACAGCTGGCTGTTGCCACCGGTTGCCAATGCAAAGCCAAGCAGGCTGCCAAGTTCGACAAGCAGCGCAGCGATACCGATAAGAATAGGTTGCAGGTCATCAACGCTGGCCGTGACACCGGCTAGGGCGAGGTAAGCAACAATCGCTTCGCCTTGTGGGTCTGCCTTTTTCGGCGCTGGTAAGCTGTCGAGTGTTGTACGTGCTGAGATAGACGCTTGCTGCGTGGCTGCGATCGCTTCAGACTTTGCTAGTTCTGCGACCAACAGCGCCCGCTGTGGGCAGTGTGTGCGAGTCACTTTACCATTCGCGACACCACCGCAAGGCACACCACCAATCATGATGCCCGGCAGTGCATCAATACCGGCGATGTCTGCTTTTAGCTCACCAGATGGCCTTGCTGTGCCCAGCGTTTTTAGCTTCGCCTGTGCCGCCTTGTACGCCGTCATAGCGCGCCCGTGGGCGTCTGTGTTCGCCTGTCGCTCTGATGACGTTGCGTCACGGCTCTGAGCAACGAAGCCGACAGCGGCTACGCCCGAATAGACGACGGTAATGGCGACAACAACCACCGCCGCAAAGCCAGTGATAAAATCGCGTTCGGTTACAGCAGTTCGCAGATAAACCGGTGCAGCACTCTTCAGAACGTCGCTTGCAAGGCTAGCTAAAACCCAAACAGCAATTGCCAATGTGCTGTTGCCAAGGCTTGCGCCAAACAGGCCATTGCTTGTCGCGCTTGCCGCTAGCAACGCACATGCCGCCCCGTAAGCTGGCCAGCGTGAAAGTGAAAGGTTCATGCCCATTGTTACAGCCCCAACCTACGGCTTGCGTTGCGCGGGCCAAAGCGATCGGCTTCGCGAATGTAGCCAAGCAAAGTTTCGACTTTAGTGTGACGTGTTTGTTGCTGCATCATGCTGATATCAGCACCGCCGCGTGCGGCTTCTGTTGCGAAACCTGATCTGAGAGAATGCGCGCTAATGGGGCGACCGCCTTGCATCAAGCCTGCGCTTTTGGCGCGGCTCTTGACAGTGCGGTCAATCGTCTGAGCTATCATGCGCGTGGGCAGCAAGTGGGCAGCATCGAAGGTGTGCCGGTTCTTAAAACCGCGAAAGATTGCGCCGTCTTCGATGCCGCTTGCATCAAGCCAAACGCGAAGCGCTGTGACGGGGCATAACTCGCCTTCGGCAAACGGTATCGCAATGCTTTGACCATCGCCCATCTGATCAGTTTTCGACTTTGTCAACGTGATCAACAAGCCTTCGTTTGTGAATTCAATGTAGCCGCCGCCATCGCCGCCCAGCGCAACATCTAGCCCAACGATTTCAGAGCGGCGCATTGCACTTGCGTAGCCCAGTAATATCAACGCGCGGTCGCGTTTGCCTTTTAGGTCGTCTTCACATGTCTCAACCATCGCCCGAATATCGTCGGTCAACAAAGCAGATGCTTTGCGTTGCGCGGTGCCTGCTTGGCGTTTGAAGCCTTGCACAGTTGCGCTCATCAATCGCGTGTCGAACGAATGCCCGGCTTGTCGGTGAAACCAAGCGACCCCAGCTAATTTTGTATCGATCGTTGAAGGTTTACGGCCAAGCTTTGCGAGGTGGGCGACGAACGCGGCAAGTGTGTGCGCTTCAGCGGGCAACGCTTGAAGGCCATGCGACGAGCAGAACGCGTTGAATTGCTGCCATGCTGTTTCGTATGCACGCCTTGTGTTGGGTGCACGTGACGCCTTAGCATAGTGGCGCGCATCATCAACCAGAGCGTCGAATGTCGCCAGCACGCCTTCGGTTTTTGTTGTTAAGTCGAACATTACTAGCCTCGATTATTAATGCCGATTTCTTATATATAAGATAATGACCATTAATCAATCGTTGCAATGACGATTTTTATGCAATCACGCCCATGTGTTGCCAGCACGACTCACGTTTGAACCCCAGACCACCTGCAAACACCTCAAGAGTCATCAGTGAGCTGGCTTCGCATTCACACCATTTGTACGTGGCGTAATGTAATATATAAGAAATAGATCTGAATAATTGCGATTGATTCTCGAGGTATTGATGCCGCTTTATGGTGCACAAATCAGAATGGCGAGGGCAGCGCTCGGTTGGTCGATTGCCGACACCTGTAAGAATGCCAAGATGGGTATCGTCACTCTACGTAAGCTCGAAGAGGCTGATGAAATACAGCTCGTAGACGTGGCCAAGGGTCGTTCAGCAAAGGGTGCGTTTGAGCGCAAGCGCATAGAAGCCTTTGAGAAATTGCTTATTGCGAACGGCATCGTCTTCATACCCCCACGCGGCGACGCAGGGCCAGGTGTGCGTTATAATGGCGAATGAACCATGAGTGAGAAGACAAAAAAGCCCCATACCCGCTCAACGCGCGACGTACCGTTTGAAGAGCGCATCGAAGTTCTCGAAGCGCGCGAAAAGCTGCTTAACGAAATCTGGCGGCTATCTGGCGAAGTCTGTTGGCGTCGCCGTGAAATTCAGCGACAAGAGTCGAGCGACCGCGCGATTAAAACGAAGCCGTTGCGCGCGATGTTGAATGAACTGACCAGCTATAAGCCGGTTCACATTTGGCGCATGCTCAATCGCAAGAAGCCGATAACAAAACCATGGTCGAAGACCACAATCGACGAATTGTTGTCGCAGGCCGATTACGATTTGCACGCACTGCGCTTGCAGTGTCGTGAGCAAATGGCACTCATTGATGAGCTGCACGAACTGAAAGAATTGACGCGCGATCGTCGTCTTTTTGACAGCACGCGTTACCCGCCCGTTGAAGGCTCGATCGCTGACGAAAAACGCGCAAACGCGTCGGGCTTTACCGCGATGCAATGGCAGCGCTTGCGCACGCCGGGGCAGTCGATAGCTGCGCACTAACAGTTCGTAATTCGCAAACTAAGTAAGGTGGGGGGTAGCCAAGATAGCCCTCGCTTTTACCCGACACATCGCGCCCCGCTGACGCGATGCCCCCCCTTTAGCGTTATTAGGCGCATGCGCACGATCAACAATGCTGCTTTCGGTCAAAACAGTTATTACACCTTTATGTTCTCTTTTTGTTCTTAGCGTGCTAGGCAGCACGTTGTGACAGATCACGATCGCTTGGCCGCACGTGCGGCGAGCTAATTTATAGGCGTGATATGGGGCGAACTGTTGAACGCATATGGCCAAAAATGGTTCGAAATGTCGGCGCAATGCGTGACAGCGACGTTGTTGTCAAAGCGGTGTGCGGTACGTGCCAAAACCAATTTCGCATTGATCTCGACATGTTGTGTGCGATGCGTGGGCGCGGTTATTCGCTGATCGGCAAGCGCGGAAAGTGCAAGCTTTATGATTGCGACGGTTCTTGTGTGTTTCTATATCAAGCTGGTCGCGGCGTACCGTTCATGCCGTTGAAAGACTGAGGGGTGCATTGTGAAGATTGTAGAAGTGCTAAGCACCGTAGGTGGGCCATTGGTTGTGTTGGGCGTATCGGTGCTCGCGTTTTTGCTAGCTAGTTACCTTAAGAGAGATCGCACACTATACATACGCAGCAGCAGGCGTGAAGTCGAACTCGACGCCAGTGGTCATGAACGCGGTCGCCTTTGGCGAATTCTCGTACAGAAATTTTGGGGCTTCATTCAAGGTCTGTCTGCGCTGCTCGGCATCGCCAGCTTCGGGCTTCAGATTGCGAGCATGTATGGCTGGCTTTGATGTAGCAGCGTACCCAAATATGGCGAAACCATCTCATATGCACTGACCAACGGCACGACAGCGATCGTCTATATTGCCAAGACGTGGACATCTGCCTGAGTGGCGCAATGCTTTTTGTGTTCAGCTTCAGCCTTTCGGTCTGAAGCTGTAGCAATCACTGTTCCAGCTCTGGAAAAGTACTGTCCAAGTTTGCAACCGTACATTTGGCCTAACAGATTAACTCTTAAGTTTTCAAATAACCTGAAAGTGCTATTTCGAGTTTTTCTGTATTGACCGGCTTTTTCAAAGTGCCGATGAGATTTAAATTATATATCTGTGCGAGTTTGTCGGCAGACTTGATAACGGTGTCATGTGCAGAGCTGATAATTATGACAGGTATTTCCGAACCTACCGTTTCCAAATAATGGAGAAATTCAATACCGTCTGCGTCCGGCATATTCAGGTCGCAAGAAATCAAGTCGATTTTTCCGGCATTGTCGTCTAAAACTTGCTTGGCTTCGACGCCATTTTCGGCGACTGATACCCTGGCAACACTGTGCATCTCAAAAAATGTACGCAAAACCTCACAGAGAATTGGATCATCATCAATGATCAACACATTCTGTATGAGTGTTTGCATCGACATATAAAAAATCCACCTTATCCATTATATGATTAGCTTACTTACTATACAAAAATTAGCTGAATTGGCATGTAATCCGCTGGGGAATTTTATATTTCTTGTTGACAGCTTCAACTGCCCTAATTTGTGAACGGTGTGCGTTCGGCCCAACGGCGACGCACACTGTTGACCCTAAGCGGACTTCAGTCAGCTCGTTATGCTTTTTACTCGGAATAGGGAACGGACATCTCACATCAGACGTGATGGGCCATAAACTGAATTCGCGCCCAGGTATGGCGGTGGGGGCCGCCAAGTTCTAGCCCTCGGCTTTCACTCAGCCAAACGCGGCCCGCTACCGCGACGCCCCCCTTATCGATCTCTATTGGGTATGCAGACTACGCAAGGCCGTTGCTGAGCTAACAGGTGTGCAATCATACGCCTTGACTTGTGCTAAGATCGATTTGCACAAGGTTGACCCCAGCTATTTGGCAAATGACGGCATCGTAATTAATGCAGATATTTTTCTTTGTTTTTGAAAGAAAATACTGATGGGCCATGATGAAACGTTGCGGAATAGGCGAAATAAATTAATCGAAACTCATGTGCTTATAGCTGAGGCACTTCGAGACAAATTTTTCACAGACGATGATCAGCCACCACCGGACATTGAAGAAAATGTTCATGTGCCGATGGAAGACTATCTGCTGCTGCTCGAACTGGCGCTCTACGGTCACGCGACGTTCGAAGCCTCAAATAGTACACTGAACTAGCACACCTGAAGGTTTAGATGGCGAGCTGTTGGCTTCAGGCGAGACAGCGGCAGTGCTCTAAAGGTTATTTGCAATAGTTGCCAAACGAATTTCGAATTGATCTCGACACGCTGTGCGCGATGCGTGGGCGCGGTTACTCACTGATCGGTAAGCGCGGGCGATGTAAGCTTTTCAATTGCGACGGCACGTGCGTTTTTCTTTATCAAGCCGGGCGCGGCGTACCGTTCATGCCGTTGATCGATTAGGCACTTACGAGAGATCATTTACATTTGATTGGGGACTCATATTGTGTGTAAAGACCCAATCGCCGATTTTTTGGATAGATGGAAATGAACCCGTCAAAATTGGTATGTATATTTTGCGCAATGCAGCTGTTCTTTTGTGTCGTTGATAGAGCCTATGCCAACGCAGAAAAAAGCAAAACAGTCGTAAAGAAAACTGGCAAAGCCCCAAAGGTCTACGGCAAATTCGTTGGTGTGCTTCAACTTCAACCGACATCAAACGGAAACATGAAACTTTTGGCACCGTTTGGTTTCAAACAAAATGACGGAACCACATGGATGGTACCGATCGGCTCTGAAACTGATGGCGCATCTATACCAAGTGCACTTTGGTCTTTGGTCGGTGCGCCTTTTCGCGGCAAATATTTGCCCGCCGCTGTCATTCACGATGAGTTTGTTCGAACAAAACATCGAGACCCACCTCGCACCCACCGCGTGTTTTTCGAAGCCATGTTAGCAAACGGCGTAGAACTGGCGAAAGCCAAGCTCTACTACGCCGCTGTGATAGCTTTTGGACCAAGATGGATTCAGAATGAGAGCCGCTGCTGGAGCGGTTGTGCTGGCGGCAACATTTACATTGATGAAGTGACTATAACCCGGCCTTTTGACAAAGACGTTTTTGACGCGATGAGAAAAATTGTAGAAAAAGACCCTGATATGGAAGTCAACGAACTCATCAGTCGGTCCGAAAAAGAAGAAGAAGTCGATGCTAATGGTATCCCAATTGGGGAGAGTGTTCGAATTCGCGGTTATGTAGGTGGCGCTCATTTTGGCGAAGAAGACGGGTTTACTCGCGCTGAACATGGACCTTTTTACGGCACTGACGAAAGGCGTTACGTTGATTTTGTTACAAACGGATATTTTTCGGGTGGTGGGAAAGTGGAAGACCCTGGGTGGGAGGTCATAAACGTAGCGCCAAACGACAGATTGAACGTGAGGGCTGGCCCGTCGGCAAACCATGATGTTATTGGACACATCCCGCATAACGGCGAGAAAATAAATTTGATCGAAAGATGCCGAAGTCTTTGGTGCAAGGTGCGTTATCAGAGCATAGAGGGTTGGGTAAACACGTCTTACCTTGCGCCTGATCATGGTCAGCCGAGCAGTGCAGACGAATAGTTTAGCAAGTGTTTATCATCGCGACTACTTTACTGGCCAACACCCTACTGCAAGTGATCGTCATCGCCGCACCAACGATCTTGTTTTGATCGTCGCTGAGAAATTTAACAACCTTAGCTATGTTCACTAGCGCTTCATAGGTGCGTCCGAAATGCCTTTTTTTTCAGACACCAATTTATCGGTTCTTGGACGCCTTACATTTCAACAACGTCTTTGCGATGTGTTCGTCGAACTGAAGCAAAATCAAATGGTCGACTGAATTGCCAATCAAACTAGGCTGGCAATGATGACGATAATTACGCGGTTGAAACACGGCATGAATCAGTAAAAAACCCACTCGACGACATTGCCATATGGCTATCGGAAGCGCACAATTTCTTAGCAACTGGACAAGTGGGGATAGCTGAATGCCAATTGGACATGTAGTTCCGACAATTGCTGCGAAATCTTTCTCATGCCCGCACTGCGGAGCGCTCGCATCACAACACTGGTACGATGTTTACGCGGACCAAAGAACGCCAAAAAACCCGCCGAAGGTCGTTGATAAATCTGACGTTGAAGAGTTACGCTCAAGAATCACAGAGACCGACGATCATGTCTTGCGTGACTTGCACAAGAAATGGTTGCCCAAATACGAACGGTTATCTCTGGGGCTGCCTTTTTTAGAAACACGACTCAAAAATGCATACGTCGCGTACGATGTTTCTAACCTCATCATTAGTCGGTGCTTTAGCTGTGCCAAGATAGCGATTTGGCGATACGATACGTTACTATATCCACCAAACAAATATGACGTGCTGCCAAACCCTGACCTCGACCCGTCGATTCAGGCAGATTTTGAAGAGGCTCGAACCGTTGTTGAAGCGTCGCCAAGGTCTGCCGCCGCGCTTCTTCGTCTCTGTGTTCAAAAACTGTGTAATCAGCTTGGGCAACCCGGTAAAAATATTAACACCGATATCGGCAGTTTGGTTGCTGCCGGCTTGCCGGCTACGATCCAAAAGGCACTAGATCTTGTTAGGGTGATTGGCAATAAGTAACCGTCCGCCCAGCACCGCCCTTACATAACCTTGCGAACACTGAGATAGTGTCCACTTAATCTCAAGCGGACACTTATCTGATGTCTAGAAAGACGCGATCACCTCGGCGCACATGGAGCACTTGCTTCAAGAAGCGC
>JAJFJS010000048.1 GCA_021773815.1 Gammaproteobacteria bacterium
GCCGCAGACGGTTTCGTACACCTGCTTCTGACTGCGGTCCAGCCAGTTGGAAGCCTCCTCGACCGAGTCGGTGCACGGATTCGATTCGGAGTCGGTCGGCGCATCGGGTATGCCGTCGGTCGTCGCGGCTGTTTGTCGTTCGGCGTCGGCGGTTGCAGATGCGGCCGGAGGGGGCGACAGGCGTTCCGCTGTGTCCGTCGTAACGGCGGGCGGTGCGCCGGTATCGGCCGTTGCCGGATCGGGCTGATTGCTGTTGCCAAATATCGCGCATCCGCCGCCGGCCAGCATGCACAGAGCCGATATGACGATCGGGCGATACGCGAAGATCCGTCCCATGTGCCGATTCTAGCCCGAAAATCTCCCCGGCCGTCCACCGACGGGCCCGCAGTTACCGGAACGGGTGGGGGCCGGTACTACCACTCATCAATCGAGATCCGTCGGCGGCCGGTCTTCAGGCTTGGTTCCGGTGCCGGGACGGCTGCAAACTCCGCCGGCGCACGCGATGCCGGGAAGATGTTCGGGCTGGCCCGGCCATCTCTCCGGCTGTCCACCGGCGGGTATGCAACCAAAAACCCTGATACGCAGTTCAGAACCGGTAGGTTGCCTCCACGCCGTATCGGCTGCGCGTGCCCGGGTGCGTGAAAGTGCCGCCGAACTCGGGCGCCGGCAGTACTTCTTCCAGCCACTTCTCGTCGCCGATATTGCGTCCGAACGCGACGACCGACCAGTTTTCGCCGGCGACACCGAGGCGTGCATTGATCAGCCAGTAGCTGTCGCGTTCCGTGATCGTATAGTTGCCGTTCGTGAATCCGCCCACGGCACCCGTCGGCCGTTCCTGGTCCTGCACGACGTGAAACCAGGTCTTGCCGACGCCTGAGAAATCGACCGACCCGACCAGGTCGAGTGCGGGCGTCAGCGGCACGACGACATCACCGCCCAGGTTGACGGTCCATTCGGGCGTGTACGGCGACTCGTTGCCGACCGTATCCGGTCGGGTGGCGTTTGCCTTGATCTCGCTGTCGATCCAGTTCAACCCGCCGAACAGGTTGAGCCAGTCTGTCGGTGACCAGAGGCCGCTGACTTCCAGCCCGTCGATCTCCACGTCATCGACATTCTCCACGACGCGCAGCAGACCGAACGGCCCGACGATGAATTCGAAGAATTGCATGTCGTCGACCTCGACATGGTAGAACGCGGCCTCCAGGCGCAGGTTATCGATCGTGGCCTTGGCGCCGAGTTCGAACGATGTTGAGGTCTCCTTGCGATACTCGTCGCTGACGCCGACCTCGGTGAACGGGCCGTTGCCGAAGTCGATGCCCGGCACGGAGTTGATCCACTTGTCGACGGTGGCCTCCGAACCCTGGTTGTTGAATCCGCCGCTCTTGAAGCCGACGCCCAGGCTCGTGAACGCGGTCAGTGACGGCAGGATGTCCCAGGTCAGCGAAGCCTTGGGCTGCCACTCGTCGAAGTCATTGCTGCGGGGCGTGAATTCGCCGCTCGGATTGATGTCGGGGCACAGGCCCGGATTGATCGGGTCGGTGAAGGCGGGGTTGGCCAGGCCGCAATCGATGAACTGGGATGTCGCTCCGTCGGCCACGGTCGGCACGAGGCTGCGGGCCTCGCGTTCCTCGCGATCGTAACGTAATGCGAAGGCCGCCTCGAACGTGTCGGTGATGTCGTAGGCGACCTGGCCGAAGACCGCATAGACGTCGCTGTCGAACTGGTCATGCACCAGTTGCTCCGTTGCGTTGTTGACGCCGGGCACGCCGTTGTTCGGCACGTACAGTGAGTCGATGATGCCGTTGCCCGAGTCGATGCCGGTATTGACGCCGACCTCGCGGTCGATATTCAGATAATAGAACCCCGCGGACCAGCGCAGCGCCTGGTCGGTACTCGACGTCAGCCGGATCTCGAAAGACAGGTCTTTCTGATTGCGCTCCTGGTATTGCGTGCCGTCGCAGGTCGTCGGCGTGTAGCCGCCGTAGACGGAATTTGGAAACTCCGGCACCGCGCCGAGAAACTGCGGTGAGTTCAACGGGAAGCCCTGCAACGCGGCCGTGGTACTGCGGCAGAGTGGCTCGGGGAAGAAGAATCCGAAGGCGGCGCTCGTGCCGTCGGCCGCCAGGCTGTTTTCAATGTCGCTGTACAGGCCCCAGGCAGTCAGTTCGGCCCAGCCGAGATCTGTTGTCGAGCGAATCGACAGTTCCGTCGCTTCCTGCTCGTTCGACGAATCGATGTTCGAATTGAACTGGAACGGATGATCGTTGACGTCCTCGTTGAATTCCGGAATCAGTCCCTCGAAGGCCGGCAACTGAAAGACGGAGTTGAACGTGATCGAGTTGGCGTCGACATCACCGTACCGGCCCTTGATGTCCAGCGACCAGTTGTCGGTGACGTCCCAGACCACGCGGCCGTCGACGTTGTACGCTTCGAACGAGTCGGTCGCGTCGTCCCGGCCGGTGAAGACGTCTTTGTAGTAGCCGTCCGATGTTCGATAGTCGGCACCGATGCTCCAGCCCGCCGTGTCGCCCATTGGGCCGCTCAGGTGGCCCATCAGTGCGTAGCTGTCGTCCTCGGCGACGCTGCCCCTGAAGTCGGCGGCAAATTCCTCGCCGGGCGGTCGGGTCGTGATGATGATGGCGCCGGCCGCCGCGTTACGACCGTACAGCGCGCCCTGCGGACCCTTCACGATTTCGATCTGCTGCAGGTTTGTGTATTCGCGGTTGACGGCGGCCGGGTTGGTCATCAGCACGCCGTCGATGACCAGCGCGATGCTGTTCTCGGCATCGCGTGCGCCGTTGATACCGCGGATATTGATCTGAGTATCGCCGACCTCGGCGGCGTCGACGATGGTGACGCCGGGCACGAGATTGATGAAATCCTCGACGCGCTCGATGCCGGCGGCCTCGATATCCTCACGGCTGATGACCGCAATTGTTGCCGGCACGTCTTTGACTGCTTCGGTTCGGCCGCGTGCTGTCGTCGTCACGAGTTCATCGATTGCGGCGACCGCCGTCGATGGAACGATGACCATTGCGGAAATTCCGCATGTGGCAATGCTGGCAATTACAGGATGAACCGACGAAAATCGGCGAGTGGTGGTCCGCATGACGCTCTCCTTAACTCGAAAGGGGGAGGGAGCGTTCGGGCGGTGCAGTCACAACCGATGGGGTGCCATCGTGCTGCGAATACCGGCATGCCAGCACGCTCCTGCCGGGCTGCTGGAAGCGAATATGTAAAGCCGGAACTTAAATCAACGAACGGATCGGCGTCAATCGCGGGCGAGGCACGGATTGGCGCCCGGGCCGGCGCGGCCCGACCGCCAGGCGGACAGGTGGGCTGTCACCGGGTGCCGTCACAGCTGGCATTCATTCAAATCGGCTGCTCGATAACGCAGCCAGACAGGGGTTTTTGTAAGTGGCCATACTTTTTCTGATTGTTTTTATCAGCATGGTCGGGTTCGGCATCATCCTGCCGATTTTTCCGTTCTATGCCGAGCGGGTCGGCGCGTCGCCGACCGCCATCACCTGGACGATGTCCGCATTCACGCTGGGTCAGGCGGTTGCGACGCCGATCTGGGGCCGCATCAGCGATGCCTATGGCCGGCGCATCGTGCTCGTATTGACGCTGATCGGCGCTTCACTCTCGTATGTCTGGCTCGCCCTCGCCGATGACTTGTGGATGGTCATCGCCAGCCGCGTGTTCGGCGGCCTGATGGCCGGCAACATCGCCACGGCTTTTGCCTACGTGACCGACATCACGACCGATGCAGACCGGCCGGCGGGGCTCGGCAAGGTCGGTGCGGCGATGGGTCTCGGGTTTGTGTTCGGTCCGGCCACCGGCGGCCTGCTGGCCGGCGCCGAGGTCGAGACAGCCAATTTCGTGCTGCCGGCCATGGCCGCGGCGGTCATGAGCCTCGTGGCCGTCGCCGGCACGCTGGCGATGCTGCCGGAAAGCCTGGCGCCGGCCGATCGCAAGCCGTTGTTCGGACGTGGCAGGGCCGCCGAGTCCGATGCGCCGAAGATCAGCCTGGCCGATGCGAACCGGACCGGCCTGATCCGGCTGTTCGGCGCCGCGCTGGTGTTCTATACGAGCATGTCCCTGATGGAATCGATCTTCCCGCTGTGGGCCAAGGACGTGTTCGGCATGGGGCCGCGTTACATCGGCGCCGTGTTCTTCGTGCTCGGCATGATATCGATCCTGATGCAGGGTGGATTGATCGGACCGCTGACGCGTCGCTTCGGCGAGAAACGCATCGCGATGACGGCCGGGCTGTTTTTCTCCGTCGGCCTTGGCGGCCTGGCGCTGGCAACGACCGAGATGCATGTCTGGGCCGCGATCGTGCCGTTCGGCATCGGCGTCGGCCTGTTCAATCCGTCGGTGTCGAGCCTCGTGTCAAAAACGGCCTCGCGCAACGAGCGCGGTGCCGTCATGGGGCGCTACCAGGCGTCGAGCGCGATGGGTCGCTTTTTTGGTCCGCTGATCTGCGGGCCGATCTACTCCGCGGTCGCGCTGGCGGCGCCGTTCACGCTCGGCGCCGTGCTGATGCTGCCGGTCGTGGTGGCGCTGCGCGGGTTCCGGCTGGCATCATCGCCGTCTGCCGGTGACGCGTCGGCGGCGGGTAAGGCGCCCGATGCCTGAGCGCGCCGGCCGTAGCAGAACGGCGTAACACAATCCCTGGAGTGCAGTGATGCAGACAATTGTCGTGACCGGCAGCACGCGCGGTATCGGCCGCGGGCTGGCGGTTGAGTTCCTCAAGCGCGGCCATCGTGTCGTCGTGACCGGCAGGACGCCGGCGTCGGTCGACCCGGCGGTTGCAGACCTGGCCAAACTCGGCGACGTACTCGGCGTGCCCTGCGAGGTCAGTGACCATGCGGCCGTGCAGGCGGTCTGGGATGCGGCCGTCGAGCGGTTCGGCCGCGTCGATGTCTGGATCAACAATGCCGCGCTGGCGCCCGATCATGCGCTGTTTGCCGACGTGCCCCCGGACCAGCTCGAGGCGACCGTCAGTGCCAACCTGACCGGTACGATGTACGGCGTGCAGGTGGCGCTGCGCGGCATGCTGGCGCAGGGTGGTGGCAAAATCTACACGTTCGAGGGCTTCGGCAGCGACGGCATGACCAATCCGGGTCTGACGACCTACGGTGCGACCAAATGTGCCGTGCGCTACCTGACCGAAGCGCTGGCCAAGGAGTATGCGGATACGCCGGTGCTGATCGGTGCGCTGAGTCCGGGCATGGTGCCGACGGACCTGCTGATCTACTCGTCGCGCAGTGAGGATCCGGCCAAGTGGGCGAAATCGAAGCGCATCATGAACATCCTCGGTGACAAGGTCGAAACGGTGACGCCGTGGCTGGTCGAACAGGCGCTGGCCAATGAAAAAAACGGTGCGCGGATCGCGTGGCTGACACGCGCCAGGGCGATGCGCCGCTTTCTGTTGCCCGGCTACAAGAACCGTGACATCGTGGGCGAGTATGAACGCGAGTATGAGGCCAAATCCTGAATGACCGAGCCCAGCGGCACCGCCGGCACAGATTTCATCCGGCAGATTATCGCCGCCGACAAAGCGAGCGGTAAGCACGACGGACGCGTCGTCACGCGTTTCCCGCCCGAACCGAACGGTTACCTGCATATCGGCCATGTCATGTCGATCTGCCTGAATTTCGGTATTGCCCGGGAAAACAACGGGTGCTGCTACCTGCGGTTCGACGATACGAATCCGGCGAAGGAAGATCAGGATTTTGTCGATTCGATCATGGCAGACGTCAGCTGGCTGGGTTTCGACTGGCAGGACCAGTTGACCCATGCCTCGGATTATTTCGCGGCCATTCATGATTGCGCCGTCAAGCTGATCGAGGACGGCAAGGCCTATGTCGACAGCCTCAGCGCCGACGAGATCCGGGCACACCGGGGCACGCTGACCGAGCCGGGTGTCGATAGCCCGCACCGCGATCGCCCGATCGCGGAGAACCTGGACCTGTTCCGGCGCATGCGCGATGGTGAATTCGCGGATGGCGCCTGCGTGTTGCGGGCGAAGATCGACATGGCCGCGCCGAATATGAACCTGCGCGATCCGACGCTGTACCGGATCCGTAAACTCGTACACCAGCGCACCGGTGATGCCTGGTCGATGTACCCGATGTACGATTTTGCGCACACGATCTCCGATGCGCTCGAGGGCATCACGCATTCGCTGTGCACGCTGGAGTTCGAGGATCATCGTCCGCTCTATGAGTGGATCCTCGACAACCTCGAGTTGCCGAGCCGGCCGCGGCAGATCGAGTTCTCCCGGCTGAATGTCGCCTACGGCATTACCAGCAAGCGCAAGCTCGCCGCCCTGATCGACAAAGGCCTGGTGACGGGCTGGGATGATCCGCGCATGCCGACCGTCGCGGGCATGCGCCGGCGCGGCTACACGGCACAGTCGCTGCAGACGTTCGTCCGCAATGCCGGCGTGACGAAAAAAGACAAACTGATCGAGATGGGGGCGCTGGAGAACTGCGTGCGCGAGGATCTGAACGAGTGCGCGCCGCGGGTGTTTGCCGTGCTCGATCCGCTCAAGGTCGTGCTGACCAACTACCCCGAGGGACAGATGGAACGCCTGACCGCGGCGAATCATCCAAACCTGCCGGACATGGGCAGCCGCGAGATTCCGTTTACGCGCGAGATTTATATCGAGCGCGACGACTTCATGGAAGACCCGCCGCGCAAGTTTTTTCGCTTGCGGCCCGGCGGTGAAGTCCGGTTGCGCTATGCGTATATCATCAAGTGCGTCGACGTGATCAAAGATGCCGCCGGCAATGTCACCGAAGTGCATTGCACGATCGACCCGGAGTCCAAAAGCGGCAAGCCCGGCGCGGAGCGCAAGGTCAAGGGGACGATCCACTGGGTGTCGGCAGCCGAGTCGATCGGTGTCGAGGTTCGGCTGTTCGACCGGATGTTCACGGTGGCGAACCCGGATGCCGAGCGTGACGGCAAGGCGTTTACGGATTTTCTGAATCCCGATTCGCTGACCATTGCGCCGGACTGCCGCATCGAGCCGGGCCTCGCGGCCGCGGCACCCGGTACGCGGGTCCAGTTCGAACGCCTGGGCTATTTCGTCGTCGATATACGGGACGCGGCACCCGGCAGGCCCGTGTTCAACCGCATCGTGACACTGCGCGATTCCTGGGCGAAACTCGAGCGGGCGCAACTGGCACAGATCTGACCACGTCGTTACGCATTATCATCGGTTGCCGGCGGGGCCACGATCACGAAGGTACCGTAGAAACCTGGCTTGACCGCCGCTGAATCTTTGCGCCCGCCAGGCAGTTAACTTTTTAATTGGTGTCTGACACCAATTAAAAAGTTAACTGCCCCCTCCCTTAATTCCTGCTAATACAGAATCAGTACTTTGGCCGAACCCGCTGGCGACCGTTTACGGGGTGACCCGCGGGATCGCAGCGCAATGACGGGTCGGCGGTCCTGACGGTCCGAGGAGTCGGGCACGCGCGCATGTCGCCGCGCAGGTCTCAGGATTTTCGGATGGGTGGCGTTGCGCGGTCCCGGATCGTCACCGGGGCGCTGCGTCCCAGGCCGAGACTGTCGGCGGCGCTGCCCTCGGCGCGGGCGATCTCCACGACACCGAAGGAATTGATCAGCGCGAGGAAATCGCCCGGCGTCGTGCTGCCATAGGTCTCGCGCAGATCGAAGTGATGGCCGGCGACGCTGACTTCGGGCGCAACCCAGCCGTCCAGCAGCCGCTGATCGATGTTGGTGATCAGGTTGCCGAAATGGTCGATGGTCACGACGGTACCGTGAATCAGGCCGTTGGCCACGAGCGGGTCTTCGAGCAGAGACGGGATTAGTTCGTCAACCGGCGGTCCGATATCGGCCGGGCGGATGGCGCCGGTCGCGAGGTCGGCTGCCAGCGGTGCGAAGATGTCGCGGCCATGGAACGTGCGGCTCGGCTGCGGCCAGTCGCGACCTGCACGCCAGCGTTCCGATAGACGCCAGGCTTTCAGGTCTGCGGCCGTTTCGAACATTGTCGGCAGCAGGCCATTGTTCGGCGCAACGAAAATGTGGCCGTCAAAATCGACGACGATGATGTCGCGTTCAGTGCCGACGCCGGGGTCAACGACGGCAATGTGGATCGTACCTGCCGGGAAATAGCGATAGGCCTTGCCGAGCCAGAAGCCCGCCTCGGCCGGCCAGTGCACGTGGATCTCGTGAGTCAGGTCGATGATGCGCACGTCGGGGGCGCGCTGCACAATGGCGCCCTTCATGACGGCAACGAACGGACCCTTGTGGCCGAAGTCTGTCGTCAGTGTGATGAGCCGGGTCATCGCGATGGCCTCCTGTGGCACACGCTGCATCGGTTTTGCCTATTGTGCCCCAATGTATTCCCGTGCGGTGGTGCAAATTTACGGGGAATGACGAAGACGGTTGGCTGAACTTTCGCCGGGACCAGAAATGGCGTCCGAAATTGGTGTCTGACACCACTGCTGTCCCATCAAGTCACCGGTGTTTCACCTGGAACATAGCTGGAATCGATCATGCGTAAAGATCGGGAATGGGCCGACATGACGGAGCGGCACCTTTCCGAGACACGCCGTGAACACGTCCGTGTGGGCTTGGGGCCCGCGTCCCTGCGGGCCACAGTCTCGGAAAGGTGCCGCTCCGTCATGTCAGCC
>JAJFJS010000049.1 GCA_021773815.1 Gammaproteobacteria bacterium
CCAAGGGCGCGGTGGAAATTATTTTCCGCCAGGACATTGGCGATGCAAAGAAAATTGCCGAACGGACGGCCGAGTACCAGGAGAAATTCGCCAATCCGTTTATCGCCGGCGCCCGTGGTTTCATCGACGACGTGATCATGCCGCATGCCACCCGCAAGCGCGTGTGCCGGTCGTTCGCGATGCTCCGCGACAAGAAACTCGAAAACCCGTGGCGCAAGCACGGCAATATTCCGCTATAAGCTTCCCATTTATATGTTTGAAAAAATTCTGATTGCAAATCGTGGCGAGATCGCCTGCCGCGTCATCAAGACAGCGCGAGCCATGGGCATCGCAACGGTCTCGGTCTACTCCGATGCCGACGCCGGCGCCCTGCACGTCCGCCTGGCCGACGAATCCGTACATATCGGCCCGTCAGCCTCCGCCGAAAGCTACCTCGTCATCGACAAGATCATCGATGCGTGCAAACAGACCGGCGCGCAGGCGGTACACCCCGGATACGGATTCCTGTCCGAAAATGCCGAATTCGTCGGTGCGCTCGCGGCCGCAGGCATCACGTTTATCGGCCCGGATCAGCACGCCATCACGAGCATGGGCGACAAGATCACGTCGAAACGGCTCGCCGAGAAGTCCGGCGTCAATACGATCCCGGGCTATACCGACGTCATCGACGGCCCCGATCATGCCGTCAAGATCGCACGGGAGATCGGTTATCCCGTCATGCTGAAGGCCAGCGCCGGGGGTGGCGGCAAAGGCATGCGTGTGGTCCGGAACGACAACGAGTGTCGCGAGGGTTTCGAGCGCGCGACCAACGAAGCCCGCTCGAGCTTCGGCGACGACCGGGTTTTTGCCGAGAAGTACATCGAGGAACCGCGCCATATCGAAATTCAGGTCATGGCCGACCGGCACGGCAACGCCATCTACCTTGGCGAGCGCGAATGCTCGATTCAGCGTCGTCACCAGAAGGTTATCGAAGAAGCGCCATCACCGTTCCTGGATGAAAAAACCCGCAAGGCGATGGGCCAGCAGGCCGTGGCGCTGGCCAAAGCAGTGGACTACTGCTCCGCCGGCACCGTGGAATTCATCGTCGATGCCAAGCGGAATTTTTATTTCCTGGAGATGAACACGCGCCTGCAGGTCGAACATCCCGTCACGGAACTGATCACCGGTCAGGATCTGGTCGAACTGATGATTCGCGTCGCGCACGGCGAAAAGCTGCCGCTGTCGCAAAAGGACGTCAAACTGAAGGGCTGGGCGCTCGAGGCACGCGTCTACGCCGAGGACCCGTTCCGGAATTTCATGCCGTCGATCGGCCGCCTCGTGCGCTGCCAGGCGCCGACCGAATCGGCGACCGTACGCGTCGATACCGGCATCGAAGAAGGCAGCGAGGTCTCGATGTTCTACGACCCGATGATCGCCAAGCTGATCACCTTCGGCGTCGACCGGAACGAGGCGATCGCCAACATGAACGAAGCGCTTGATCGGTACTATATTCGCGGCGTATCGCACAACATCAGTTTCCTGAATGCATTGATCGCCCATCCGAGATTCCTCGAAGGCCGGTTGACGACGAACTTCATCGCCGAGGAATATCCGGACGGTTTTCATCCGACCGATGTCATCCCGAGCGATCCTGCCCTGCCCGTGGCCATGGCCGGCGCGGTACACCGAACCTACATGGACCGGGCCGCGCGGCTCAGCGGTCAGTTGCCGAGTCATGAACGCCATGTCGGCGAGGATTTTGTCGTCATCGCCGGCGGGGAATCGCACCCGATCCGGGTGATTGCGATCGAGGGCGGCTATGAGGTCTCGCTGGGATCGAGCGTATTTCGTATTGTCAGCAACTGGCGGATCGGCCAGCCGCTGATCGAGGCCGAGGTCAACGGCCGGCGCGTCTGCTTCCAGTACGACCGCGACGGGATTCATTACCGGCTGTCACAACGCGGTTCGCAGATCGACGCACTCGTCGTGATCCCGCGCGCCGCGGAGCTGGCGGTCCATATGGTGGAGAGGCAGCCGCCCGACCTGTCGAAATTCCTGCTGTCGCCGATGCCCGGCCTGCTCGTCAGGCTGACCGTGGCCGACGGCGACGAGGTCAAGGCCGGCGAGGAACTCGCGGTCGTCGAGGCCATGAAGATGGAAAACAGCCTGCGCGCTAACGAAGATGTCCGGATCGCCAAGGTCCTGGCCGCGGAAGGCGAGAGCCTCGTCGTCGACCAGCCGATCCTGGAATTCGAGTAGCACGACGCCCGCCCGCCAGCACATGACGAAGGTCGACCCCAGTCAGCTTGCCACACGGGTCCTCGAGGGGGACCGGCGGGCGATCGCGCAGGCGATTACGCTGGTCGAGTCGGCGCGACCGGACGACCGGAACGCGGCCGGTGAACTGCTGGGACTGCTGGCGCCCGAGGCCGGCCGGTCGATCCGCATCGGCATCTCCGGCGTGCCCGGCGTCGGGAAATCGACTTTTATCGAAAGTCTCGGCAACCACATCATCGACCAGGGCCACCGGGTTGCCGTCCTGGCCGTCGACCCGTCGTCGGCGATCAGCGGCGGTTCAATTCTCGGCGACAAGACCCGCATGGAAACCCTGTCGCGACGGATGGAAGCGTTCATCAGGCCCTCACCCGCAGGCACGACGCTCGGCGGCGTGACGCGACATACCCGCGAGACCATGCGCATCGTCGAAGCGGCGGGGTTCGATGTCATAATCATCGAAACGGTCGGCGTCGGGCAGTCGGAAACGACGGTCGCTGAAATGACGGACTTCTTTTTACTGCTGCTGCTGCCCGGCGGCGGCGACGAGTTGCAGGGCATCAAGCGCGGTATCGTCGAGCTGGCCGACCTGATCGTCGTCAACAAAGCGGACGGTGAACTCGAGAACGCCGCCGACCGCGCCGCCGCGGATTACCGCGCGGCACTGGGTTTTCTGCATCCCCGCCACCCCGACTGGCAGGTGCCGATAGAAACCTGCTCGGCGCTCGGACACCGGGGCATCGACAAGGTCTGGCAGATCATCGAGGCCTTTCGCAACACGATGTCGAAAAATGGCGCCATTACCGCCGCACGCGCGCGACAGGCCAGGACCTGGCTGTGGAGCGAGATCTCCGCAACGTTACTCGAATCCCTGCAGCACGATCAGCGCCTGCGTTCGCGGGTGACCGAACTCGAGCAACAGGTCGCGGAAGGCCGGATGTCGCCATGGGTCGCCGCACAGGAACTGGTCGACGCCTATCGTCAGGCGGGCAACGGTCAGGCCGGCAACGGTCAAGCGGAAAATAGTCAAACGGGGAAATCTACACGATGATCGGAAAACTCAATCACGTCGCCATCGTGGTCCCCGACCTCACGGCGGCGACCGCCGTTTATCGGGATACTCTCGGCGCAAAGGTATCGGCTGCAACGCCGCTTCCTGCACACGGCGTCACGACCGTGTTCGTGTCACTGCCCAATACCAAGATCGAACTGCTCGAACCGCTCGGCGACGACTCACCGATCGCCGCATTCCTCGCGCGGAATCCCTCCGGCGGAATGCATCACCTGTGTTACGAGGTCGACGATATCCGCGCCGCCCGCGACCGGCTGGTTGCCGCCGGCGCCCGCGTGCTCGGCAACGGCGAACCGAAGAACGGCGCCCACGACCGGCCGGTTTTGTTCCTGCACCCGAAGGATTTCTGCGGCACGCTGATCGAACTCGAACAGGCCTGAGCCGGTTCCCGGGCCGGCCAGCCGCCGCCGTTCAAGCCCCCAAGGCCCCGCTACCGGGGTCGAAATCACAAATTGCTGCATTGTATGCCTTTGTTTTTAAAGGTTTTCTATATTTATTTATCCCATCCTTGAGGCAATCTGTGACGACCATCAACGCGCCGCGCACCGCCGACCCGACATAATCGCGCGATCCATTAACACAGGACCGGTCACGACATGTACGTGGATCAATTCAAGCTGTCAGACAGACCCTTTATCAACGGCCCGGACACGGGCTTGTTCACGCCGAACGACGAATTCGAGACGGCGGTGAGTCGTATCTCGCAGGTACTGCTGGCCCGTGATTCTGTCGCGGTGATCACCGGCGGACCGGGCGTCGGCAAGACGACCATGGTCGCGGCCGCCGTCAACCGCATCGGCGAGCGGGTCCTCGCGGCCTACGCCGACATGCGTCTGGCCGATCCGGACCTGTTGTTCGACATGCTGGTGCTCAGTCTCGGCGGCGACAGCGGCAATGGTGACCGCGCCAGTTCGCTGCACCGGCTCAAGACGGTCATCGCCCGTCATAACGAAGAGCAAGGCCGCAAGATAACGGCCGTCATCGATGTCTCAAGCCTGACGATCGAACGCGCCAAACGCATACTCCAACTCGCGCACATGGCCGGCGAACCCGGCTGTCAACTGAACATTATGCTGCTTGGGCCTCATGTCCTGCATAAACTGCTCGACACCCCCGGGCTGATCCATCTGCGTCAACGCGTCACCTTCCGCCATCGCGTCCGGCCGTTATCGGTCGCCGAAACCGAAAGCTACATCGGCGAACAACTGCAACAGGCGGGCGGACAGGCTGACCGTCTCCTGACCCATGGAACAGCCATCATGGTCTACCGTTATGTCGGCGGCGTGCCGCGACTGGTCAATACCATGATGGATGCGGTATTCAGTTATGCCGCGGCCCAGGGCGCCGACACGGTCACACCGCAGATGGTTGCCGATGTCGCACAGGCACTCGGCTGGCGACGCCTGAGTAGTGGTAGCAAGAGCAGTGGCAACCGACCGCAGGATATGCAACACAAGAAACCCGCAGCGGACAGCAAGCGCCGCCAGGAAGAACCCAGCCCTCTCGAACAGTCGGTTGCCAATGAACGTAAAACGCCACCGCCCGCGGTCAAACCAGCGG
>JAJFJS010000050.1 GCA_021773815.1 Gammaproteobacteria bacterium
GCGCTTCTTGAAGCAAGTGCTCCATGTGCGCCGAGGTGATCGCGTCTTTCTAGACATCAGATAAGTGTCCGCTTGAGATTAAGTGGACACTATCTCAGTGTTCGCAAGGTTATGTAAGGGCGGTGCTGGGCGGACGGTTACACTTGTTCGACTATTTTCTTCTGAATTGACGGCGCGCCCTTCATGAAGATTCGCACGTCGTTTTCAATCGACTTTTCAATGTTTTTTACGAACGGTGTGCCGTAAACGAAATGGCGAATTGCTTTGTAAAAAAACATTCCATGCATGCTCCAGGCGAGTTCCAGCTCTTCATCTCTGATCCGAACATTGCGTGTCGACGGCAGGCCGTTTTCATGGCGCATCTCTGTGCAAATTGGGATCAGAAGTTTCTTTACCACTATCGAAAGGTAACGGTCGTTGATGCCCACACCCATAAGGCCAGAGTAAATGATCGTCCGGACCCAGACATAGTCGTGTACGACTTGTGCGTACTGCAGGTAGAAATCAATCAGACGGTCTGTCAGTGGTTTGCTGCGGTCTTTTATTAGGTGGTCCCATTTGGGGTCCCAGCGACGAAGGTACACTTCTTCGTACACGCGTTCTATCAGTTGCTGCTTTGTCGGGAAGTATCGGTAGAGTAGAGGTTGCGTAATGCCAAGCCGGTCGGCCAGTTGTCTGGTCGTGCCTTCAAATCCGTGTTCAGCAAAGAATTCGATTGCTGCATCAACGATTAGTTTTTCGCGCTCTTCCGGTTTTAAACGTTGTCGTTTTGATTGCTCGGGCGCCGATTTTTTGTTGATCGGTTTTTTCTTTTTGAGCGCTTGAGGTTTGGTGTTCATTGATCTGCTTATGTCGTCCTGAGAATCCGAAGCGGCTGTGTGTCAAACTGTGTGTTTGGGCCACCAATCACTTATGCACATTACGCCGACGTGAGTTGATGGTCTAGTGAGACGGAAGATCGGCACTCTTATTGTGAGGAAACCAGTGGCATCTTATCTGGCAGGATGACTATAGTTCCGATCTGAAGGCGAAATTGAAATCTGTTAACCACCAGGAACCTTGACACATTTTGCATGGGATCACCATTGGAGGTTTTGGCATCGACGAAGCTGGCTGATAAGCGAAGGTGAGACCATAATTCAATCCACAAAGTTCTGCTGAAAAGCATGTCCGCAAGATACGTCGCGATGTAACCAACGACGCAATACCGGACGAATGAAGTGGCTGCGTTATGTTCTTGCGCCGGATCAAAACGCGGTTGGTGCTGAAGCCGCACAGGCTGATTGTTGCAATCATCGATTTTCTCGACCTCCGCGATCTTGGGTTCACCAGCATCGATCCAAAAGCGATAGGTTGACGGTCGTATCATCCATCGATTCTTTTGAAGCTCTACGATACGGCGACCTCAATCATGTGCAATCGAGTGGACGGCAGCAACCTGCCCCTTGCGTGTGCAGGCGCATGCTTGAAAATTGTCTGCGGCTGAGAGGGAAACGGCGATGTTCTTTTCGGTGTTTTATCACCGGCAATAGAACTTAGAAATTTAACTTCTTCTCTGCTGGTACTTCGGCGACGGGGCTCGCTGTTACTTGTCGTACTCAGGACGCATTCCGACCTTGCGGCATTTCAGATAAACCGCTTCTGTTGCGCGCCCGTGGCTCAACCAAAAGTGTCGCTGGCTTAATGCGGTGCATTAAAAAACAAACAAAACCAAAGATCGCCAAGTAAGGGCAGGTCGTCGTCGCACCTTTCACCTCCAATTTCATCTTTCGTAGAGCCGGACTTTTCTTTTGGAACTGCCGGACCAGTAAAATAATGGGATTGGCCTTTGGGGTCTTTGCAAACGGTCAACTCTCGCCAACCCGAAGCGGAGGCTGAGTGCAGCCCGGTAAAAAGAAAACTAAAAAACAGTAAGAGACGAATTGTTGGAACCGTCGCTGAATATTTGCCCATCACGTAATCCCGTGCGCACCGGCTCGACCTCAGCCTTTGACACACCGGTACTGATGACGCTGATATGCAGCACTCACTCTAGTTGCTCGCCAAACACAAACCGCTCCTGAAAAGAACGAGCACGAAACGTTGCTGTGCCCACTTTTGTGCTGAGTGACTTTCGGATCATGCTCTGATTGCACTCTGCGAAAGAACAAATTGGCATCGCGTGCGCCAGAAAAGTCCAATGTTTGTGGGGATTATTGGCTGGGGAACCAGGATTCGAACCTGGACTAACGGAGTCAGAGTACGAGTTGACGATTTAAAATAATGTTTTATCAATGAGATAGCAGGGCGTCCGTTGCATCAAATGCCCCACGTTTCAGAACCGTACAGTACCGAAGCACGCAAAACTCACGCAGTTTAATTAGAGCACCGTTCCTCCGATGGTGGTTTGAACTTAGGCATGAGGTCTCAGGTTCGTAGACAAATAGCATTCTAAAGAAATCAAGGGCCATTCTGACTTTTCGCCCCATAGAGCCGCTAAGAGGCATCAAATACTTAGATTGGAAGTCAGAATGGAGCATCGGGCTGCAGTGGAGTATCCCGTCATCCCTCATTGGATCACGATGAGCTAGAAAACCTCCCTTGGTAAAGCACCTCAGTCTGTCTCATAGGCCATGACGGGATACCAGAAGCGCTTTTCTGGCGATACAGCGCGTCAGGCAAGCTCCGGTGCGTCGAAGTTCGGCAATCATCTCATGGACGCGGTGCGCCCGTTGGCGGTCAGCTTTGTTGAAGCGGGGCATAAATAATTCGGTTCCAATCAAAACAGTAGGTGTGCAGCTCCAAAGTAATGTGCCATTTTTAGATATGGTTTCCTGCATAAAAGGAAGTCTGCCAATGGAATTGCAAGCAAAGACATCACTTGGTGGCCTAGTTG
>JAJFJS010000006.1 GCA_021773815.1 Gammaproteobacteria bacterium
AGCGCGGGTATTCACGGCGATGAGATTGTTGGCGTTGAAGTGATCCGCCGCCTACTCAACACGCGTGGCCTTGGCGCCTTACGCGGCACACTCTTGTGCGTGCCGATGGTCAACGTGTTCGGGTTTCTTTCGCAGTCACGATACTTACCGGACGGCCGCGACTTAAACCGTGTTTTCCCCGGGACGAATAGCGGGGGTTCACTCGCGGCTCAGTTGGCACACCTTTTCATGACCGAAATCGTCACACGCTCTGATCTCGGGATTGATCTTCATACCGGCTCAAACAATCGTACCAACCTGCCACAGTTGCGTGGTGACTTTGAGAAAAGCAACGTGCGCGAGCTGGCAGAAATATTCGGTGCACCTGTCGTCCTGCAGTCGAACCTGCGCGAAGGCTCTTTGCGTCATGCGGCGCGCGATAAAGAAGTTGAAGTTTTGCTCTATGAGGCCGGTGAAGCCTTACGCCTTGACGAGCTATGTGTGCGTGTTGGAGTCAAAGGTATCCTGCATGTTATGCAGCACCTCGGAATGCTGAAAGGCAGCAGTGCAAACAAACCCAAGCGTAAACCCGTTTTTGCGCGCTCAAGCAGTTGGCTTCGCGCACCAGAAGGCGGCATTTTCCGGGCTCACAAAGCACTGGGCGATAGCGTAAAAAAAGGTGACACCATCGGGGTCGTCAGCGATCCATACGAGAGCAAGGACTTTCCTGTCATCGCAGGGTTCGATGGTATCATAATCGGCCGCACGAACATCGCAGTGGTCAACCGTGCAGATGCTCTGTTCCACATCGCACGAATTGCAAGAGCCGTGTCCGCTGAAGACCGGATTGGACAAATCTCTGAAGAGATCGGTGGGGATCCGATTTTTGACGAAGATGATATTGTTTAGATGCGAGCCGTTTAGGATCTATCAGCAATGTCAGCTCAGAACCACTTGTTGCCGTTCGTCCCAACAAACGGGGCCGCACCGCGCAGCCCTGGCAACAGCAAACCGTACCGGACGACGCGATTGAGTGCTATTACAATTCCGGGAAATTGAAGTAGACAACCGAGAGTGGTCTGGCACCGTCCTGTAAACCGTCTCAACGCGCTTCCAGCAAAATCGGCCGATGCGAGTAAAAGCAAATGGACCCCAATCATGGGCTCCGCCCTTGATGAAGTTGGACCCCGATGGCATCTGTCAGGCAATCGATCGCGCCCGTTACAGCACTACTGATTAGCGTGGCGTTGCTCTTGATGGGAAATGGCCTGCAAGGGACATTGCTGCCGGTACGTGGCAACCTTGAGATGTTTAGTGACGTACAGATTGGAATTCTGGGTTCGTGTTATTATGTCGGCTTCACGTTGGGCTGTCTGGCTGCCCCTTTGCTGATAGCCCGCGTTGGGCACATCAGGGCCTATCTTGCATTTGTGTCCTTGGCATCAACAGTCGCTCTGGTTCATGCCGCGATCGTTAACCCGGTACTCTGGTGGGTCTTGCGAGGCATCACGGGGTTCTGTTTTGCGGTGCTATTCGTGATTATCGAAAGCTGGCTCAACGAGAGATCGGTCCGCGAAACACGGGGCACAATTTTTTCGATCTACACAATCATCAATCTGACCGTGATAACCGTCGGGCAAATGATGCTCGTGCTTAGCGATCCGAGTTCGTTTCCGCTGTTTGCACTGGCATCAATACTGGTTTCCCTTGCTGGTGTGCCGGTCGCTTTAAGCCGAGCTCAATCTCCAGATCCGATCCCGGTCGTCATGCCGCGCCTGTCGAGGCTCTTTGCACTGTCTCCCATTGGAGTTCTAGGTTGTCTAGCGGTTGGACTTGCAAATGGAGCGTTTTGGTCTCTCGGACCGGTTTTTGCCATGGAAAGTGGTCGAGGCTCGGCCGGTATCGCCCTCTTCATGAGTGCAACGGTGCTTGGCGGAGCCGTCGGGCAATGGCCGTTCGGCCGTCTTTCCGATCTAATCGATCGCAGGTTAGTGATCCTGGCTAACTGCACCTTCGCAGGCGTGGCCGGTCTTGTCCTAAGCTACTTCCACCAAAGCCCGCAGGCATCCCTCATCGGTTTGGGTTTTGTTTATGGCGTTTTTGCATTTCCGCTCTATGCACTATCTGTTGCGCATGCCAACGATTTTGCTGCTCCGACGGACCATGTTGAAACATCCAGTGGGCTGCTGTTGGTCTTCGGAATCGGTTCGATTATTGGACCTACACTCGCGTCGCTCGTGGACGGTCTGATCGCACACCAGTCCTTGTTTACGTATATGGCAACCATCTACCTGCTGACTGCGTGCTTTGTAATTTGGCGCATTGCCCATCGCGAACCAGCGGCAGAAGAGGACAAGGGTGATTTCTCTGACGCACTGATTGCGACAAGAACCGCTGCCCCGTTTGAATTTATCGATAAAAGCGATGTTGACGATAAACCGGAGCTCCAACCACTTCGATGATCGTCTATTTTACGATCGGCAACGTTCGCTTGTTGCAACCGCAGCCGTCCCCTACCGCCCACGTTGCAATTGTTCTGGACTGCTTGGGGTCACTTTCGCCAGTAGCGGACATCGTCGGCGTTCGAAGGCGAGATGGGCTCGATGGCAGTTTTTGTAAAGTCGCGGGATTCCGCAATGCAGAGAAATATATGGACCGGCTGCGTGACGCAAGTGAGATTTTTTGCGATGGATTTCGGAAGTCGCTGATATGTATCCGGCCTGTTTGATCGACACGCGGGTCGTGGCCTTGATGGGTATACGCACGCACATTTGTCTCATTAGCGGACAGGTTAGCAAGCAACCATTTCTCTGCTCAGACTTTCAGTGCGTATCTTGATCCGTTCCATGCAGTGATCTCATTCGCGAACTCGTTTGACAGACCGTTGTCGTTATACAGCCAACGCGTCGTCGAACTTCTTGCTATGGCGCAGTATTCTCCAAGCGATCCGGGACAGTTTGTTGGCTAACGCTGTCGCGAGCTTGTTACGGTGCATGCGCTTTGCGGCCTCTGCCAACCACAGGCCAAAACTGAACTTCTCCCAGTTTTGTGGTCGCATCAGTATATCGTGCGCTGCTTGGATGAACAACGTGCGCAGGTACTTGCTGCCACGCTTTGAGATGCGCCCCAGAATGGACCTGCCACCGGTCGAGTATTGTCGTGGCACCAAGCCGATCCATGCGCCAAAATCTCGACCACGTTCAAACGCTTCACCAGTGCCGATGGCTGCTACCACAGCGGTTGAGATCATCGGTCCGATACCAGGAACACTCATCAATCGTTGACAGTTCTTTTCCCGGCGGCTGATCTCCTCAATATCCTGCGTGACGGTCTCAATCCGTTTATCCAGCCCAAGCCAATCTTCATAGAGTCCGATGATCAGATCATTCATACGAGGCGAGATCTCGTCTTCCCTGTTGCGCAATATCGCCAACAGTGAATTGCGCAAGGAATTGGCACCTGTCCGCACTGCAATACCTTGCTCGATCAGGAAGGCACGTATCTGGTTGATTGACGCCGTGCGCCGCGACACAAGACGGGACCGGACCCGATGCAGAGCTTGGAGATCAAGTTGATCTTGTGTTTTTTCCTTCACCAGTTTGAGGTTCGGGCGCTGCGCAGCCTCGGCGATGGCCTCAGCATCGTTGTAGTCGTTTTTCTGTCCCTTCAAAAAAGGCTTCACATACATTGCTGGAATAATCCGAGGTTTAAAGCCGAGCGCCCGCAGTTGTCGGCTGACGAAATGGGCGCTTAAGCAAGCCTCCATGCCAACGATGCAACATGGTAGCTTTTCGAATTCTCGAATAAGCGCCAAGCGCTTGAACTTCCGTCGCAACGCAACCTTGCCATCTCGGTCAAAACCGACGATGTGGAAGACGTCTTTGCCGATATCGACGCCGATCGATGTCAGTTCGGGTTGTGTCGCTTTTGTATTGGTAGTCTTTGCTCGCATTGCCATGGGATGCTGCTCCTTCAGTGTGCAAGTTGAATCAATCGATTCTAACCTGCTAGCTCCAGGGAGCAGCCGGTCCATCCCATTAGCGGACATCACGCCACGATGGTCACAACCAACCGGAATGTCTGCTTCAACCAGTAGCGGACGTGGCATTGCACACGGAGCCGCAGACTATTGCCCCAAGCAGCCACACTCACCCAAAAGAAAGGTCCGCTTAGCATCTGCTTAGCGGACCAAGACCCTGGAAGGGGGGAACTCACGTTATGCGGACAACAGACGGAGACGGAGCAGCCCGTTAGAACTTCGCTGTGCCTTTGCCAAAGAAGCCGTGTTGGTCACTGTTATCTGATATGCGGCCTTCGTAGCCAAACGACAATGACGTACCGTTGTCGTGTAGCAATGTGAGGCCCGCTTCGATGTCGGCGAATGTATCGTCGAATTCAGATGAGATTGCAAAGCCGCCAACACCAGCCGGTGCACCCGCGAAGCTTGCCGTCAACGCGTTGCTGTCGTCTTCGTAGAATGTCACACCTGCTTTTAGGTAAGGCTGGATCACAACGTTGGCATCAGATGTTTGGAATTCCGCGCCAAACTCAATCGCCGGCGTCACACTGAAGTAGGTTTCTTCGCCACCGCCCACGATGAGGTTTGCCGCGCCGCCACCGGCTTCGGTGACGCCATCACGGTCAACATTCGTCAGGTTTAAATCAACCAATGGTTTGGCGTACCAGTTGCCTTGGCTAAACAGATAGGCAGCACGGAGTTGGCCCGCTAAATACGACACGTCGTGACCTGATGTTGGCGACAGATTTAATCCGCCAAACGTAATACGCCGCGTCATATCAAAGTCTGCGTTGCCGCCCGAGATTGCACCAGCAAGCAGCAAGTTGCCGGTTTGATATTTCAGCGCGCCACCGACGCTGTAACGCCGGCTATCACTTTCAACGCCGGTGTCGGTGTCGAGATTGGAATACTCATAGCCAATGCCAAAGCCTGCCGACCAGCCTGGCGCAATGGCCACCTGACCACCAGCCGAAATGCCGCCGGTGTCTTCTTCATAACCGATGTTATTCGCCGTTGTATCGCGATCAAAGAAGCGGCCTTCAGGGCGCACCCAGACGCACTGGCCTTCGCGAATAAACGCACCACCAGAGCCCGGAACTTTGCAACTCAGAAGATTGTTAGTGAATTCTTCTCCGCCAAACAGCGTTGCCGTTTCGGTGTTGAGGAACGCTTCAGGTGAAAGCTGGTCTAGCGCGTTGGTGTATTGTTCGACTGTGATAACGCCATTCAAAAGAGCCAACACGATGGGTGCCATCCCGCCTGTTCCAGCGCCGAGGATCGCATTGATGTTGCCTGCGAGGTTGGATTGGTTCGGGTTAAGACCCTGCCCCGGTGCGGTAAAATCAATGTCGGTCGACAACACAACATCGTTGGCATTCGGGAACAACAGGCTCGCCTGTAAGGCCGGACTAGCAAGCAGGCCAAGACCATTGTTGGTGACACCGCCTGCCGCAGTAACGATTGTCTGTTGCTGCGGACCAAACGCCGGGTTGATGACGTTAACCTGCACATTTCCTGCGAGATTTGCCGTGCCTGTGACCGTCACAAGGTCTGCCGTCTGTGCTGTTGAATCAAGCGTCGTCAGCAAAATGCCCGGCGCGTTTTGCACCACATTGCCCGTGATGTTGGTCGTTGCCACCGTGCCGACACCGTCCGGCGACAAAATCCCGTCATTAGTCAGCAGGTTTCCTGCGCCGAGGTTCACCATCATGCCAGAATTAAACGTACCACCTGCCTGGTTGTTAAACGCGTTGGTGCCCGCACCAAGATCGACGTTGCCGGTGACTGTGCCCGTGTTGTTGACGGTTTCGTCGCCAGCCCCACCAAGTACGGCCAGACCAGAGAGCGCAAACAAGTTCGTTGCGGCATTGTTCAGAACGCTCACACCACCTGCAGCACTGTAGAGATACACACCAGCACCCGCGCCCGAGCCACCCTGGACAACGCCTCCGGACACCGTGACGGTAGCTGTGGTTCCAGCCTCAGTGTATGTGCGCACGCCGTCAGAATCTGCACCATTGGCCCTAATGTTCCCCACTGATGTGACAGTCGTCGAGCCAGTGCCATTGTCGACATAGGCGTAGATGCCGTGGGCGTCGTTACCCGATGTTGTAATGTCGCCAGTCGAGTTGACCGTGACCGTATTCACAGGCGCAAGGCCGTCGTCAATGAACGCTCCGATGCCGTGCCCACCATTCCCTGTTGTCGTGATGTTGCCGGTGGACGTTACAGAGACAATGCCACCTTCTTGGACGGCTGCGTAAATGCCATCATCAACGGACGTGATGTTGCCGGTGCTAACGACCGTAATGTTGCCGGTCTCATCATCAATGTCGGCGTATATGCCTTCCTCGCCCGACGTGATGTTACCCTGACTAACGACGTTGATGTTACCATTGCCGTCATCGAGAATGGCATAGATTCCTCTGTCACCAGCGATAATATCGCCCGTCGATGTGATGGAGAGGTTGCCGTCTTGTTCCACCTGACCATAAAGGCCAAACGCGTTAGCGCCCGGTGCAGTGATGTTGCCAGTGGAGGTTATGTTGACATCGCCTTCTTGGGCATAACCATAAATACCATGCGCATCAAAACCTGTGGTTGTTATGTTGCCGACTGAAACGATGGTCGAGTTGCCGGGGCCTTCATTGTCGAGATCGATCCCGATGCCAACAGATGTAATATTACCAATAGATGTAATGCTGACGTCGCCGGTGCCGTATGTACCTGCATAGATGCCCCGATCGCCTGTTGCGGTGATGTTGCCGGTGCTGGTGATGCTGATGCCGCCGTCGCCGTCAACATACGCGTAGATGGCGTCGTCGCCCGCCGTAACGTTGCCCGTGGACATTATGTTGATATTGCCGTTGCCATTGACATAGGCATCTATTCCGTCATCGCCTCCGGTTACATTGCCGATCGACGTTATTGCGATGTTACCGTTGCCGGTGACATCAGCCTCGATACCATCGCCGCCGCCTGTCGCAACAATCTCGAACAGACCGGTATTGGAATTGATGGTTATGTTGTTGCCACCGGGAGCAGTGAAATTGATGCCGTCGACGCCTGCGGCCGGCATGATGTTCTGATCGAGAGTATTGACGTTGAGGGTCGTGATGGCCGGACCGTCAACATCGACGCCGCCGGACAGATTCCCGGTACAGTTCGCGGTCGTGCCTACTGTCACACAGGCCAACGGATCGCTGGTGCCCTGAGGGACAGCCTGAGCGTGTGCGGCCTGTGGCTGCGCGATCATTAAGGCACCCGCAGCGGCTGTGCCGAGAAGTGCAGTGCGCAAATGTCCCTGGCCGGACCGCGATGATCGCGTTTTTGGCCCAGAAATTACGTTAACAAAATTGGTGTTTGCCTTGCGTGCCAACGCTTCTGCACGGCGCCGCGTTTTACGATTACTCAACATTTTAACTCACCCTAAACCCACACTTCGCATACCGAACTCACGACATTTCCACGCGTTGGGCACAATTCAATCTTGCAAAGAGATTGGTTGGTAGCAATAAGTATGCTTGTGTCCGCAACCAATGCTGAGGCTGGTGTTGTAAAATTGAAACGGTTACTGAGCTTCAGTGAGCGGTGTTCAATGACTTCGCACTCAATGGTCCAAGTGTTTTTGCGAAACATTGGCTTTCGGTTTCGACCCACGCCAAAACTTTGGCGCGCTAGTTGAACAAACAGTGTGGTTGAATCCGCCAGTTGCCCATCTGCGAAATTCCTATATTCCTCCTGTCACAGAACGCATGTGAAATTTGCAAAACGGTCAAGACGCCCACTGCTTGGGGTTGTTCCGTGTGCCCGTCACACACCGGATGATGCGCGCGATCACACCAGAGGGGTCTATTGTGACAAACGCTGGAGACGACGATAATTCGCCAAACAACGCCACATCTGACGGCGCTGCGCCGAAAGATGGCCCCGGCCCGCTAACGCCCGCGAGCATCTCCTGTTCACGTGGTCTGACAGGCTGGCTTGTCGCCAATCACGTGAGTTTGGCTTTGTCATCTTACCAGACCGGTCAGCTTTATCTTGTCGGTGTCAACGCAAACAACGGCGCCAATTTCCACGAAGTCGGCGTCGGGCGCGCAATGGGATTGTGGGCAGATCAGCAACGCATTTTGATCGCAACCAAAAATCAACTCATCCGGCTTGAAAACATACTCGGCCCGGATCAACGCATTGGCGAAGCCGACAAGCATTACGTTCCTCGTGTCTGCCATACGACAGGCGACCTCGATATTCATGATATTGTCGTGCGCAACGATGGTGTCATTATTTTCGCCAACACGCTTTATTCTTGTCTGGCGACCTTGAGCAACGTCCATTCGTTTAAACCCTATTGGGTGCCACCATTCATATCTAAGCTTGCAGCAGAAGACAGGTGCCATTTAAACGGTATTGCCATGAAGGATGGCCAACCGGCGTATGTAACGGCCACGAGCCGGGCCGATGTCGTTGGTGGTTGGCGCGAACGGCGTGAAACCGGGGGCTGCGTCATCGATGTGGCGTCAAACGAAATCATCACCGAAAAACTTTCCATGCCGCATTCGCCGCGTTGGCACGATGGAAAACTTTGGGTTTTAAACTCTGGCACCGGGTATTTGGGAACAGTCAATTTCCAAACCGGTGCCTTTGAACCTCACACGTTCCTGCCCGGCTTTGTGCGCGGTCTCGCGTTTCACAATAACCACGCAATTGTCGGGCTTTCACTGCCACGAAACGGAACTTTTTCCGGCCTCCAGCTGGATGACGAACTAAAGACCCGCGACGGCGACCCGTGGTGCGGGGTACAAATCATCAATCTTACAACTGGTGATGTGGTGGAATGGATCCGCTTTCAAACAGCGGTTACGGAATTATTGGATGTGTGCTCGATACCGGGTGTGCGTATGCCTAGCGCACATGCTCCGTCTTCGCCCGAGATAGACAAACTCTTTACAATCGAACAAGCACCGCAAAACAACGGCTAAACGCGACAATCGAGAAAGACATCTCGATAGATACATCTAAGGGGACCGAGGTCAATGTTACGGAACGTTCTGACTTTCGCCAGCGCCATTGTGGTTGCAGCAAGCCTGACACTCACACTTCCAGCCATTGCCGCAGACAAAAAAGCTACGCCAAAAGCGCCAGCGAAGACCACTGCAAAAACGCAGCCGGGTTGGGCGGTACGATGCAACAATCCGGGAAATGGTTTGGTCTGCAAAGCCTTTCAAACACTTTCATTACGCAAGACCGGGCAACGTCTCGTTACGGTATCCGTTCAGCGCAATCAAGATGGAAAATCAGCCGCTATGTTAGTGCACCTGCCACATGGTTTGTTTTTGCCAGCAGGAGCGCAAGTCAAAGCGGATAAAGGCAAAGGTACCCAGCTTGTGGTGCAGACCTGTAATGCGCGCGGTTGCTATGCTGGCGGTAAAATCACAGCGGCAGGCCTTGATAATTGGTTTGACGGAAAAATACTCACCGTCGCGTTCCAAACTATATAGAAAAAAACAATCACCGTGAAAATGTCGCTCAAGGGTTTCGATATCGCATTCGCGAAGTTGAAGTAATCTTGACGTGGACACGAGTAACGCGTTTTTTGACTTCGTCGGCGGGGCATGTCTCCCCGTTATCTAAAGCGAATTAGGTCTCTTTTGTAATTCGTCATCCGTCTTGGGATCACGATGGGCCAGAAAACCTCCCCAACTAAAGAACCTCGGTCTGCCTCAAAGGCGATGACGGGATACAGATGCGGGCGGATACAGCACCGCAGAACACGCCCACCGGAAGCACCGGATTTTTATCGATGTTGGTTCTATAGCTGGCTTGAAATTCGGGATGAATTGCTACCAATCTCAGGGGCGGACGACGATGACGAAATGGGACTT
>JAJFJS010000051.1 GCA_021773815.1 Gammaproteobacteria bacterium
TGCACGAATTCTCGTCTCAGATCCACGGTATTCACCTCTTGCCAGGGCATGATCCTCTCCATTCTCAGGACTCATGCCGTCAAAATAAGTGTTACCCATGTCTCCGAACAGTGTGTTACCTATGTCTCCGGTCTATACACCCTGTAGGCTTGGGGCCGCCATCCCTGGCGGCCACAGTCTCCGCGATAGTGATGACGACCCGGGCCTTGGACACCCTCGGCGCACAACCCAAACACCGGCCGCAGGCCGGCATGATCCTTCGTCAGCCGTCTACGCGGCGCGTGTGACCGGCCGGATCAGCAGCACGTTGCACAGCGCGATGGCGGCGACGACGGCGACGATGGTGAACGGCAGCAGGTAACTGCCCGTGACGGTCTTGAGCTGGCCGGTCAGTATCGTGCCAAGCATGCCGCCGATGCTGTCGATGCACATGATGAAGCCGAGGACCTTGCCGAGCGACCGCTGGCCGAAGCTCTCGACGCAAACCAGCTGAATCATCGTAAACGAACCCCCGTAGCCGAGGCCGAAGACGATGGCGAACAGCATCAGTTGCCGCGTATCGGTTGCCAGCGCAACGGTTGGGCCGTCGAGCGTGAACAGGCACAGGCAGCCGGTGAGCAACACGGCGCTCGTGATGCGGATGACCGTTCGTTTCGCGATCCGGTCGCTCAAGGCGCCGAACAGGAATTTGCCGGCGATACTGAAACCCAGGATCATCGTATACAGCTGCGTGGCGGCGCGCGGCGCCAGGCCGGCCTCGAGTTCGAGAAAGATCGTGGCCTGGCTGTTGATGGCCTGAAACGTAAACCACAGGCAGGCCGAGCCGATCGCCAGTACCCACAGGGTGCGTGATCGCAGGGCCGCGGCGAACGGCACGCCGTCGACGGCCGTCGCGGTGGCGTCGCTATCTGCCGGGTGCTCGCCGTCGCCGTCCGGCGCCTGGCCCACGTCGGCCGGCCGTTCCCGGAGCACCAAAAAGCCCGGCAACAGCGCGAACAGGCAGAAAGCGACCGCCAGCGCCCCGAAGCCCCAGCGCCAGCCGTACTCCGGGTTATTGACCAGCGGAGAGATGGCGTTCGGCAGCACGAAGCCGCCGAAACTCGACATCGCCGTCAGCAGGCCGATGACGGCGCCGCGGTAGCGAATGAACCAGTTCGACAGCAGCACGACGTTGACGAGCAGACCGCCGAGCACGAGGCCGAACGCGAGGCCGATATGCAGGATGTACAGGTCCGTCAGCGATCGGGCGAACGGGTAGGCGGCAAAGCAGACGGCCATGATGCAGATGCCGATGCGCACGATGTGCAGCGGGCCAAACCGGTCGACCAGCGCGCCCGCGAGCGGTGCCAGGATCGCAGCCAGGCCGAACATCAGCCCGGTCGTCAGGCTGACCTGGCCCTCGGTCGCGTCGAACGTTTCCATGAATCGCGGAAACAGGTTCTGCGGCACGAACAGCGACATGCCGTTGGTGAAGAAATAGATGACCAGGCAGGCGGCGGCGACGTACCAGCCGTAATACAGCCCGCCCGTGCCGCGATCCTTCATGAATAATGCCGGCTAGGGACCGGCAACCGGATTTCCGTCGCTGTCGATCAGGCGCACATCCCCGAAACCCAGTTCCCGGAGTTCCGGTTCGATGCGCGCCCGGTCGCCGACGATGACCCAGATGACCTCGTCGGGCCGGAGGTACTGCCCGGCCGCTGCCGTGACGTCCGTGATCGAGAGCGCATTGATGCCGGCCGCATAGGTCGACCAGTAGCCGTCGGGCAGCCCGAAGCTCACGACCTCCCGGAGTGCATCGAGGATGTCGGCATTGGTTTGCCAGCGCCCGGGCAGCGACAGCGTCTTGCTGCGCTTGACGACGTCGAGTTCCGCCGCGGTCGGCGGCCGCGTGTCGATGATCGCATCGAATTCCGCACGGATTTCACGGATGGATGCCTGGGTCTGGTCCGTCTGTACCGGTGCATAGACGAGCAGTGGCCTGGCCCCCCGCGCACCGACGATCATGCTGTACGCACCATAGGACCAGCCTTTGTTTTCGCGCAGGTTCATGTTGATGCGCGCCGATGACAGGCCGCCGAGGATGTCGTTCATCGCCTGCAGCGCAATCTCATCGGGATTGGCTCGTGGCGGAACCAGTTGTCCGGTAAAGATCACCGACTGGTCGGCCCCGGGACGGTCGACGAGGTAGATCGAGGGTGTACGTTCGACGGGTTCGGTATCGAGGTTCTTCACGGGCCGGTCGCCGGCCGGCCAGTCGCCGAACAGTCGAGCGACCCGCAACGCCAGATCAGCGGCGTCGAAGTCGCCGACGACGATCAGTTTCGCGTTGTTCGGCCGGAACCAGGTGGCGTGGAATGCGGTGAGGTCGTCGCGCGTGATCCCGCTCACAGCCTCGATCGTGCCGCTGCCGGTCAGTGGCTGGGCATAGGCGTGGCCGTCGCCGTACAGCAATTTTGGCAAGATGCGCAACGCCATCGATACCGGCCGGGTCTGCTCCTGGCGGATCCGCGCCAGCGTCAGGCTCCGCAGGCGGGTCAGTTCCGCATCGGGGAACGCCGGGTGCAAAACGACGTCGGCGAAGATCTCCAGCGCGTCGTCGAGCTGGTCCGTCAGGGTGGAGAGCTGGACATAGGAGTTGTCGAGACTCGATCCGGCCGCCAGCTCGGCGCCGAGAGACGCCAGCGCATCGCTGATTTCCAGCGCCGATCGCTTGTCGGTGCCTTCGTCGAGCATCGCCATGGCCAGCGCCGCGGTGCCTTCGCGCGCGAACTGGTCGGCGGCATAACCGGCATCCAGCACGAGCGATATCTCGACCAGCGGCACGTCGTTGCGGGCCACGGTAATGATCTCCAGGCCGTTGTCGAGCGTCGTCCGGTCGAACCGGGGAAAGTCGACGTCCGGCGCCGGCCCGGGGACAGGCGCGGCGCTGCGGTCGGCGCCGGCCGGGGTGGCGGTCAGTTCGGGATAGGGCTGGACCTCGATGACGAGTGCGTTGCGCCCGAGCCATTTGTCCGCTATCAGTCGCACGTCCTTGGCCGACGTCGCGTCGATGGCGGCCAGGTAATCCTGGTAGCGATCGGGCGAGCCGCCATAGACCTTATTTTGCGCCAGCACGCCGGCCTTGCCGTTGCTGCCGCCGACGTGCTCGATGCCGCGCAGGAAGCCGGCGCGCATCCGGGTCTTGGCGCGATCGAGTTCTTCGCGTGTCGGGCCGTCATCGATCAACCGGTCGATCTCCTCGTTGATATCCGCCTCGATACGGGTCAACTCGATGCCGGGCTGGGCCGTAGCAGATAGATAGGTAATGCCGGCGATTTCCAGCGCGAACGGCGCCAGCGACACATCGGTTACGGTCTGGTCGGAGTAGGCCAGTCGCTCGTACAGACGTGAACTCTTGCCGGTCGCGAGAATGTGCGCGGCGATCGTCAATTGCACCGCCTCGTCGCTGCCCCAGCGCGGTCCGACCCAGGCCTTGTACAACCGCGGTTGCGGAACGCGGTCCTGCATCAGCCAGCGCCGTTCGGTCGGATGCTCGGGTATCCATTCGGCCGGCCGCGACCGCGGTGGGCCGGCTGGGATGTCGCCGAAATAACGTTCTACCCGTGCGCGCACGTCTTGCGCGTCGACATCGCCGGCGATGGACAGTACCGCGTTGTTTGGGCCGTAGTGGGTCGCGAACCAGTCGCGGACATCATCGAGCGTGGCGGCGTCCAGGTCCGCCATGGAACCGATCGTTTCCCACGCATACGGATGACCGTCGGGAAAGAGCTGCGCGAGGATCACCGGCCAGACACCGCCGTAGGGCTGATTGTCGGACTGACGCTTCTCGTTCTGCACGACGCCGCGTTGTTCGTCCAGCCTGGCCTGCGTGATGGCTCCGGCGAAATGCCCCATGCGATCCGACTCGAGCCACAGAACCGTGTCGAGCGCATTCTTCGGAATCGTTTCGAAGTAATTCGTCCGGTCGAACCAGGTCGTCGCGTTCAGATCCGTCGCGCCGAGTTGCTGCAGGAACAACAGGTACTCGTCGTCATAGTTTTCCGAACCCTGGAACATCAGGTGCTCGAACAGGTGGGCGAAACCGGTGTGTCCGGGCGTCTCGTCTTTTGACCCGACGTGATACCAGGTGTTGACGGCCACGACGGGAGCCTTCGGGTCCTCGTGCACGATCAGCGTCAGGCCGTTGTCGAGCACGAACTCCTGGTACGGGATCTCGATATCCGCGGCCCGGCCCGCGATAGCGAAGCAGGCGCACCAGCAGGCGATGATGTTGCGGGCGTGGCGTACAGGTCCTGCGTGCATGCGATCCGATCTCCGTGCTGGCGTTATTCCGGACCCGCGCCCGGGACGCCGTTTGCCCGGGTGCGATTCAGGAACTATTGCAGATCATTTAAGTAATTGATCTGTATACTAATTAAGCCGATGACCCGCGGCCGTCGGCGAGGTTATCCGTCGGCAATGGTGTCAGACACCAATGAAAAACCGGTGTCTGACACCATTGCCGGACACCCGTTCTTCGCCAACGCCGTGGGGGTTTCGCGCTAGTATACGGATACGGGCGTGCGGCGAATTATACCCGCACCGTCGATCCGGCCGGAGAGTCATGACTGCTCATTCACTGCTGATAAAAAACGCTCGCATCGTCAACGAAGGTCGCACGATCGAAGGTGATGTGCTGATCCGCGGCGGGCGCATCGAGCGTATCGATGCCGCGATTGCCGATAACGGCGCCGAGGTCATCGATGCGACCGGCCTGCACCTGCTGCCGGGTCTGATCGATGACCAGGTGCATTTTCGCGAGCCGGGCCTGACGGCCAAGGGTGACATCGCCACGGAATCAGCCGCGGCCGTGGCCGGCGGTATCACGAGCTTCATGGAGATGCCGAACGTACGCCCGCCGACGACCAACCGGCAGGCGCTCATGGACAAGTATGAGCGGGCGACCGGCCGCTCGCGGGCTAATTTTGCGTTCTACCTCGGCGGCACGAATGACAATCTTGATGAGATCCGTCGCCTCGATCCGGCCGATGCCTGTGGTGTCAAAGTCTTCATGGGCGCCTCGACCGGCAATATGCTCGTCGACGATCCGCAGACGCTGGACGGCATTTTCGCGGAATCGCCGCTGCTGATCGCAACGCATTGCGAGGACTCGCCGATGATCGCCGTGAATGAGCGGGCGATGCGCGAGAAATACGGCGCCGACGTGCCGATGTCGGAACATCCGGCGATCCGGTCGGCCGAGGCCTGCTACGCATCTTCGTCGCTGGCCGTCGAGCTTGCGCGGCGCCACGATGCGCGCCTGCACGTGCTCCATCTGACGACGGCCCGCGAGCTGGAGTTGTTCGAGCCCGGCCCGATCGCCGGCAAGTCGATCACCGCGGAGGTCTGTGTGCACCACCTGCACTTCGACGAGTCGCGTTATGCGGATCTCGGCGCGCGGATCAAGTGCAATCCGGCGATCAAGACGGCCGCCGATCGTCAGGCGCTGATCGCGGGGCTGGCCGCGGGCCGGATCGACGTCGTCGCCACTGATCATGCGCCGCACCTGGCCGAGGAGAAGGCAGCAACCTATTTCGATGCGCCGGCCGGGCTGCCGCTCGTCCAGCACGCATTGCTGAGCCTGCTCGAACACGTGCACGACGGGCAGTTGCCGCTCGAGCAGGTCGTGACCCGCTCCAGCCACGCCGTCGCGGACCTGTTCGGCGTCGTCGAGCGCGGTTATATCCGCGAAGGCTACCGGGCCGATCTCGTACTCGTCGATCTCGACGGTGAAACCGTCGTCTCCGCGGATAACATCCTGTACAAATGCGGTTGGTCGCCGTTTGAAGGCTACCGGTTCCGCGCGCGGGTCGTCACGACGCTCGTGAACGGGGTCATTGCCTGCCGCGACGGCGCATTGACCGGCGCGATCCCCGGCGAGCGCCTCGTTTGCAATGCGGCCCGCGACTGGCGTCCCTGACCGTAATAATAAAGAGAACAGTCCGCATCTGGCGGACAGTTCGATTCCTGCCGCCGTTGGTGCAGAAACCGGCGATCGATGGGGCGATTAACCCGGATATCTCACCCGCCGACCGACGGCATTTCGTTCCGATCCCGACCGGCCGCCTGTTCCTTGGGCGGTCGTCGTCATAACGGCTGGTTATGTTGGCAGGCGGGTGCCGATGCCTATCCGCTGCCGCTGATTCGAGTGGCGGCCGCTAGATCATGCCCTTGTCAGCCAGTCGCCCGATATCCTGTTCCAGCCAGCGGCGCAGTTCGCCGCGTTCGGGTTCGCGTACCGTGCTGCCGTCGAGCAGGCGATTGGCCGGATGGATGACTGTCTGTGCATAACTGTCGGCATAGGCCTGCAGGGGCTGGCGGGCCAGCAGATTGGTCATGCCGGCCTTGCGGCGACGGGCCCGCAGGGCCGCCAGGTCGATCGTCGCATTGGCGACCATCGACTCGCCGCCGGGCATCGCTTCGGCCAGTATGCTGCCCTCGAAATCGACGATCTTTGTCATGCCGGTCGTCGATTCGGCCGGCAGCGCCGTGTCGGTCAACGCCGCCGAGTTTGCGGAGATGACATAGGCCAGGTTCTCGATCGCGCGGGCCCGGCGGGCGATCTCTTTGGTCGTCGCGTTCGGGCTGCCGGCCTCGCTGGTCGGGTGGACGAAGACCTCGGCGCCGCGCATCGCGTGGCAACGGGCAATTTCCGGATACAGGATCTCTTCCGAGGCGATCGCGGCCAGGCGCCCGAGCGGCGTCTCGGCGACCGGAAACACACCGTCCAGACCGTAGCGATCCAGGTACGCATCCCAGACGTCATAAGGGCTCGGCGCGCTCAGGGAGATCAGCCGCCGGTAGCGCAGGATCGTCTCGCCGGCCGGTGAAATGATGAAGCAGCACTGAAAATACAGGTCCGGAAAATGGGGATCGACCTCGTAACCGTTGCCGGCCAGGAACACCTCGTGGCCGGACGCGATGGCGGCCAGCGCCGCATACTCGGGGCCGTCGATCGCAATGGCGGCCTTGTCGCGCCAGCCGGCGATCGTGTCGCCCATCGGGAAGCCGGTCATGAAATATTCGGGCATGACGACGAGCCGGGGCGGGGCGCCGCTGTACTGGTTGATGAAGGCCATGCTGGCCCCGATCGAACGGCCGGCACGTTCGATATTGTCGAGCATCCGCCGACGGGCTGAATCCCGGTCTGGACAGCCGTTGACACAGGCCGTGCTGAATTGCAGCGCCAGCGCCGTGTAGCGGTCGGGCGGGTCCATCGGTTCGGTATACATAATCTGCCTCTCTGGTCGGTTGCCATTGCCTCACGCACAATGCATGGTGCAACTCGCGGTCATATCCGGCGCGGTAGCCGGGCCGTCAAATTGATTTATTTCAGACGCTGCGCATGTATAATCTGGCGTCTTTTTTGAAGCCGTATCCGGTCCGCCAACGAACGTCAAAGTTCAGCAGTATTTTCCACGTCATCACCCGACAATCATCATGCAACCGACGGATATTAACAATCCGGCCTATTTTCATAAGGTCGTGGACTGTCAGAAAGGTTGTCCGGCACATACCGATGTTCCCGGCTACATTCGCCTGATCGCGCAGGGGCGCTTTACCGACGCCTACCTGCTCAATCGGAGTACCAACGTATTTCCGGGCATTCTCGGCCGCGTCTGTGACCGCCCGTGTGAGCCGGCCTGCCGCCGCGGGCGCATCGACGAAAAGCCGGTCGCGATCTGCCGGCTCAAGCGGGTCGCCGCGGATTTGAGCGGCGATGTTGCCGATCGGCTGCCGAAGGCTCCCGATCAGAAGAACGGCAAGCGAGTGGCGATGGTCGGCGCCGGTTGCGCATCGCTGGCGGTGGCCAACGACCTGATGCCGCTCGGCTACGAGGTCGTGATCTACGAAGCGCAGGATACCCCCGGCGGCCTGATGCGCATGAATATTCCTTCCTTTCGGCTGCCCGGCGAAGTGCTCGACGAAGAAATTGCCATGATCGTCGACATGGGCGTCGATCTGCGCCTCGGCACGAAGGTCGAGAGCATGCAGTCGCTGCTCGACGAGGGCTACGATGCGGTTTTCATCGGCAGCGGCGCACCGAAGGGCAAGAACCTGGATATCCCGGGTCGCTACGACGATCCCGACCGGATCCATATCGGTATCGACTGGCTCGAGTCGATCGCCTTCGATCACACCGACAGCATCGGCGAGAATGTGTTGATCATCGGTGTCGGCAACACGGCGATGGACTGTTGCCGCAGCTCATTGCGGCTCGGCGCCAAGAGTGTCAAGGTCATGGCCCGCAAGCCACGGAGTTTCTTCAAGGCTTCGGAATGGGAGCTCGAGGATGCCGAGGAAGAAAACGTCGAGATTATCGTCAACCATTCGCCGAAGAATTTTGTCATCGAGGGCGGCAAGCTCGTCGGCATGACGTTCGAGCTCATGGAATATGATCTCGATGACGACGGGCGCATCCGCGATCAGCGGGTGACCGGCGAAACTGTAATCCCTTGCGACGATGTCGTCCTCGCGATCGGTCAGGACAATGCCTTTCCGTGGATCGAGCGCGATATCGGCATCGAGTTCGACAAGTGGGATGTGCCGGTCGTCGACCCGGTAACCTACGAGTCCGACCGCAAGGGCGTCTTTTTCGGCGGCGATGCGGCGTTCGGGCCGAAGAACATCATCTGGGCGGTCGAGCACGGTCACCAGGCCGCGATCTCGATTCACAAGCATTGTCACGGTGAGGACGTCGCCGACCGGCTGGCCGACGGCATGCACCTGTCGAGCGTCAAGATGGGCATCCACGAGTGGGCGTACAGCAACTATTTCGATGCCGCCGAGCGCCGGCTCGTGCCGCACCTGAGCCTCAAGGAACGCTTCAAGCGGCTCGATCTGGAGGTCGAACTCGGCTTCGATGCCGAAGTGGCCGCGACGGAAGTCGAGCGCTGCCTCAATTGCGACATCCAGACGGTGTTTACCGCGAGCCTGTGCATCGAATGTGATGCCTGTATCGATGTCTGCCCCGTGAAATGCCTGACGATGACCGCCAACGGCGATGAGGCCGATCTGCGGACGCGGCTGACCGCCCCGGCCGAGAATCCCGAGCAGGATTTATACGTATCCGAATCCCTTCCGCAAACGGCTAGAGTCATGGTCAAGGACGAGGACGTGTGCGTGCATTGCGGCCTCTGTGCGGAGCGCTGCCCGACGGCGGCGTGGGACATGCAGAAGTTTACGCTGGCGGTACCGTATGCCATCGACGAGAAGACGCCGCCGGACCCGGCACAGATTGCCAAGAAATGGGGAACCTGAATCCGAGTCGAGCCGCTCCGGCAGTAATGAACCCTTCGGTTTATCCGCACTGCCGATTCCATTCGACGTCATCCGGTAAACCGAGACAACTATGAGCTCTGGCATGAGTACGGGACCAAGAAATAACGATTTCACGATTCGCATCGCGAACGTAAACGGCACCGGTTCGGCCAGTGCGAATACGTTGCTGATGAAATCATTCTTCCGGATGGGTATCCCGGTCGTCGGCAAGAACTACTTCCCGTCGAATATCCAGGGTCTGCCGACGTGGTACGAGATCCGGGTCAGCGGCGACGGGTACATGGCTCGCGCGGGACGCGTCGACATCATGCTCGCGATGAATGCCGAGACCTACCAGAAGGATCTGGCGGATGTCGCGCCCGGCGGCTACCTGATCTACGACTCGACCTGGCCGCGCCGCACGCTGCTGAACCGTGAAGACGTCACGATCATCGGCATCCCGCTCGCGCGCATGTGCAACGAGCGGTTTTCGACGGCCCGTGCCCGCGTCCTGATGAAGAATGTCGCTTATGTTGGCGCCGTTGCGGCGCTGCTCGACATAGATATGGAGGTCATCGCGGCGTCGCTGGACAAGACGTTCGCGAAAAAGGCCGATCTGCTTGCAGATAACCATGTCGCGATCCGGCTCGGCTACGACTATGCGCAGGCGAATTTCGCTTGCCCGCTGCCGTATACGGCCCAGCGCATCGACAAGACCAGCCAGCACATCATGATCGACGGCAACACGGCAGCGGCGCTCGGCGCCGTGTACGCCGGAGCGACGGTAGGCGCCTGGTATCCGATCACGCCGTCGACGTCGGTCATGGATGCGTTCGCCAGTTTCTGCCAGCGGTACCGGGTCGACGAGAAGACCGGCCGGCGCAACTATTGCATCATCCAGGCCGAGGACGAGCTGTCGGCGATGGGCATGGTGCTCGGCGCCGGCTGGAACGGCGCACGCGCGTTTACGCCGACGAGCGGCCCGGGCATCTCGCTGATGAGCGAATTGCTCGGCTACGGCTATTTTGCCGAGATTCCGGCGGTTCTGATCAACGTACAGCGTTGCGGCCCGTCGACCGGCATGCCGACACGTACGCAGCAGGCCGACATACTGGCCTGCGCCTTTGCGTCGCACGGCGACACGCGGCATGTCCTGCTATTCCCGTCGAGTCCGGAAGAATGCTTCTACTTCGGCGCGACGGCGTTTGATCTGGCCGAGCGGCTGCAGACGCCGGTCATCATGCTGACCGATCTCGATATCGGCATGAACGACTGGATGGTTCCGGAACTCAATTGGGACGATGCCTATCGGCCGGATCGCGGCAAGGTCCTCGACGCCGCGGCACTCGACAAGATGAAGTCGTTTCACCGCTACCTCGATGTCGACGCCGACGCGATCCCGTACCGAACGTTTCCCGGTGAGCACCCGAAGGGCGCTTACTTTACGCGTGGATCCGGACACAACATGTACGGCGCCTATACTGAGGATTCAAACGAGTACCAGGAGGTCGTCGACCGACTGCGCCGCAAGTGGGAGACTGCCAAGTCCTACGTGCCCGGGCCGGCCATCTGGTACAGCGACAAGATTCGTACCGCCATTATTTCCATCGGCAGCTGTGACGGCGCCGTCATCGAGGCGCGTGACCGCTTGCTCGAGTCGGGTATCGGCATCAACTACATGCGTGTCAAGGCATTCCCGTTCGACGAGCAGGTCGAACAGTTTATCGAGGCGCACGACCGTATCTATGTCGTCGAGCAGAACCGCGATGCTCAGCTGCGCAGCCTGCTGATTCTCGAAACGGATACCGATCCCGCCAAGCTGCTGCCGCTGCTGTTTTATGACGGGCTGCCGATCAATGCGCAGGGAGTTATCGAATCGATCCGCCAGGATCAGGCCAAAGGTAAAGCCAAAGGCAAAGCCAAGGGCAAGGACAAGGGTGTAGCAGCGTGAGTTTTATAACCAAACCAGCCGCCGTTCATCCGCGGAGCCCGAAGAATGAGCTCGGCCTCACGATACGCGATTACGAGGGCGGCATGTCCACGCTGTGCGCCGGCTGCGGTCACGATTCGGTGACCGGCGCCATCGTGCAGAGCGTCTTCGAGCTCAGTATTCCGCCGCACCGGATGGCGAAACTCAGCGGCATCGGCTGTTCGTCGAAGACGCCGGCGTATTTCGTTCGCCAGTCGCACGGCTTCAACACGGTGCATGGTCGCATGCCGTCCGTGGCCACGGGCGCGAACGCGGCGAACAGCGACCTGTGGTACATCGGCGTGTCCGGCGACGGCGACACGCTGTCGATCGGCCTCGGCCAGTTCTGTCACGCGATCCGCCGCAATCTGAACATGCTGTATATCATCGAGAATAACGGCGTGTACGGTTTGACGAAGGGTCAGTTCTCGGCCTCGGCGGATCTCGGCAGCAAGGCCAAGAAGGGCGCCGAGAACCAGCAGCCGCCCATTGACCCCTGCAGAACGGCTATTTCGATGGGCGCCGGCTTCGTTGCCCGCAGTTTTTCGGGCGACAAGCAGCAACTCGTGCCGTTGATCAAGGCCGGGTTGAGCCACAAGGGTTTTGCGGTGATCGATGTTATCTCGCCGTGCGTGACGTTTAATGATCACGAAGGCTCGACGAAAAGCTACGAATACACGCGCCAGCATTTCCACCCGGCGCTGCACGCCGACTACGTCCGGCCGTCCGAGGAAATTCGTACCCAGTACAACGAAGGCGAGGCGATGCCCGTTACGTTGCACGACGGCAGCAAGATCGTGTTGCGCAAGGTTGCCGGCGAATACGATCCGACGGACCGCGCCTCCGTTTACAGTCACCTGGAGCGATCCCAGCAGGCCGGCGAGATCGTTACCGGCTTGTTGTATTACAACGACGGGCTCAAGGAAATGCATGACGTGACTAACGTCGTCGACCAGCCGTTGTCGACCATCGATCATTCCGTCCTGTGTCCGGGTAACGACGCGCTGCAGGCGCTGCAAAACGTCTGGCGTTAACGCGTCCGGCCCGCTTGCCGAAATCCCGCAGACCGGTGTCCCCGGAATTCGTCTGTCCCCTTAATTCCCCTTGGTGCTGCCTGCACCGCGTTCGGTCGATTCGTTCCCATCGTTCCTCCTGATTCCGTACACTGCTCCGGTAAGCTGAACGTTCAGCGGGGAGATCGTGATGTCAAAATTTCTCAGCCTGACTTTGTGTTGCATGGCATCGGCCATGGTCAGTGCCATGGCCGGTGCCGGCGACGACGTCGCCGCCACGGCGACCGCCCACGCACATGATCAACCCGTCGCAACGCCCGCGGCGACCGAGGCGCCGCGACAGCCAGTGGATGGTGCGGAGGTGGTCTACGGCCGCATCGGTAAGGTCGATCTGCGCGGATTCCTGGTCCGGCCGGCAACCGGTGCGACCGGTGCGCCGGGCCTGATCGTCATCCATGAGTGGTGGGGCCTGAATGACAATATTCGTCGGGTAGCCGAGCGCCTGGCCGGGGAAGGCTATGCAGTGCTGGCCGTCGATCTCTATGACGGGCGCTCGGCCTCGATCCCGAAGGAGGCCATCGGCCTGATGAACGCGTTGATGGCCGATACCGACCGAGCGGACGAGAATCTGCGTCAGGCCTACGATTACCTTGCAGACCGACTCGATGCACCGCGCGTCGGGTCGATCGGCTGGTGTCTTGGCGGGCGCTGGTCGCTGCGGACGGCCGTGCTGCTGCCGGAGCGGCTGGATGCGGCGGTCATGTATTACGGGACGGTGACGACTGATGAGGCCGACCTTGCGCCCCTGTCGGTGCCGGTGCTCGGAAATTTTGCCGAGAATGACCCGATTGTTCCGCTCGCATCGGTCGAACGGTTTGCCGCGGCGATGCGCCGGCTCGGCAAACCGGCGGATATCAAGGTATATGCCGGCGCTAAGCACGCCTTCGCCAATCCGTCCGGGCTGGCATACGACGCGGCGGCGGCTGACGATGCCTGGCGGCGATCAACGCAGTTCCTGCGCCACCATCTTCGGCCGCTGAGCCCGGACGATCAGGGGACGGGCGGCAGTTGAATTAAGGGGACTGAATTAAGGGGGACAGTTCACTTATCTCCTCAGCCGATGGGGAATTAAGGGGACAGTTTACTTATCTCCAGAAGCACTCACTGAGAATACGACTGTATCGCTTGAGGAGATAAGTGAACTGTCCCCTTAATTCCCTTTCCCTTAATCCACTGGTTCTGCCAGCGCGCGGCCAAATGGCTGGCCGGCGGTCACTGGATTACTGCCTGATGGAATCGGCTTGCGGAAAAAAATAGGGGACCGGCATGTGCCGGCGCCTGGCGGCGCCGGTCATGCCGGTCCCCATACGATACGGGGCCTCAAGGGGGGAGGGGCCCCGTTTTCGTTGCAGGGCCCTTAAGGGGGAGGCCCTGCGGTTCGATGACGGCGGGCGTCATCTGTTCCGGGTCGCGTTACGCTGGAGGATTAAGTGCGCAACGCCTGCCGGTTGCGGCCGTTAGCCGCGTTTGCTCGTGCCGCCGTTGGCGGCCAGGCGATAGGCCTGACTCGGTTGGTTCAGCTTGACGCCGAGGTCGGTGCCGACGCTGATCCGGGTCTGCCAGACGGCGATTTGCGTGCGGGCACGCATCTCGTCCTGAATGCTCGCCGTAAAATCGGTAACGGCCGGCCTTTTTGCCGTGATCACGATCGTCGTGATGTTCTCTGCCTGCCCAACCGATGCGCAGCCGGCGCCCAGCGCCAGCGAAAGCAATACGGTGGGCAAACGCGCAGGCCGCCTGTTGCGGCTGTAGTTTCTGCTGTTCGTCATTGCCTCACCTGTCCTGTCTGTGTGCATCCTGCGAATGAACTGCGCGGGTCGCGCGGTCGGTTCGCAGGTGCCTGTGCCCGTTACTATTGCAGGAAACATGCCAACTTTTAGAATCTTTATAAAACAATGAGTTATCTCTATCTACTTGATACGGAATTCCGTGATTTACGAAAATTCGCGATATTTTTTCCCGGAAAACCGTGTATTATCCGCGCATGCCCAACCGCGATCGCTATCAATGGTTGTTTCACGAATTGCCCGTCATTGCGGCGCTGATGGATATCGAGGGCCGCTTCGTCGACGTCAGCGATGAGTGGGTTCGGCGGCTGGGCTACAGCCGCGAAGACATGGCGGGTCGCCGGCCCGAGATGGTGGCGACGCCGCAATGTGCCCGGGTGATCGTCGAGGAACACCTGCCGACGTTTCGGCGCAAGGGCCGGCTCGATCGCGTGCCGGTCGAGTTCGTGGCCAAGGGCGGCGAACAAATCACGCTGCTCGCGACCACGGTGGCCGAGTGTGATGACGACGGCAAGTTCGTTCATTCGCTGTCGGTGTTCACCGAACTGTCCGACCATGCGCGGCTCGAGCGGCGCTACCGGGACCTGTATCAATCCACGCCGGCGATGTTGCATACCGTCGATGCCGACGGCTGTATCACGGCCGTCAGCGATCACTGGCTCGACAAGCTCGGTTATCGGCGCGAGGAGGTCATTGGCCGCAGCATCCTCGGGTTTCTCAGCGACGAGGCCCGCGAACCTTTGCTCGACGGCAAGGTCCGCGCGGTCATCCGGGCCGGCAACCGGAAGAACGTGCCGCGCCAGATGCTGACCAAGCACGGCGAACTGATCGACGTCGTCATGTCGTCGCGCGCGGAACGCGACCACCTGACCGGTGAGGACACGCTGTTCGTCGCGAGCAAGGACGTGACCGATCGCAATCGTGCCGAGGCAAAATTGCGTGAGGCCTATGGCGAGATCGAGCGGCTCAAAGACGAACTGGAACGCGAGCGCGATTATCTGCGCGAGGAAGTCAGCGTCTCGATGAATCTCGGCCAGATCGTCGGGCAGAGTCCCGCGCTGCGAGCCATGACCGCACGTATCGAGGCCGTTGCCGATACGCCGGCCAGCGTGCTGATTATCGGTGAAACCGGTTCGGGCAAGGAACTCGTCGCGCGCGCCATCCATGCCCGCAGCGGTCGCAGCGACAAGCCACTCGTCAAGGTCAATTGCGCATCGATCCCGGATGAATTGTTCGAGAGCGAGTTTTTCGGTCACGTGCGCGGCGCATTCACCGGTGCGCACCAGGACCGCATCGGCCGTTTCCAGCTTGCCGATGGCGGCACGCTGTTCCTGGACGAGGTCGGCGAGATTCCGCTTGCATTGCAGGGCAAGCTGTTACGCGTGCTGCAGGAAAAAGAATTCGAGCGTGTTGGCGAAGACCGGTCTCGCAGTGTCGACGTGCGGGTGATCGCGGCGACCAACAAGGACCTGGAGAAGGCTGTCGAGGCCGGTGAATTCCGTGAAGACCTGTACTACCGGCTCGGCGTCTTTCCCGTCCATGTCCCGCCGCTGCGCGAGCGCAGCGGTGACGTCGCGATGATCGCCGTGCACGTGCTTGCGCAGGTTTGCCGCGATTTTGGTCGCGAGACCCTGACGCTGACGCAGTCGCAGGTCGATGCCTTGCAGGCCTATAACTGGCCCGGCAACGTGCGCGAACTGAAAAACGTTATCGAACGTGCCGTGATTCTGTCGGATGGCCGTCATCTGCGGCTGGACCTGTCGATGCCCGAGGCGCAGCTGCACCCGCCGGGCGGCGGTGACCCGTCGACAGTACCCGGTGCCGAGCCGGAGTTCGTCACCGATGAGGAGATGCGTGAACGCACCCGGCAAAACCTGATCGCGGCCCTCGATGTGTGCGGCTGGCGCGTATCGGGCGCCAACGGCGCCGCGCGTGCCCTCGGGCTCAAGCCGAGCACTCTGACGGACCGCATGCGGGCGATGGATATCGAGCGGCCGGCGCGCCGCCGCCGATCGCGTGGCGCATCGTGAACGGGGGTGGCTGTCGACCGTCGACGCCGCGGCGTTTTGCGGCCGCGGCCTGCATTGTCCTCGGATTCGCGGCCGGTGCACGCGCGGTCGCCGCCGTGCTGCCCGAGCGCGTGAGCCGGATTCTGGCGGCCCACGACATACCGCTGGATGATTTCAGCGCCGTCGTCCAGCGCGTCGATGCAGCCGCTCCGCTGCTGGCCGTCAATGCGGATCGACTGCGCAACCCGGCGTCAACGATGAAGCTGTTGACGACCTTCGTCGCGCTCGAAGCACTCGGCCCGGAATTTCGCTGGCGAACCGAGGCCTGGACGGACGGCAAGCTGGCCGACGGCATGCTCGATGGTGACCTGTATCTCAAGGGTTACGGCGATCCGTACATGGTTGTCGAACGGTTCTGGTTGTTCCTGCGGCAGTTGCGGCAGCGCGGGCTGCGCGCAATCGACGGCGATCTGGGCATCGACAACAGTTACTTTGATGTGCCGGCAACCGATCCGGGTGTTTTCGACGGCCAGGGGCTGCGAACCTACAACGTCGTGCCCGATGCACTGCTGGTGAATTTTCAGGCGATCAGTTTCATCTTCAGGCCGGATTCCGTTGCGAATCGGGTCGATATCGTTGCGGATCCGCTGCCGGCCAATCTCGACATCCGCAATGGCATCACGCTGGGTAACGGACGGTGCGGCGGCTATCAGAACGGCATCGTGGTCGATGTCGCCGACGGGCCGGCGCTCGATCGGGTGACGTTCTCGGGACGTTTCGCCGGTGCCTGCCAGGAATACCGGATGTCTCGTGCCCTGTTGAGCGCGCCGACGTATGCCTATGGCGTGTTCCGCAGTCTCTGGGAAGAGAGCGGATCAACCATCGACGGGAGGTTGCGTGTGGCGCCGGTGCCCGACCATGCGGAACTGTTTCATACGATGCTGTCCGTGCCGCTCGGCGAGGTCATCCGCTCGATCAACAAGTGGAGCAACAATGTCATGGCGCGTCACCTGCTGTTGACGGTCGGGGCGGAGCGCTTCGGCGCGCCGGCAACCGTCGACAAGGGTCGGCGGGCGATGCTCGAATTTCTGGCCGCACGCGGGCTGGATTTTCCGGGTCTGCGGATCGACAATGGCGCCGGCTTGTCGCGTGAGGCACGGGTCTCGGCCAGCGGTCTGACCCGATTGCTGCTGGCTGCAGACCGCAGTCTCTACCGGGCGGAATTCGTTTCGTCACTGGCGCTGGCCGGCATGGACGGTACGATGCGCCGGCGGTTTCGTGATGACCGGCTGGTCGGGCGCATGCATCTGAAGACGGGCCGTCTGGACGATGTGTTCTCGATGGCGGGATACGTGCGCGGTCGTTCGGGTGGCGAATACGTTGTCGTCGCGATACAAAATGGCCGGGATGCCCATCGGGGTCCCGGAGAAGAAGCGCAGAGCGCATTGCTGGAATGGGTTCAGGAGCAGTGATCGAAAAATCAAGATGCCGGACGTTCACCGTTGCCGCCTGTAGCTTCGTTTTTTGCATGGCGTGCGGCACGGCACAGGCAAAGACCGCCTACGTGACGGACCGTCTGCAACTCGGCGTACATCAGCAGGATGACGCGAGCGACAAGGCGTTCACGAAACTCAAGAGTGGCGAGCGCGTCGAGATGCTGGAAGAAAACCGCTATCACGCGCGGGTCAGGATTCCGGACGGGCGCACCGGCTGGGTCAAGAAGACCTATCTCGTCGATGAACAGCCGGCGATCCTGCGGTTGACGGAAGTCGAGCGCGCGCGCGACCGTGCGGTGGCGGCGCTCGAATCGCTTGAGGCCGGTCTCGCGGAGCGCGAGGCGCGGGTCGGCGTTATTGAGCAGGAGCTGGCGGCGCGCGAGTTGCAGGCCACCGCGGAGGCCGACGAACTCGGGCGCCTGAGGACGGAAAATGTTGCGCTGGCCGGCCGGCTCGAGGCGTATGTGTTCAGCGTGCCGGGCACGCTCTTTTTCGTCGCCGTCGCCGTGAGTCTCGGCATCGGTTTTCTCGTCGCCTGGTGGTGGTTCGACCGGCGCGGCCGTCAGCGTCATGGGGGGTTTCGGATTCACTGATGCCGCGCGATACGATTGAACCCCGGTGCGCCGGGGTCAAACCATCGACCTCTCATGTACAATATCCCGATTCGGGGTGGATGGTCTCGCCTGCACTTGTCGGTGGAGAACCGTTCAGGATGGGCCGCACAGATCAAGAATGACCAGGTGGGAGCGTTGACATGAAACTCATCACGGCAATTATCAAGCCGTTTCGGCTGGACGACGTCCGCAACGCGCTGAACGAGGAAGGCGTGCACGGCATGACCGTGACGGAAGTCAAGGGTTTCGGCCGGCAGCGCGGGCATACCGAGCTGTATCGGGGCGCCGAGTACGTCGTCGACTTCCTGCCCAAGTCGAAGATCGAGGTTGCTGTCGATGACGGCCATGTCGAGCAGGTCATCGAGGCAATCATCCGGGCCGCCAAGACCGGCAAGGTCGGCGACGGCAAGATTTTCGTTACCAATCTCGAGCAGTCCATCAGGATTCGTACCGGAGAAACAGGCGACAACGCTCTGTAATCTGTGCCATGAAGCTCGGCCGGTACGCCGGCATCCGATTCGGGTATCCGCAACACTGGGGGTGAACAATGCGGGGGACGAAATGGGCAATAGTGATGCTGCTGGTCACGGCATTGATGTTGCCGGTTGCGGCGACCGCCGCCGAAATCGACTCGGGTGACACGGCCTGGATGCTGACGTCCACGGCGCTCGTGCTGTTCATGACGCTGCCCGGTCTCGCGTTGTTTTATTCCGGACTCGTGCAGTCCCGCAACGTCCTGTCCGTATTAATGCAGTGTTTTTCCATCGCCTGCGTGGCCTCCATCGTCTGGGTGCTGTGCGGATACAGTCTGTTCGCGACAGATGGCGGCAGCGCCCAGTCCTTCATCGGGGGGCTCGGCAAGAGTTTTCTCAACGGTGTCGGTGCTGATTCGGTCGAGGGCACGATTCCCGAATCGGTTTTCATCATGTTCCAGATGACCTTCGCGATTATCACGCCCGCGCTGATCGTCGGCGGGTTTGCAGAGCGCATGCGGTTCAGTTCGATGTTCCTGTTTTCGGTCCTGTGGCTGCTGATCGTCTATATCCCCGTGGCGCACTGGGTCTGGGGCGGTGGCTGGCTGGCGGACCTGGCGTTCATGGATTTTGCGGGCGGCTCCGTCGTGCACATCAATGCCGGCGTCGCGGCGCTGGTCGCGGCGCTGGTCATGGGTAATCGCAAGGGTTTTCCGCGCACACAAATGCCGCCGCATAACCTGCCGATGACGGTCATGGGCGCCGGCATGCTGTGGGTCGGGTGGTTCGGCTTCAATGCGGGCAGCGCCATCGCCGCCGACGGCAGCGCCGGCATGGCGATGCTGGTCACGCATATCGGCGCGGCGGCCGGTTCGCTGGCCTGGATGTGTCGCGAATGGATCCGCTTCGGCAAGCCAAGTGTGCTTGGCATCGTCACGGGCATGGTCGCCGGTCTGGGTACGATTACGCCGGCTTCGGGTTTCGTCGGCCCCGGCGGGGCGTTGATTATCGGTCTCGCGGCCGGTGTCGTCTGTTTTTCCGCGACGCAGTTGATCAAGCGCCGCTTCGGCATCGATGATTCACTCGATGTGTTTCCGGTGCACGGCGTCGGGGGCTTTCTCGGCATTCTGCTGACGGCGGTGTTCGCCGCGTCGGGTCTCGGCGCGTTCAGCGGCCAGGGCCTGCCGGACGGCGCAACAATCGGCAGCCAGTTGGGCGTGCAGGCGCTGGGCGCCGTTGCGACGGCCGCCTGGTGCGGGTTCGCCACGTTCGTGATCCTGAAGATCGTCGATGCGCTGACGGGCCTGCGGGTGTCCTCCGACGAAGAGACCGAGGGCCTCGACATCGTGCTGCACGACGAGCAGGGCTACAACCTGTAGATCCGACGGTCTGCGGTCTGCAGGGCTGTATTACCCGCAGAATTCGCGGTTGCGTGTGCCGTTGATGCTCCGGGGAATGATTCCCCGGGGAGTCATTCTACCGGGTGGCCGCCCGCTTCCCAGCCGAGCATGTGCCCGTCGAGTTCGATCACTCGCGTGAAGCCGCTACGCCGCAGGACCTCGCCGGCGGCAATCGCGCGCCGGCCTGATCGGCAGTGCAGGACAATCGTGTCGTTCTCGTGTCCGGCCAGTTCACCGATCCGCGCCTGGAGTTCGAGATGCGGGATGTTGACGGCATTGGGAATATGTCCGGCCGCGAATTCGTTCTCGGTCCTGACGTCGAGGACCAGCGGTGCGTCGCCGGCGGCCAGGCGCGCGGCGAGGTCGGCCGGGGCGATGGCGTCACCGCCTGTTTCCTGCGCCTGCCCGGTCAGACCGAAGAGCAGCAGGGCAACGGCAAGAGCGTGAATGAGCTGTTTCATGATCGTGGTCATCCGGTGGTTCGTGGATCGGGTCACTTTATCACGGGGCCGAGTGGCCGCGTTTCGGTGACCGGGGTTGGCCGGTGGGCGGAACCGGTGCCGCGCGCCGGCGGTTTTGCACGATGCGCGCCCCGAGCAGTGCAGCAAGGATCGTGCAATAGATCAGCGGTTCGGTCAGGTCCTTCTTGACCTGCCAGTAAAAATGCCAGCAGCCGGCAATGGCCGCGAGGTAGGCGAGACGATGCAGCCGGTTCCAGTTGCGCCCGAGTTGTCGCCGCCAGCCGTTCGTCGATGTCACGGCCAGCGGAATCATCGCGACGAACCCGAGTGCGCCAATCGTGATGAACGGGCGTTCGACAATATCCTCGACGATGGCATCGATGGCGAGCGTCTGGTCGAGAAGCAGATAATTCATGACGTGCAGGCTGGCATAGGTGAATGCAAACAGACCGAACATGCGCCGAAACCGGATCGGCAACGGCCCGATCGCCCAGGACAGCGGCGTCATCGCGAGCGTCGCACACAGTGCGCGCAGGCCCCAGATGCCGAGCGCGTCCTGTATGTCCTCAACGGGATTCGGCCCGAGTCGCAGCGAACCGACTTCGAATATCCGCAGCGCCAGCCACAGCAGCGGCACGCAACAGGCCACAAAGATAGCCGGCTTGATGTATCGCTCGGTCGTGCGCAGCGAGATCAACGGTGGACGGCGGTTCAGAAGTTACGGACCAGGTTGAGGCCCGAATACAGGCCGGCCACGTCGTCACCATAGCCGTTGAACGGCAGCGTCGGTTGTTTCGCGGCGAACAGGCCCGAGCCGATCCGACGCTCACGGGCCTGGCTCCAGCGCGGATGGTCGACGTCGGGATTCACGTTGGCATAGAAGCCGTATTCATTCGGCGCCGCGTCGGACCACGTCGTACGCGGCCGGGTCTCGGTGAAGCTAATCCGGACGATCGACTTGATGCTCTTGAAACCGTATTTCCACGGGATGATCAGCCGCAGCGGCGCGCCATTCTGATTCGGCAGGTCGACGCCGTACAGGCCCGTGGCCAGCAGCGTCAGCGGATGCATGGCCTCGGCGATCGTCAGCCCTTCGCGATACGGGAAATCGAGCACGCCGGCCCGTTGCCCGGGCATCTCGGCGGGTCGGACCACGGTCTCGAAGGCGACGAACTTCGCCCTCGATGTTGGTTTGAAGCGCCGCAGTACGTCGCCGAGCGGAATGCCGTTCCAGGGCACGACCATCGACCAGGCTTCGACGCATCGGAGCCGATAGATGCGTTCCTCGATCGTGTGCGGTCCGACGATAGCGGCGAAATCGAACGTACCGGTATTTTCGGCCTCGCCGTCGACCGTAACGGTCCAGGGTTGGGATTTGAATTGTCCGGCGTAGCGGGCGGGATCGCCCTTGTCGAGCCCGAACTCGTAGAAATTGTTGTAACTGGTGATGTCTGCAAAGGAATTCGGCGTCAGATCTGCCGCTTCGTTCGGCGCGGCCGGCGCCGGCGCCGGCGCCGGAGGCTCGTCGCCGGCGCCCGAACAGCCAGCGGCAAACAACAGCCCGGATCCTGCCAGCGATGCGGAACGGATGAACCGCCGGCGGTCGAGATACTGGCTCTCCGGTGTGATCTCGGAAGGCCGGATGGCCGGTTTTTGCCTGATCAGCATGAGTGGTTTTCCTCCGTCGGGTGGCGTCAGTTTGCGCCGTCGTAGCGGCCGTTCAGGGTCCAGTCGTAAGCGACGAAACGGATGTCAAACTCGTCCCGTCGCAGCATGTCCTGGATCCGGGCATCGGCCACGAACCGGGCCAGGTAGCGCTGCAGCGAGCCCCCGGCCGTGACGAAGTCCTCGTCATACCAGGAAAAAATCTTCGACAGGTAGGCAATTCGTCGTTCCGGGTCGAATCGGTTTCGCGTCGGGTCATTGATGAACCGCCTGGCCGCCGCATGCAGCTGTTCGTCGATCGTCTCGGGCCGGTAGGACTGTGACGACAGGCGCGGGCATGACAGTGACGCGCAGACGATCGCAAAATGAATGCGCGGCTCATCGAATTCCGCGAGTCGTTCGTGTTCCAGCATTTCCATGCTGACGGTCTCGCCGAGTACGCGATATGCGCGCTTGCCGAAGAATGATCGTCGCCCCCACCAGCTCGACGGTGACCGGCCGTTCAGGATGCCCTGCAGGGCCAGCGCGTTATATGCGTTGATAAAAAATGCCAGCCGTGCCTCGGCAGTCGCCAGATCCGCAGGCTGCAACGTGCCGAGTCGGGTGATGAATGCGTCGAAGCGCGGTTCCGCCGCGACGCCGTTATAGTCGACGAAGCCGTCGCGCACGTTGCGCGCGAGAATGTCGTCGAAGACATCGTAGTCGGACGATTGTGCCAGCGCTGTGCCCGCCCATGCCATGGTCAGCAGCAGGCCGAGCGTCGCGGTCAGAGAGATTCCGGCGGCGGTGCGAGGATCGAGAGACCGGGTGCGACCGGCGGGGTTCGTGACTGTCATTGGTTTTTGGAGTCGTCGATTCGTCAATGGTTCCCGGTCATTGCACTATACTTTCCCGATGATGACCACCGCAGGCAGGAAAACCACCGCATTACGACTCGCCGTGCTGAGCATCGCGGCGTTCGGGATGCTGGGAGGCTGTCGGTCCGGAGATGATGTCACCGTCGTCAATCTCGGCGGCACGACCGTCCCCGATACGCCGGGCGAGGCGATCTGGTTGCGCTTCAAGCAAGACACCGAAGCCGCGGCCGGCGGGCGGCTGGAGTTGCGGCCGCTGATTTACGGCCAGCTGGGTTCCGAAGAGCAGTTGCTATCCGGCCTGCGGCGGGGGCGCATTCAGTTCGCCAATCTGTCGGCGCAGGTCACGTCGACGGTGGTGCCGGAGTTGTCGCTGCTGTATGCGCCGTTTCTGTTCGACGATGCCGGGCAGGCCGATTATGTCTTCGATACCTACCTGACCGATGTCTATCGGGATTTGCTGGCCGCCCATGATCTGCATCTCGTGACGTGGTACGAGATCGGATTCCAATCGATCTATGCAAAAACGCCGATCGTCGTGCCGGACGACGCGCGCGGCCGGCGATTCCGGGTGTCGAGCAGTCTCAACGCGCGGTTGTTTGCCGAGGCGATCGGCGCCGATGTAATTCCGCTTGGCTTTGGCGACATCGTCTCCGGTCTGCAGACCGGCCTGATCGAGGCCGGAGAAAACTCCGTGAGCTTGTATGCGCGAACCGGAATAGCCGACGAGGCGCCGCATTTTTCCGCGACGCGCCACGCCTTTGGCGTGTCGGTCATCGTCGCCGACAAGACGTGGTGGGACGCGCTGCCGGCTGCCGATCGCACCATTATGACCGACCGGTTTCCGTCGATCGCCGAGTCGCGGCGGCTGACGCGCGCGCAGGACGTCGCTGACCTGGCCGACCCGGCGCTCGGTATCGTCGTGCATGCCGTCGACGAGACGCAGCGCGCGGCCTGGCGAACCGCGACGGCCGGTGTGACCGAACGGTTGATCGAGCAACTCGGCGGTAGATCGCGCGAGATTCACGCGCTGATTCAGCGCGGTAAGTCAGAATACGCGCAGCGCGGAGATTAAGGTGTCAGAAATTGGTGTCAGACACCAATTGTTACGATGGATGGTTGACTGAACGAACCTCACAATTGGTGTCTGACACCAATTTATGACGTTTTTTTCGTCCCGTTGATTCCCCCGCCGCGTCAGTCCATCACGAGCACCGCGGTGCCGTTGATCGCGCCGTCACGCAGGTCGTCGAGTGCGTCGTTGGCCGATTCCAGCGAATAGGTCGTGATCTGCGGCCGAATGGATACGCGGTCGGCCAGCGCCATGAATGCGTGCCCGTCTTCGCGCGTCAGGTTGGCGACGGAACGGATCTGACGCTCCTGCCAGAGATCGGTATACGGGAACGACGGAATATCACTCATGTGAATGCCGCCGCAGACGACGGTCCCGCCTTTTTTCAGATCGCGCAGCGCCTTCGGCACCAGCGCGCCGTCCGGCGCAAAGATCAACGCGGCATCGAGCGGCGCCGGCGACGGTTGATGGGAGTCTCCGGCCCAGTCCGCGCCGCAGCGGCGGGCGAAGTCCTGTGCCGAGGTGTCGCCCGGCCTGGTAAACGCGAAGACCTGCCGGGATTCGTACCTGGCGACCTGCGTGATGATGTGCGCGGCCGAGCCGAAGCCATAGATTCCGATCCGGGTCGCGTCGCCGGCCAGGCGCAGGGTCCGAAAGCCGATGAGCCCGGCGCACAGCAGCGGCGTCGATTCCGCCGCGGGCGTGGCCACGGACAACGGAAAACAGAACCGCGAATCGGCGAGCATGTAGTCGGCGAAGCCGCCGTCGACATGGTACCCATTGAATCGCGCGTGATCGCACAGGTTCTCACGGCCGGTAGCGCAAAATTCACAGGCGCCGCAGGTGCCGGCGAGCCATGCGATGCCAACGCGCGTCCCTACCGGCACGACGGAACGGGCGCCGGCGGCGACCACCTCGCCGACGGCCTGGTGGCCCGGTACGATCGGCCAGGCGATGTCCGGCAGTTCGTTGTCCTGCACATGCAGGTCTGTCCGGCAGACTCCGCAAGCAGTGATTCGGACCAGGACATCGTGTGGCCCCGGTTGCGGAATCGGGCGCCGTTCCAGGCGCAGCCGTTCGCCGGGACCCGGCAGCGCCATCACGCGCATCGTGGCGCGCGGGTCGTGAACGTCAACGCGGGTCATCGTCCGGATACCTGAGCTTGCCGGTATCGCTCTCGCGTTCGTCGTCGGCCGCGCTGTCCGTCTTTTCCGGGGTGTCGTGCGCGTACCAGTATTCATGGCTGGCAAACTGGCGCTCACTGGCCCGGGCCTGCGCGTCGATGTAGCGGGGCCGGAACAATGATCTGCGGTAGATGGACAGAAAAGTGCGGTCCATCAGGCCCGGCGGTTCGCTCTCGACAACGCTCGCATCGGTAACGTGCCCGCGCGCATCGATGACGTATTCGATCAGGATCTTGCCGGTCCGGAGTCCATCCGCTTTCCGGCCGCGTGCGCCGCGCGCGTAACGGGGAAACAGGCTGCCGGCGCGCCGGACCGGTTGGTCAAAGAAGAAGGCGCGCCGTTCCGTCCCGACCTCGTCATCGGGCAACGTCTGCCAGGCGGCGACATATTGCTGGTCGGCAGCCGGAAACCGGCCGGCGCGAATCAGGCTGTCGCCGAGCGCGATCAGTACCGAGGCTCGTCGCAGCGGATCGACTTCGGGCGCTTCTTCGATCAGTCGCAACGCCTTGCGCAGCGTGCTGGTCGCCATCGACGGGTTGCCCGCTTCCTCGAAGACCAGGGCCAGGCCCTTCAGTCCGTCAACGCGCTCCGGGCTGGCCTCGCCGAGCGTTTCGCGTAAGACCCTGTCGGCCCGCTGGTACATCAGGATCGACTCTTCATACATCATGACGCGCCGGTACCAGCGGGCGAGTTTGTGATAGGCCGGTGCGGTCTCCGGGTTGTCGATGCCGAGCCGGCGTTGCTGAATTTCCAGTTGCGATGATTGAAAGAATGTCGCCTCCTCGATGTCATCGAGCGAAATATAGCTCTCGGTCAGGCCATCCATGATCGGAAACTGATCGAAGTTCGTGAAGCCGAGGTTCACGTGATTGAGGTGCAATGCCTGCTCGAATGTCTGCTCGGCCGCATCGAAACGTCCCGTCTGCAGCTGCAGACGGCCGAGCGTCGTCAGCGGTTTGATCAGGTCGGGGGTGAGCGGCCCGGCATGGCGTTTGATCAGCGCCATGCCGGCTAACAGATTCTGTTCCGCGGGTTTAAGCTGTCCGCCGAGCCATTGCGCTTCGGCGAGCGCGAGCAACGGATCGACGACCTCCGGCGCTTCCGGACCGAAGTTCTGGCGGGTCAGGCGCAGGAGCTGCTGCGCAGCGGCCGTCGCCTCGTCGTAACGCCGTTCCCCGGTCAGCCTGGTCAGGCGTGCTCGCGCCGCCGCGCGCGCTGCCGCGGGTGTTGTCGGATCGTCGCTCGCCGTATCGTTGCGGGCGATGGCGGACGCCGCCGTGTCGCCGTGCGTGGCGTCTTCGGCCGCGATGGCCTGCGTTGCGAGCAGCGTCAAGACGCAGATTGCGGCGGCACCAGGCAGAAGGCATTTCCTCATGGCTTCATCGGCAACGGGTGATACGGGTCGATCGGCGTAACCCGACGAACTGTAGCATCGGCCGCGATACGATGCCTGTCCGTAGCGCAGTCCGTGTCGGCATGCGCTCTTTGCGTGCGCGCCGCGGCACACTAAGGTGATCGATAAGATGATCTGGCGCCGCAAGAGTTCCACCCTGCCGTCTCCGGACGAGGCATTGCCCGGCCGTGCCGAGCTGATGCCGGTGGACGCGTCCCACATCGTTCTCGGCCATCCGCTGCAGCCGCCGTTTCCCGAAGGGATCGAGTGTGCCGTGTTCGGCCTCGGTTGTTTCTGGGGTGCGGAGCGCGTGTTCTGGCAGCAACCGGGCGTGTACACGACCGCCGTCGGATACACGGGCGGAGTGACGCCGAACCCGACCTACGAAGAGGTCTGTTCGGGGGGCACCGGGCACACGGAAGCCGTGCTCGTCGCGTTCGACCCGCAGCGCATCGGTTTTGATGCGTTGCTGACCCGTTTCTGGGAATCGCATGATCCGACGCAGGGTATGTGCCAGGGCAACGACGTCGGCACGCAATACCGGTCAGGGATCTATGTGCGCGACGAGGCGCAGGATGCGGCGGCCCGCCGTTCGTTACGGGATTACCAGGCGGCGCTGCAGGCGGCCGGGCGCGGGACGATTACGACCGAGATCGTGCCGGCCGGCCCGTTCTATTACGCGGAGTCTTACCACCAGCAATACCTGGCCCGGAACCCGGGTGGCTACTGCGGCCTCGGCGGGACCGGCGTCCGGTTGTACGATGACTGAGCGTAGCGGGCTATTCGAATTCCTTCAGTAACTCATCGAGTTCGATGGCCATCGTCTCGACGAAAATCGCGCCGTCCTCGTCAATCTCCAGTTGTGTAATGCCCGGGTCATTCTCCTCGAGTTGATCCAGGACCGACGACTGCTTCTGGTATTCCTGCAGTAACTTGCGGCTCTTTTCCGCCAGCTTCTTGTGCTGCAGACCCTGGCGGATGGCAGCGGCGAGTTCGTCACCGTTGCACGGCTTGGTGAAATAGCGATACACCTCGCCGCCGTTGATTGCGCGGATGGCCGTGTCCAGACCGGCCTGTCCGGTCAGGATCATACGGATCGTCTGCGGGTAGAGCTTGCGGACCTCCGTCAGGAACATCGAGCCGCTCATCTCCGGCATCTGCTCGTCCGAAATGACAACATCGATTTCATTCTCGGCCAGAACCTTCAGTCCGTCGCGAGCGGAATTGGCCGTGAAGATATCCCATGGCTCGAGCCCCAGCGTACGCGTCAGGCCGGCCGTGATGTTTGGCTCGTCGTCTACCAGCAGAACTCTTCCTTCGCTCATGATTCGACCTCCCGGTCCCTATGTCTGGTTGTCGCGTTCAGTGGATCTGCGGGTTTGCCGGCACGCTAACGCGTATCGGCTCGTTGATCCCGATGCCCCGCGCGAAGTTGGCCAGCCGCGCAATATGCGCCGCGTGCAGTTCCTCGCCCTTGTTGATGACGACCGTGTCTTTTTTCGTGCGCACGTCCTCGTCGAGCACCATGCCGGCCCGGAGTTGCTCGACCGGCAGCGCCTTGATGGTCTGGGTCTGCTCGTGTGCCTTGAAATCGGTCAGCGCATTGAGCAGTGCCGGTTCCAGCCCGCCTTTCTCCTTGAGTTGTGCGACGGCGATGCCGACCTTCGTGCCGGTCGCGACCAGACGGTCCACGGCGAGCGCGACGTGCAGCATCTGCCCGCCGAGCCGTTCATCGGGCGCCGCATCGGCATCCGCCGTGCCGCGCTGATTCCGGATCATCGCGGCGACCGCTTCCAGCCGGGGGATGTGTGCGAGCAGTTTGTGGCCGATTTCGGGGTGTTCGTCGAACATTTGCCGCTCGTCGTCAGAAATGGCTTGCCCGGTATAGACCTTGCCCAAAGTTTCCGACGGCATCGTGATGCAGCCGAGTTGCGACAGCATTGCCGCCATCTCGTATTGCCATTGATCCTCGACGCCGAGGCGTTGGGCCATGTGCGCCACGTAAGCCTTGATCTGCCCGGCGCGGCTGAACGCGATCGGCGAGGTCAGGCTCAGAATCTCGGTCAGTACCTTGATCGAGCCCTTCAGCGTGTTTTCCAGCAGGTCCCGTTCCGCGGTGATCAGCCGGTATTGTTCGGCTGCCGTCTCCAGCGAGTGCAGCAGCGTTTCCTGCGGACAGGGTTTGCACAGGAACCGGAAGATATTGCCCTCGTTTACCGCCGCAATGGCGCTGTCGAGTTCGGTCTGGCCGGTCAGCAGAATTCGCACCGTGTGGGGATAATCGTGTCGCACCCGCGACAGGAAGGCGGCGCCGTCCATCTCGGGCATGCGCATATCGGAAACAACGACGGCGAACGGGCCGTCCGACTCGAGTACTTCCAGTCCGGCCGCGCCACCGCCCGCCGTGAAGACCTCGAAATGCTCGAACAGGGTGCGTTCCAGCCCCGCGAGTACATTGGCCTCGTCGTCGACGCACAGCACCCGGCGACCACCATTGCCATCGGACATCCGTTCAGTCTCCCAGTTCGCCCCGGCTCAGGCCGCGGCGAGTTCGTTCGCTTTCTCGCGCCATGTCTCGACCTGATCCTGCACGCCGAGCGTGCCGAGATAATTCATGTCCATATCGGCATCGTTCGCGAGGCAGTCGGCAACATACACGGCTTCGAGAATGCCGAATGCGTCGCGCCCAGGCACCCGCATCGGCTCGTGGTGATTGGCAATCGCCTCGACGATCGGGTACGGCAGGCCCCAGATACCCATTAAATATGCCCCAATTTCTGCGTGTGAAATGCCGATCAGTCGACGTTCGGCGACGTGCATCGGTATCCCCTCACACTGCGCCATTGATTGCGCCTCCGAGAATTTCTCGGGCAGTTCCTTCGCGAGCACGAGTTTGCCGACGTCATGGAGAATCGCCGCCATGAAGGCGTCCTCGGACAAGGCCCGGTCGGTCAGCAGGCTTTTCGCAATGGCGGCCGTATGCAGAGCATGCTGCTGTGCCGCCTCGATCGAGAAGCCCGAAATGACCTGGTCCGACCCGGATTCCCGGAATACTTCGATGGTCAACGCCAGGTTCTTGACCATCTGGAATCCGAGCCGGACCACGGCCTGTTCAATCGACGAGATCGTCGTCGCCTGGCTGAAAAAAGCGGAATTGACGAGTTGCAGGACCTTGGCCGACATCGCGACATCCTGACCGACAATCTTCGCGATCACTTTCGCATCGGTCGTCTCGTCGCCCAGCGCGCGCGTCAGCGCGGCGAAGACGCGCGGCACTGACGGTAGTGACTCGATCGTGCCGACGGTCCGGCGCACGGCCTCGTCTTCGAGCAGGGTCCGCAGGCTGCAGGCGCGGTCGACGACGCTTTTCAACAGGTCCGCCTTGCAGGGCTTGGACAGAAACTGGTGCGCGACCGGCACGGCCCGCAACACCGCTTCCAGTTCGGCGTGTCCCGACAGCACGATCCGGACGATGCCGGGGTATTGCGCCTGTATCTTGCCCAGTAACGTCGCGCCGTCCATGCCCGGCATACGCATGTCGGAGACGATGACATCCACCGGATCCTTTTCGATTTCCGCGAGCGCCTCGGCGCCGCTCGTCACGAAGCGCATGTCCCACTCGTCGGACAGGAAAAAGAGCATGCGCTCGATGCCCTCCAGGATCTTGGGCTCATCATCAACGAACATGACTTTCATGCGGCTTCCTTCGTGTGTTCAGCTTCGGTGGGCGCCTGCAGCGGCAGGCGGATGATGAATGTGGTGCCTTCGCCGGGGGCGGACTCGACGTCGATGGTGCCGCCGTGCTTCTCGACGATGACGTTATAGGCAATGGCCAGTCCCTGACCGGTCCCCTTGCCGACTTCCTTGGTCGTGAAGAACGCGTCGAAAATGTGTGCGCGCACGTCTGCGCTCATGCCGGCGCCGGAGTCGCCGATGCGGATTTCGGCGCAGTCGTCGGCGTGGCGGGTCGTGACCATGATCTGACCGCGACCGTCGGCGCCGTCGCCGACGACGTCGGAGATGGCGTGGGCGGCGTTGACGATGATGTTCAGGATCACCTGGTTGAACTCGCCGGGCAGACACGGCACGAGCGGCAGCGATTCATCAAACTCGGTGTGCATTTCGGCGACGTACTTCCACTCGCTGCGGGCCACCGTAATCGTGCTTTGAATTGCGCGGTTCAGGTCGAGGTCGGTTTTGTCCTGGGCCGGATGCGAGAACTCCTTCATGGCGCTGACAATCCGGCTGACCTGTTCGAGGCCTTCAAGCGACTGCTCGAATGCCGGCGGCACCTGCTTCTGCAGAAAATCCAGTTTCGCCTTTTTGAAAGCGACCTCGGCATGTTCGATGGCGCCGTGATCTGTGTTGCTGGCGCGAGCGGCGGTCAGCAATTCGTTGCCGGCGGCGACGGCGTCCATGAGGCCGGTAAAAGCGCGCTGCAGGAACACGGTGTTGTCGCTGACGTACTGGGTCGGCGTGTTGATCTCGTGGGCGATGCCGGCGGCGAGCCGGCCCATCGATTCGAGCTTTTGCGCCTGGCGCAGCTGCTGCTCCATCTGGATGCGCTCGGTGACGTCGCGGATCAGCGCGACGTAGTTCGTGATGCGGCCCGACTCGGGGTCGCGGACTGACGAGACCGTGTGCTCCTCGTCGTGGACACGTCCGTCACGCCGCTCGATGTGCAGGATGCCGGACCAGGTGCCGTCGCTGAGCAGCGCCGCGCGCATCGCGGCGGTGGACTCCGGGTCCGGGTTTTGCAGGGCGATATCGCGTGGTCGCCGGCCCAGGACTTCCTCGCTGGCAAACGCTGAGTAATTCAGGAACGCCGGGTTCGCGTACTCGATGACGCCGGCTGCATCGAGGATCAGGATGCTCTCGGCGGCCGACTCCACGGCTTTCGCCATGCGGCGCAGCCTGGCTTCGGTCGTCTTCCGCTCGATGATGCCCGCCAGCGTATCGGCGACCGCCGTCAGGAACTGAACTTCGTCGTCCGACCGCTCGTGGCCGTGCGGCAGGTACAGCACAATGACGCCGCGCACCTCGCCCCGGAACGTGATCGGCACGTTGTAATGGCCGTGCTCGGCCATGCCGTCGAAGCCGATCTCGTGGCGCTCATCGACGCAGCTCGCGTGAATCAGTTGGTTCGATTCGGCCGCGCGTCCGCACAGGCACTGACCGAAGCGGATCGTCTTGCACTGCGAACGGATCGGATCGGCGAGGTTGGTGTGGGCGGCGAGATGCAGGGTCTGGTCCTTGGCGTCGGCCAGAAAGATGCCGCCTTTTTTCTCGATCGCCGCGAACGGCGCGGACAGGATCGCGTGCAGCGCGTGATCCAGCAGCGTCGCCAGTGGCGTGTCGTTGAGCGCCAGGCTCAGCAGATGCTGGATGATCTGGCCCGTGTGCTGCTTTTGCGCGACGTCCTGCTCCAGCGCGCGTTGCTCGGTTCGGTCGCGAAACGTCAGGACTGCGCCGACGATGTGGCCGTCACGGGCATGCATCGGTGTGCTGATGTACTCGACCGGGACAGGCGTGCCGTCCTGCCTGGTGAAGGTTTCGGCGTTGCTGTGTTGTGTTTTGCCATCGTGGAGGCTCGTAGACGTCGGGCAGTCGTCCGGGGCGTAGGCCGTGCCGTCTGCACGGGTCACGCGCAGTACGTCGTGAATCGGCCGGCCGATCAGCGCCGCCGCGTCCCAGCCCATCATCCGGGCCGCCGCGGGATTGGCGAACGTGGCGCGTCCTTCCGTATCGAGCCCGCAGATGCCTTCACCGGCAGAGTTCAGGATCAGGTGCAACCGGTCGCGGATGTCGCCGAAGCGCTGGTCGACCACGGTCGTGATCATCACGGCGCCGAGCAAGATCGCCGACAGCAGGGCCGTGCCGATGGCCAGCGAGGGGTTCGACAGGGCGCTGGCGGGGACGGCGGCGCCGACGCCGGGAATGTAGACCGTTGCGGCCATCGCCGTGTAGTGCATGCATGCAACCGCGCAGCCCATGACGACGGCGCTTACGAGTTGTGCGATGCCGCTCAATCGTCGCTCGCCGAGGCGTTGCTTTACCGTGAGTGCCAGCGCGGCCAGCGCGAAGGCGACAACGATGGAGGTCGCGAACAGGGCAGGGTCATAGAGCATGTCGGCATTCATCATCATCGCGGCCATGCCCGTGTAATGCATGGCGCCGATCCCTGATGCCATGATCAGGGCGGCGATATGGAGCCGGAAGGTGCCCATCCGCGGCGTACTCATCATGTGTATGACCACGGCGCTGGCGACGATGGCCGGGACCAGCGACAGCAGGGTCGTACCCCAGCCGTAGGTCACGGTAAACGGCAGTGTGAAGGCGAGCATGCCGATAAAATGCATGGCCCAGATGCCCGAGCCCATCGTGAACGCGCCGGCCGACAGCCAGATGATGCGGGCGACACCGTGAACGGCGGCAGCCACTCGCGTAGTGGTCAGTAACGTCGCATAGGCGGCGACGATGGCGATCACAAAGGACACGACAACAAGAACCGGATCATAGCTGCCGGCGACGGCGGCACCCAGATCCGTCGCCGCATCCGTGAACCGGAGGCCATGCGGCGCGTGAGTGGGGAGCGCGAGGTTCACGCCGCGACTATCCCGGGTGTCGACGTCATCGACTGGCTTGGTTTGTGTTCATTCATGATGCTGTCCCGATTGGTTGGCACAAGATCGTGCCAAATATGGTCGTTGATTAACATCGATTCGTTCACACCGGCCCCGGCCATATCTAACCGGTTCAGCAACAATATCGGTCATGCGAGCGATGTTCTTGAGCGGTTATGTCACAACATTTGGTGCCAGCATGCGCCAACAGGCCAAATTCGTGCGCTGTGTCCACATATTGGGGCGCCGACGGGTTAGTTGCGCAAGCGGGATATATGGTTCGGCGGCCTGCCGGGGCAGTTGGCAGGTTGCGATCGCCCGGGGAACCGCGTAACGGGCCCGTGAACGGGCGGGTGAAAGGCACCGGGAAAGAGCGTGGGGGTGGTGTGTCAGGGCACCCGGGGAATGGCGGTCGGCAAACTCGCTTGTGTTCAGCCGGCGGCGTGCCGTGGCCGTTGTGCCTGAACAGGGTACGGATGTCGATCGCCAGCATTTCGTCCGGCGCCATGTCGTTCAGCTGCTGGATCACGTCGAGGCTGGCGAAATAGATTTGCCGGCCGTTCGTCGTCAACCGCAGCCGCTTGCGGCGTCGGTCAGCGGTCTCGAGCTGAATACTGATCAACCCGAGGCCATTCGGGATGTCGGACAGCCTGGCGACGGTGCGCGTGGCCGCCGAGCGTGACAAATGGCAGCGCTGGGCGACGCTCGTGATGTCGAGCAGCGCCTCTTCCCACAACTCCGCGTAGCCGATCTCGAAAAATGCGCCGGCGTGCTGCAGCCCGATGTCGGGCGGCAGGCCGTGGTCGATGACCCGCACCACCACTCGTGCCAATTTGGCGATTGATTCTGCCACGTTCGAACCCCCCCGGATTCCGATCCGTTATTCGCTGCCGCCCAGCATCTGCGCTACGGCGGGACCACGTCCTGAAGTCCAGATTGTCCGACACGTGCCGTGTATGCACTTACCCGCGGACATCCTGTCCGTGCCGGCATCCGGTCGTATTTTTTCACCGGCATGCCGACTCCATATGGTCGAAGGAAAAACAAATCTATAGTGCGTTCAACAGGCTAACGGGCGACGGTTGATACTCCCCTTGCCGCGATAATCCCAATGAAGCTACTAAATGTGGAACTAAACTCATAAAGCCTACAGTTTTTGTTTGGAGTCGTCAAAGTCTTTCGACGGCCGGTGAATTTTGGTGCGATGGCAGCCTTGCCCGATACGGTGAATGCCGTCAGGCGGCGCGTTCGCCGGCATCGGCGTCCGTATCGCTGCCGCTGCCGTCGGTCGTAGCGTTGAGCGGCAGGCGCAGGATGAAGGTCGTGCCCTGGCCGGGTGCGGACTCGACATCGATCGTGCCGCCGTGCTTCTCGACAATGACGTTATAGGCAATGGCCAGTCCCTGGCCGGTGCCCTTGCCGACGGCCTTGGTCGTGAAGAACGCGTCGAAGATACGCGCGCGCACGTCCTCGGGCATGCCTGCGCCGGTGTCGCCGATGCGCACCTCGGCGAAGTCGTCGATCTGCCGGGTCGTAACCGTGATCTGGCCGCGGCCGTCGCCGCCGTCGCCGACGACGTCGGAGATGGCGTGGGCGGCATTGACGATGATGTTCAGGATCACCTGGTTGAACTCGCCGGGCAGGCACGGCACGAGCGGCAGCGATTCATCGAACTCGGTGTGCATCTCGGCGACGTACTTCCATTCGTTACGGGCCACGGTAATCGTGCTCTGGATCGCGCGGTTCAGGTCGAGGCGGGTCTTGTCCTGGGCCGGGTGGGAGAACTCCTTCATGGCGCTGACGATGCGGCTGACCTGCTCAAGCCCCTCGAGAGACTGCTCGAATGCGGGCGGCACCTGCTTCTGCAGGAAGTCGAGTTTGGCCTTCTTGAACGCGGCCTCGGCGGTGGTGATCGCATCGTCGTCGACATGGCCGGTGCGGGCGGTCTCAAGCAGCACGTTGCCGGCGGCGACGGCGTCGATGAGGCCGGCAAAGGCGCGCTGCAGGAACACGGTGTTGTCGCTGACGTACTGGGTCGGGGTGTTGATCTCGTGGGCGATGCCGGCGGCGAGCTGGCCGATCGACTCGAGCTTCTGCGCCTGGCGCAGCTGCCGCTCCATCTGGATGCGATCGGTGACGTCGCGGACAATGGAGACGTAATTCGTCACATGGCCGGATTCGGCGTCGCGAATCGGTGACACAGTATGTTCCTCGTCGTGCATGCGACCGTCACGTCGTTCGATGTGCAGAATGCCGGACCAGGGTTGGCCGGCGGTCATGGCCGCCCGCAACCGCGCAATCTCCTCAGAATCGGAGTCCTGCTTCGCGATCTCGCCGGGCCGCCGACCGATGATCTCCTCGGCGGTGTATTGGGTGTAGCGCAGGAAGGCGGGGTTGACGTATTCGATGCACGCGTTGGCATCGAGGATCACGACGCCCTCGGCGGCCGACTCTACCGCTGTTGCGAGACGCTGAAGCGATTGGATTGACTGCCGCAGCTCTGCCTGAGTGTTTTGTAACACGGACGCCAGACTTATCTTTTCACACTGGTCGCGGCCCGCGCCCGTCGATGGCCCGGTCACGACCGGATCGCCTCCGATCTTCTTTCCGGCGATCGCTTCGGCAATCCGGAACAACTCGGCGGGATCTGCGCCGAGTTGCTGCAGGATGCGGCGTGTCATCAGGACTGCGAGCAAGATCACTATCCCGATCAGCGTCAGGATGACGACGGCACCGACAGCCAGGCGCGATGACGCCCGGTCGAACGTGGCGATCGCATTCAGCTTGAGATCCGTGGTGAGAATGACCTCGACCTTGCGTAGTTGATTCAGCTTCTGGGTCTGCATCGCATACCAGGTTTCGGGGTTGATGCGGAAATTGCCGATGGCCGCATTGTTCAACGCTACCCGTCGCATCCTGGCTGTTTTCTTGAACGACGGGTCCAGCACCAGGTTGCGGTGAATCCCGCGAAATTTTTCATGGGCGTGTTTCTGGAACATCGAAAAGTAAATCGTTTGGGCGGCGATCACGGTCCGCAGGTGTTCGTAGGCGCCGGGGTCGAAGCTGTCGTCGGCGAAGATAGTGACCAATATGGCGCGCTCGATCCCCCCGAACTCCTTGGCATGGAGGAAGTTCACGAACGACGCCACGTCCTTGTTGAATGTCGTGCTCAACCTCAGCTCCCCGAGCAGGTCGATGATGTCGAGCAATGCCGTGCTCCAGCTGGAGTAGTATTCAAGGGCTTCCTGCCCCTTGATTTCCCGCGCGAGCACGCTCGCCCGCTGCTTGGCGAGCTTGTCTCTATTGAGGAATGCTGCGGCCATCCGGTTGCGTAATGTCGCGTCGAAACTTTCGGCGGTGGCGTTGACCCGAATGTCCAGCTCTGCGAGAGCGCGGTCGGTCTTCAGCTTCTGGGCCGGCAGCGCCGTGTCGAACCAGTCGCCGGCTCCGCTGAGGTATCCGGCGGATAAGCCGCGTTCCTGCTGCAGCTCATGAAGCACGGCGCTGAGATCAGCCGACAGCACGGCAAGATCGACCGCGGTGCGACTCTGCGTACGCAGGCTTGACAATGTGCGCATTTCGCTCTGAGCAAACCACAGTAGCCCGAGAATGGGCAGCATCAGCATGACGGCCAGTCGGTGGCTGAGTCTTAACGTTGGCAAAGAATGCTTCATTTGTGTCTCATTCGAGTCAGTAGCTGAATGCTGCCAAAGGGTGCGCGGTGAGACTTGTGTCCAGGATTGCGTTCATTCCGGTCATCATTTCAGGCGGCCCGTTCGCCGGCATCGGTATTGTTGCCGGCATCATCGGTCGTAGCGTTGAGCGGCAGGCGCAGGATGAAGGTCGTGCCTTCACCGGGTGCGGACTCGACGTCGATCGTGCCGCCGTGCTTCTCGACGATGACGTTGTAGGCAATGGCCAGTCCCTGGCCGGTGCCCTTGCCGACTTCCTTGGTCGTGAAGAACGCGTCGAAGATCCGCGCGCGCACGTCCTCGCTCATGCCGGCGCCGGTGTCGCCGATGCGCACCTCGGCGCAGTCGTCGTCGTGGCGGGTCGTGACCGTGATCTGCCCGCGGCCGTCGGCGCCGTCGCCGACGACGTCGGAGATGGCGTGGGCGGCGTTGACGATGATGTTCAGGATCACCTGGTTGAACTCGCCGGGCAGGCACGGTACGTGCGGCAGCGATTCATCGAACTCGGTGTGCATCTCGGCGACGTACTTCCACTCATTGCGGGCGACAGTAATCGTGCTCTGGATCGCACGGTTCAGGTCGAGGCGGGTCTTGTCCTGGGCCGGATGGGAGAACTCCTTCATGGCGCTGACAATGCGGCTGACCTGTTCGAGGCCCTCCAGCGATTGTTCGAACGCTGGCGGTACCTGCTTCTGCAGGAAGTCGAGCTTGGCTTTTTTGAATGCGGCCTCGGCGTGGGCGATGGCGTCTTCGTTGACGCCGCCGGAACGGGCGGCGTCCAGCAGTTCGTTGCCGGCGGCGACCGCGCCCATGAGGCCGTCGAAGGCGCGCTGCAGGAACACGGTGTTGTCGCTGACGTACTGGGTCGGGGTGTTGATCTCGTGGGCGATGCCGGCGGCGAGCTGGCCGATCGACTCGAGCTTCTGCGCCTGGCGCAGCCGCAGCTCCATCGCGCCGCGTTCCTCTTCGGCCCGCTGGCGTTCCGTGATGTCGATAATCATTGCACAGAATACGGGTGGGTTGTCTTCGTCCATCAATTGCAGGTGCACCTCGATGGGGTATTGTGTGCCGTCCTTGCGTTGGTGCGTCGTCGTGAAATGCAGCTTGAATTCATCCCCGGTGCGCAATGGTTCGATCTTTGCGGCAAATGCTTCGTTCGTGAATTCCGGCTTCAGGTCGACGGGAGTCATGCTCTGTAATTCCGCCATCGAGTAGCCGAGGTTTTCCCGGCCTCCCTCGTTGACGCTGACGAAGCGGAGCGTGTCTGCGTCGAAGATATAGATCTCGTTCAGCGATCCCTCGAGTACCCGGCTGAAGCGCGCGGCTTCCTCCGCGGTCTTCTTGTTCTGTTCCTCCATCAGGACCCGTTCGGTGATGTCGCGAATCACGACGACGATGCCCGTGACGGCGCCGGCGGCATCCCGAACCGGCGACACGGTCGTGTCCTCGAAGGCGTGCGTGCCGTCCCTGGCGACCGTTTTGTAGCGCGTCGAACAGGGCTTGCCGTTCAGCACGGAGTCCCACATGTCCCGGTATTCCCGGGACGCAGTTTGCTGGTGCCCGAGATCCCAGAGTTGTTTACCGACGACGTCGGCGGCTCGGGAGTTTCTCAACCGCTCGTAGGCGGGATTGACGTACCGGTACACACATTCGTTGTCCAGTATTGCGATTGCCTCGATGGCATGTTCGACGGCCGCGGCCAGGTAACGCATTTGTTCTTCGGCCTCGATCCGGCGCGCAATTTGTCGATGCAGTGTGGTGCGGCGTTTTTCCATCTGCTCGATCAGGCGTCCGAAGGTGCGCGCGAGTGTGCCGATCTCATCGGGTCGGTCGATCGGCAGCGTCGCTATGGGCTTGCCGGGCGTGTACCCCTCGATCGATCCGGTGATTTCGTTCAGGGGCTTGCAAATAACTGAATCCACAAAGAACAGACCGAGCAGCAGCACCGGAATCATGATCAGCACGAGTGTGCCGCCCAGGGGCAGCGCGTTCGCGACGGTGACGGCGATGATGCCGTCGAATTCGGCTTCGCGCGCGAAATGCAGGGTGCGTTCCTGCCGACCGGCATCGATGACCGCATCGTAGATGCCGAGAATTACGCGCCGACCGTCGGCGTCTTGCAGCATCGCTGCGCGTCGGCCGTCGGTCGGTGCTGGGAACACCTGATCGTAGCCGGGAAACGCATCCGCAATGTCGTAGGAGCGATCGAATTCAAACGCAAATTCATGGCGTGTGTCGGGGTGGACGAGAAAGCGCCCGTCCTGATCGAAGACGTACAACGCGCCTTCGGCGCCTGCCGGTCGGCGCAGTCGGTCGAAAACGCTGGTCATGTCGACATTGACGACGACGATGCCGAACAGTTGGCCGTCAGCGGCATATACTGGCGTCGCTGCCCGCAGCGCCGGCCAGTGGGGTGTTTCGATCTGCCCGTGCTCGCGATTCCGATCGATTGCGGAGATCAATACGCGGCCCGGCGCCAGTTTGGCGGCATCGGCAACATACGGGCGATCGCCCTTTGCCTGCAGGTGCGCATTTTCCGCGACGATGACATCTCGTCCGCGGCGCTCGACACGGACGATTTCCCGGCCATTGTCGTGCAGACCGATCAGGCGAATCTGTCGATACGTCGGTCGGGCCCGCAGGGTCTCGGTGAAAATCGCCGTGAGTCGGGTGTGCCACAGCGCAGCCGATGAGTTGTCGACAGGATCGAGTCCGCCGTTTCCGTATGCCCGGCCAGTCCGCCGACGGGCGGCATGTGGGCGAGGGACAGGGCTTCCTGCCGCAGGGATTCGATCATCGCTTCGAATTGCGTGCCGGCAATTTCGGCCGAGTGCACCGCGTGTTCGCGCTCGGCGGAGATGGATTCTGCGGCCTGATTCGACAGGACGATGACCAGCGCCACGGTGACCGCGGCAATGACCAGCGCCATCATGGTGATCGTCATTCGGGCGCGGAGCCCGGTCAGGTGCGATGCCCGCGTCGTCGTGCCTGCCGTCGACTGTTGCGGGTTGCTCATGCGGCCTTCTCGGCGGCGCTGCCGTCGGCGTCGTCTGCGGGCGCGGTCAACGGCAGGCGGATAACGAAGGTGGTGCCTGCACCGGGGGCGGACTCGACGTCGATGGTGCCGTCATGCTTGTCGACGATGACGTTGTAGGCAATGGCCAGGCCCTGGCCGGTGCCCTTGCCGACTTCCTTGGTCGTGAAGAACGCATCGAAGATGCGCGCCCGCACGTCCTCGCTCATGCCGGCGCCGGTGTCGCCGATGCGGATCTCGGCGTAGTCATCGACATGGCGGGTCGTGACCGTGATCTGGCCGCGGCCGTCGGCGCCGTCACCGACGACATCGCCGATCGCGTGGGCGGCGTTGACGATGATGTTCAGGATTACCTGGTTAAATTCGCCGGGCAGGCATGGCACGTGCGGCAGCGATTCATCGAACTCGGTGTGCATCTCGGCGACGTACTTCCACTCGCTGCTCGCGACGGTGATCGTGCTCTGGATCGCGCGGTTCAGGTCGAGGCCGGTCTTGTCCTGTGCCGGGTGGGAGAACTCCTTCATGGCGCTGACGATGCGGCTGACCTGTTCGAGGCCTTCCAGCGACTGCTCGAAGGCGGGCGGTACCTGCTTCTGCAGGAAGTCCAGTTTGGCCTTCTTGAACGCGGCCTCGGCGGTGGTGATCGCATCGTCGTCAACCTGGCCGGTGCGGGCAGTCGCAAGTAGCGCGTTGCCGGCGGCTACGGCGTCCATGAGACCGGCAAAGGCGCGCTGCAGGAACACGGTGTTGTCGCTGACGTACTGGGTCGGGGTGTTGATCTCGTGGGCGATGCCGGCGGCGAGCTGGCCGATGGATTCCAGCTTCTGCGCCTGGCGCAGTTGCTGCTCCATCTGGATACGCTCGGTGACGTCGCGAATCACCGAGACATAGTTCGTGATGCGGCCCGACGCCGGGTCGCGGATCGGTGAGACCGTCGTCTCTTCGCTATGGAGCCGGCCGTCGGGGCGGCGGATATTCAGGATGCCGGACCAGGTCTCGCCGCAGGCCATCGCCTCGCGCAGCGCACTAATTTTCTCCGGGTCGGCCTCCGGCGCCGAGATGTCGCTGGCGCGGCGGCCCTGCAATTCCTCGATGGAATGCTGCGTGTAACGTAGGAATGCGGGGTTCACGTATTGGATCCGTGATTCGGCATCGAGGATCACGATGCCCTCGGCCGCCGACTCCACGGCCGTTGCGAGGCGCTGCAGGCGCTCGCGAATCTGTTTCGCGTCGGTGATGTCCTTGATCATGACGCTGAAGAATCTTTCGCTGTCGATTTCGAAGATATCGAATCGCAACGCTACCGGGAAAAGGCTGCCGTCCTTGCGCACGGCTTCCGACTCGTTTTCGTGCTTCTGACTGGTATTGCTTCGCTGGCCCGTCTGCAGATAGTGGTCGATATTGCTTTTTAACCGGCTCTTCAGTGGCTCGGGCAACAGTATCGATGCGCTCTGCCCGATCGCTTCGTCTTTCGTGTAGCCGAAAATTTCCTCGGCGGCCGGGTTGAACGACAGTATCGTGCCGTGACTGTCACAGATGACTTGGGCGTCGGCCATGTTGTCGATGACGGCGCGGTAGCGCGCTTCCGCCGCGGCGATCGTGTGCAGATCCAGGCGGCGCTGTTCGGCCTGTTCCTCCAGTTGCCGGGAGCGTTGTTCGACCTGTCCCATCATCCGGCCCAGTGCAACGCCCAGCCGGCCGACCTCGTCGTGGGTCGTGACGGGAATATCCGGCCGCCGTCCGGTCTGACCAAATTCCTGCGCGGCCCGGGCGAGTGTCTGCACGGGTCGGGCGAGGAGTTGTGCGACGAACCAGCCGATCACTATCGCCAGCGTAAATGTGAGTTGTCCGCTGAGGCGTCGCTGACGACCAATCTCGGCCGCCGGCAGTTCGATGGCGTCGCGGCTGCGGCTGCTGATAAACAACAGCGGCTGGCGGCTATTGCGGGTATCGCTGCGGTAGATGCCGGCGGCGACTTCCCGGGCGCCGTCGTCGTCGAGCAAGACGGCGCCGCCGGCGTCGGGGCTTGTTAACTGGCCGATGAGTCCGGGAAATTCCGTGGCGAGCCGGCGCGCGCCGGACGGCGCCGCGCCGTCGGCGTGGATCAGGAACACCCCGGTGTCATCCACGACATAGCGGCGCGCGTCGTTGTCGGATGCCCCCGTAAGTATATCGGTCACGTCCAGGCGCAGCCGAAAGACGCCGATGCGCAGACCGTCGTCCGAATACGCGGGCAGCGTGACATCGGCCGTTAGCAACGGTTGCATGTCGTTCCCGTTGGCGGCGCGGGACACGATGCGGCTCCAGGAAATGCCATCCGGAATATCGCCGCCGGTCAGGTCGATGTCGGACGCGGACGGCGCGTCGTCGACCCCGAGTTGCGCCAGCACTTCGCCGGACTCCGCGTCGACGTAACGAATGGCGCGGTACTCCGGATGTGTCACCACCCAGTTCTGCAACAGGCCGGTCAGGCTCAATTGCCAGTGTTCGGCGCTGCCGCCTTGTTGTTTGTCAAACCCCCCGTCGCGGCGCGCTCGGTACAAGCCTGCGATGGGTCCCGTCGTCGCCAGTGCCAGCAGATCCCGTTCTGCATTCGCCAGTCGGCGGTCCAATGCCGTACCCGTCGCGCGTGACTCTTCGGCCAGCTGGTCCATGCCAACTTGCAACACCATCTGGTGCATCGTTCGCGAGCTCTGGATTGCCGTCGGCGTGACGGCCAGTAAGGCGACGAGGCCGCAGAGGATTGCCGTCTTCGTACCGATGCCCAGCGACATCCCGTGTCTGACCGGCGTTGCTGCAGCGTCGTTCACCGTCACCGGTGTATCCATCATGAGGGAGAGCACGCAGCCCGTAAGTGCAAGGGCGTAGCTGATCAGTTTGGTCGCATGGGCCGCGTCAAACTGCGCGTCGAACGGCGCGGAAGACAGCGGCATGATCAACACGTGGCAAATCAGCCCCGTCAGTATCGACAATATGATCCAGTGCGCGAACACGTTTTGACGCCATGCGCCGCCGCGCATCGCGCTGATCAGGGCCAGCATAAACACGGCCGCGACGATGAGCTCCTGTGGTCGATGCAGCACCATGCCGGGCACGTAGCCGCTCGGTAGTGGCGCGTTTTCCAGCGCAAAGATAATGATTGCGGCCACCAGCAACGGGCCGAAGAGCCGGAGCCCAGGGTGTGTTTGGCCGCGCTCGCCCGCCGTCGCCAGGCGCCGTCGGTCGATACAGCTCAGTAACAGCATTGAGGCGAGGAACAGTCGTGAGGCAAACCAGCTCCACGCGGTGATGTCCACCTGCGGCGTATCGAATACGCCGGCCAATGCGGGGATCGCGACCAGACCGTGAAAACCGTCGAGCATGCCGGCGCCCAGGAAGCCCGCGGCGATGAGCAGTATGCTGGGATGCCGTTGTGCGCGGTAGTAGCGCAGCACGAAGGCGCCGACGATGAATGCCATGACGGCGCTGGTGAGCTCCATGACATTGTGCGTGGCCGACGTGCCTTGCCACTCGACCATGTCGAGCGAACTCGGAATCATCAGGCCGCCGAGTAGCAGGCACCAGTAGACGACGGCGCGAGTGCTGGCTGTTTGCTGTAGCGCTATCGTGTCCTGCATCCTGTTGCACCCGGCGCAATAGCCGCCGAACGTTCCGGCAGCGTGATGGATTTCGAGCGGGCACAGCGTCGTCGGCCAATGGCCGGCCGGCGCAATAATGCACCCCGTTGCCAGACCTATCGGCTGCGGGCGTGCTTTTCTTTAGGCGCCAGTCGGCACTTTTTGCATTGCGTCGTGTCGCGTGGACGAAACGTCCGGGGGTCAGTTCAGTACGCGGTAGCCGCGTCCGCGCATGCAGTTCTTGACGACACGCTGTTGCTCGCGGTCGTTGAGCCGGGCCGACTCCGCGCTGCCGGCGACGGCGCCGTAGCCGGCGCCGCGGGCCGCATCACCGCCAATCGCACCTGCGGCGGCGCCGACGACGGCACCGGCCGCCGCGCCCTTGGCGACGCCCTGTTCGATCGGTATCTGTTCGCCGTAACCGCGACAGTCTGCGAGGTCGCGTTCATAGCGCGCGACATCCACGCCCTGCATGTCGACGATGGGTTCGGGGTGTGCCGCGCAGCCGAGTGCGGTGCCGGTCATCAGGGTCAGCCAGATCGATCGCATCGCGGGCGCTCCGTGCACGGGGTGGGCCAATGGGGCGGAAACAATCATAACGTATGGGGTCGCGCCGGGTTGACACGCCGGTTTGCCGCAATGGTCGGCGCGGGCGACCGCCGGGCGTCCAAGGTGGCCGGCGTTCGGAACCGCGCCACAATCCCGGGGGCGCACCGCAAATTGTGAATCACGGCCACATCGTGATGTCTGGCGGTCGCTATGATCCTGTCAGGCCCGCGGGAACCAGGGAAGCGCGTTGTTGCAAAAGAGAATCAAGGTCGATACGGCCAATTTAGCCCAGGGCATGTACGTGGCCCAGCTTGACCGTTCCTGGCTGGAAACGCCGTTCATCAAGCACGGCTTCCAGGTTTCCAGCGAGGATGAAATCGGGTTGCTGCGCAAGTTCTGCAAACACGTGTATGTCGATGTGTCGCAGAGCGACGCGTCGGAACAGGATATTCTGCAGGCACACCAGGAGTCCGGCGCTCTCAACGACCCGTTCTCCGCATCGCAGATTCGTCGTCCCATGGTTGCAGCAGGCAAGCGCCGCGGTCGACTGGGTGGGTTCCTGCGCCGCCTCGCGTCGGGATCGGCCGGTGCCACGGAAGGCGGCAGAACGCCGATACACGTGGAGGCGCCGCGGGCGATGGAGGCGTACGTCGCCGTCGGCGCGACCATGGAAGACGTGCTGCGCAAAGGAAAGAAAGGGCGCCCGCTGGACATCGAGCCCCTGTATGCGGCAGTCGCGCCGATGGCTGCGAGTGTGCAGCGCAATCCCGATGCGATGGCCTGGCTCGGATTCGTGCGCAAGCGCGAGCCGGGACATTTCAGTTATACGATCACGACCGCGGTCTGGGCGCTGATCATGGGACACGGCATGGGGCTGACCGGCCGCCGGCTGTCGAACCTGGCCGTCGGTGCGCTGTTGCTCGATATCGGCAACACGCAGATCCCGAAATCGATCGGCACGAAACCGGGTCCGCTGACGGATGAGGAATACTCGGTCATGCGTATGCATGTCGACTACGGTCTGAAGATCATCGGCAAGTCGTCCGGCGTCCCGGACGAAGTCATCCACATGATTCGTTATCACCACGAACGCTTCGACGGCAGTGGTTATCCCGAGGGCCTCAGCGGTGATGTGCCGGTCTACGGCCGGATTGCCGGGCTCATCGATTGTTATGACGCGATGATATCGAGGCGGCCCTATGCCGACCCGAAGTGCGCCTATGACGCGGTACGGGAGTTGAATCGGCTGGCCGGAAAGAAGTTTCAGCCGGAAGTCGTCGAGCAATTCGTGCGGGCGATCGGCATGTTCCCGACCGGCAGCCTCGTCGAACTGAACACGGGAGAGATCGCAATCGTCATCGAACAGAACGCGCAGCACCGGCTGCGGCCGAAGTTGCTCGTGATGCTCAATGCCGACCGGCTGCCGGTGCGCAACAATAAGGTCGTGGATCTGTCGACCCGGCCGGATCGCAGCGACCGGCGCAATGCGCGCTGGATTACCGGGGGCTTCGAGGCCGGGTCGTTCGACATCGACCCGAAGGACTACTTCCTGCGCCCCGCGGGCCGCGCATGATGCCCGAGCGCGACGAATCCCATTTTCGTTTTTCCCTGCTGCTCAGGGAAATCGAGAACCTGCGTTATAAGGATGGCGTAACGACCATCGCGCTGGCCCTGATCCAGCTGGACGGCATGGAGGAAATCAACGAGCGCTTCGGATACCTGGGCGGCGACAAGGTGCTCAAGGAATTCGCCGTGCGCCTGGCCGGTGTCGTCGGCCACAAGGGTTTGAGCTTCGAGATCAGCGGCACGTCGTTTGCGCTGTTACTCGAAAACCCGTTGCATGAGGGCGATGCCGTAGCGGGCGCCGAGAAAATCGCCAGCGTCGCCGCCGACCCGGTGATGATCGGCACCGGCCGGGCCAGCGTTCAGGCCCGGATGGGTATATCGATCCTGCCTGAGCCGGCGGCCACCGCCGAGGAACTGCTGCGTCAGTGTGAGATCGCACTGTCGCAGGCCCGCCGTCGCGGTGAGACGTATCGCGTGTTTACTACGAGCCTGCCGCTGGGGGATACGAGCGGCGCGCATTCGTGGTTTGACGTAGACGAGGCGATCCGGCTCGGCGAATTCGAGTTGCACTACCAGCCGCGAATCGACCTGCGTTCCGGCGCGCTGACCGGCGCCGAGGCGCTGATCCGGTGGCAGAGTCCGCGGGCCGGGACGATTCCGCCGAGTTATTTCGTGCCCGAGGTCACGAGCACGGCGAGCGTCCGTGCCATGCTCGATTTCGTGCTGAATTCATCGCTGGCCTGTGCCCGTGAGTGGCTCGATTCCGTGCCGGCATTCACGCTGGGCGTTAACCTGGCGCCGGGCAACGTGTTCGATCCCGAATTACAGCCGGTCGTTGAGCAGGCCCTGGAACGCTGGGGCTTTCCGGCCGGGCGCCTGTACCTGGAAGTATCAGAGGCGGTGTTCGAGCAGGACGAAGAAGCCGCGACCGTCGCACTGACACGGCTGCGAGACCGTGGCGTGCGCATCGCGCTCGATGATTTCGGCACCGGCCGATCGTGTCTGTCGTCGCTGAAAAGTCTGCCGCTCGATCAGATCAAGATCGACAAGTCGTTGATCGTGCCGATTCCGTCAAATGAGACGGACAGGCGCGTGGTCGGCGCGCTGATTCAACTGGCTCACGCCGTCGATGTTGAGGTCGTCGCCGAAGGCATCGAGGATGCCGATATCATGCAGACGCTGCTGGCCATCGGCTGCGAGGCCGGAGAAGGTTATCATTTCAGTCTGCCGCTGCCGGCCGAGCGCTTCGCGCAGGACTGGATCGCCCGCCACGGGCGCGACGGCGCCGATTCCCGGCCGGTCGCCAGGTAGCAGCGGCCCGGGTCACGCTCGAATTCCCGCATGTCGCAGAGCGGCTGCCCGGATTATGTCGCATTGCAGGCGCCGGTTCGTTCGCCGCGACGTCCGCTGCCGGTCAGTGCGGGCGCCGGCTGGCGGGTCCGGCAACCGCTTACATCCGCCCGGCGCCTGCCGCGCCCGTCATCCATAACTCATTGTTAAAAAACGTATTTAATACCGGTCAGGTTTGAATGCCGGCACTTTTCCCCGGGACTTCGGTCGTATAATGGAGCTTCGTCGGACCCGCCTGCCAATGAATGTTGCGCGGCTGTCCGCGAATCCGTCGCCGGAATATGTCGAATACGTTAGTGAGATTGTGACTTCTCTCACAGACTTTGCACCGGCCAGAAGCGAGTCTGCATAGCAATTATTTTAAACGCCGACGGAACCAAAAAAAGCCCGTTGGAATTTCAGCCAGAGGAGTTTTCACCAGCAAAAAAGAACAACAAAAAGAAATGAGAAATCGCCGCGACCCGAAGGAGATTGACATGATGAGTGTGCCGGGACCCAGTCGTGATGTCGGTGGCCGCCAAGGCTCCGAGTTTATCGACGACCTGACGAGTTTTGCATCGAACCATCAGACGTCGAGATGGCGGGGGACATTTGCGGAATTTCTCGAAGCTATCCTTCCGGCCGACCCCTACCGGCTCACCCGCACGAGTCATCAGTATCTCTACGATATGCTGTGCTGGTATCGCGATCAGCGCCAGGAAGAAGGCTCCGGCACTGCCAATCCGCGCGATCTGTTTATCGAAGACCTGTACGGCATCGATACCGCACTCGATCGTATCGTCGAATATTTCAAGGCCGCCAGCGCCGGTTCCGATGTGGGGCGGCGGTTACTCCTGATGCTTGGTCCGCCGTCGGGCGGCAAGTCGTCGATTGTTATCCTGCTGAAACGGGCGCTCGAGGAATACAGCCACACCGATGAAGGCGCGCTATATGCCCTGGCCGGATCGCCGCTGCACGAATCGCCGCTGAACATGATTCCCGCCAGCCTGCGCGCGAAGTTTCGCGAGACCTACGGTGTTGAGCTTGAGGGTCAACTCAGCCCGTACGCCCAGGCCGTACTCGATGACGAGTATTGCGGCGACTTCATGAGTTATCCGGTCGAGCGAATTTTTCTGTCCGAGGCGGCCCGCGTCGGCATCGGTACCTACGCACCCCATGACCCGACGACGGCGGACATCGCCGACCTGGTCGGTTCCGTCGACCTGTCGAAGGTTGCCGAGGTCGGCGACGAGGGTGATCCGCGCGCGTGGTCCTGGTCAGGCGCCGTGTATGCCGCCAGTCGCGGCGTGCTGGAGATGATTGAGATCCTGAAGGTTAAACGGGAATTCCTGTACCTGCTGCTGACGCTGACCCAGGAAAAGAACGTCAAGGTGTCGCGTTTCCCGCTGATCCACATGGATGAGACGATCCTGGCGCACACGAACCTGGCCGAGTTCAACAAATTTATCCAGGAGAAGGAAAACGAAGCGCTGCTCGATCGCATGGTCATCGTCAAGGTGCCGTATACACTGTCGTACCGCGACGAATCGCGGATTTACGGCAAGCTGGTGTCAAGCGCGCCGGCGTTTCGTGCCGTGCATCTGGATCCGCATGTCCTGACGCTCGCCGCGGTGTTTTCAATTCTGACACGTCTCGAGCAGACCGAACAGGAAGGCCTGGACCCATCCAAAAAAGCGCGGCTGTATGCCGGCGAGGATGCGGAGGGTTTCTCGAATGTCGATGTCCCGAAGCTGAGGGCGCAGAGCCCCGATGAGGGGTTGTACGGTGTCAGCCCGCGGTTCGTGATCAACGCGATCTCTAATGCGATCACGCGCAATGATGCGCAGAGCCTGACGAGCATGGAGATGCTCCTCGCGCTGAAAGACGCGATCGAAAGCGATGCGCGCATGGACGAAGCGCAGAAGAAGAAATGGATCGACCATCTCGTGATAGCGCGCAAGGACTTCTATAACCGCTGGGTCAAGGAAGACGTGCACCGCGCGCTGTTCGCGTCTTTTGAAGACGAAGCGCAGCAGTTGCTGGAAAAATATCTGGATGAGGTCGAAGGCTCGCTTGACAAGCGCGAGATCATCGATCCGATCTCGGGTGAGTCGCGTTCGGCGGATGAGCGCTTTATGCGCTCCGTCGAGGAGAAGATCAAGGTTTCGGATTCCGGAAAACAGTCGTTCCGGCAGGAAGTCGTGCGCAAGGCGATGGTTGCTTTCAAGGCCGGCGAGAAGTTTACGCTCGAAAGCCACGCTCGGCTGCACGAAGCTATCGAGCAGTACCTGTTCGAGGAGCGCCGTGATGTGCTGCGCCTCGTCACGTCGTCTTCACGGCCCGACGAGGATGCCGAGCAGAAGATTTCGGCCGTCCAGCAGCGGCTGGTTAACGAATACGGGTACGACGAGCACAGCGCCAGCGAGGCATTGAACTATGTCACGACACTGCTCTCGCAGGAATGACGGTCGGCGTTGAAGATGATGCGGCCGTCTACATTCGTCTGCCTCGAGGACGGTGATAGTCACTGGTACGACCTGTTCTCGCGCGGCGCGCGAGACTGGCTGCGACACAATGAAATCATCGGCAAGGCGGTTCGGGAGAAACTGCCGGAGTTGCTGTCGCAGGCCGACGTGCTGGGCGGGCGGGATGACACGGTCAAGGTACCCGTAAAGTTTCTGGAGCATTATCGGTTTCGCCTGCGCGTGCCCGAAGAGCAGGCCGGCGCCGGGCAGGGCGCGGCGAAACCGGGCGACAAGATCGGCAAGGTCGGCCGCGGCGAGCAGGCGGGTGAAGGCGCCAAGGGTGCGGGCGGTGACGACGACGGCGGTTTCGAACTGATGCTCGAATTCCGGATCGATGACCTGGTCGACTGGCTCTGGGAAGAACTGAAGCTGCCGGACCTGCAACAGAAAACCGGCGGTTTACGTGATGATGAATACGTGCGCGAGGGCTGGAATCGCCGCGGCGCACGTTCCCGGCTCGATCGTCGCCGGTCGATGAAGGAAGCAATCAAGCGCCGGGCCGTCGATGTTGACGGGCCGGCATTCAAGGACGACGATCTCCGTTATCGGCAATTGGTCAAACGCAGCCGTCCCGCAACGCAGGCGGTCGTGTTTTTCGCGATGGATGTATCGTCAAGCATGCGTGACCGCGATCGCGCGCTGGCCAAGACGTTTTTCTTCTGGGTTATGCAGGGGCTGCGGCGACAGTACCAGCAGATCGATCTGGTCTTTGTCGCCCACACGGTCAAGGCGTGGGAGTTTGACGAGGACGAGTTCTTCCAGGTGCGCGGATCGGGCGGCACGGTGGCATCGACGGCATTCGACCGGGTGATCGACATCGTCGACGATCGATTCGATCCCTCCCGCTATAACGTCTACCTTTTCTATGCCTCCGACGGCGAAAACTTTCGCGATGACCACGACCGAGCTGCAGCGGGGCTCACGAAGATCGCCTCGTATGCAAACCGGGTCGGCTATATCGAAACGCCGGCTTCGGCGGACCGGGCGCTGACCACCGAAACCGCGGAGATCTTTGCGGCGGCGCGTGATGCGGGTGCGCCGGTCAGCAGTTTCGCGCTGACCGGCAACGATGCCGTCTGGGAAGCCATCCGGGAGTTCTTTCAAGAGCATGCCGCGGGGCAGGCGCGCTGACATGGAAAGCATGCCGCGATTCGGGGGTGATGCGTGATGCAGACGCTTGAAGACATCGGACGGCAGCTTGAGGAATTGGGGCAGGGACTGGGACTCGACTACTTTCCGCTGCACTTCGAGGAGGTGCCGCAGAGCTTCATGCTCGAAATCGCGGTTTACGGCCTGCCGGTGCGCATGCCGCACTGGTCGTTCGGCGTTCGTTACATACACCAGCTGATCCAGCGGCGCATGGGTCATTCGCGCTTGTTCGAGGTCGTGTTTCCCGGCAATCCGGGGCGCGCCTACCTGGCGAAGGGCAACAGCGTCGCGGAGAATTCACTGGTCATCGCGCATGTGCTCGGTCACGCGGATTTCTCCAAAAACAACACGTTGTTCCGGCGCGTCCAGGAGGAAACCGGGTACCAGATCGTGGACCTGGCGGCACGTCACGCCAAAGGTATCGCGACGGCGATCGAGGAGCACGGCCAGCAGCGTGTCGAGGCGATACTGGATGCCGCGCTGGCGCTCGAGGCGCACATCGATACGCACAAGGGGGTGCATCGCGAGCCGTATCCGAAGTTCCGTGTGTCCGCCAAGCCGTCCGCAGATACGTTCCGCGGTCGCTTCCAGTCGTTGCCGGGTGAAGATGTCGCCGTGGCTGAAATGGATCCGGTGCAGGTCGCCGAGCCCGTTCCGCCGAGCCCGGAGCAGGATCTGCTCTGGTTTATCGCGCACTATGCGCCGGACCTTGAGGGCTGGGAACGCGACATTTTTCTCGCCGTGCGCGAGGAATCATTCTATTTTCAGCCCGTATTCGGCTGCCAGATCATGAATGAGGGTTGGGCCTGCCACTGGCATGCGCAACTGTTGCGCGAGGCGAAGTTCCTGTCATCGCAGGACTATGTCGATGCGGTAAAGACGCATTCCGATGTCGTGCGGCCGCACGCCTCCGGCAACCAGGTCTCGCTGGCCCCGAATCCCTACCACCTCGGTTTCTGCATGTGGGAGAAGATTGTCAGGGAGCAAGGACTGGAACGTGCATTCGAAATACGTCGTCATGATGATGATTTTAGTTTCGTGCGCAATTACCTGACCGCGGAGCTGGCCGAAGAGCTTGAGTTATTCCGCTACGTCGCCGGCAAGGACGGCGTGGTGCGCGTCGTGGAATCGGATATCGACGAATTGCGTGAGACGATACTGGCGCCGAAATATAATTTCGGCGCGCCCGTGGTCAGCGCGGACAGCATCGATGTCGATGGAACGCTGCACCTGGTGCATGACGACCGGACGGATGGTCGTGGCCTGGACCTGCGACGCACCGAGAAGGTTCTCGAGTACGTGCAGCGTGTCTGGCGCCGCCCGGTCCGGCTCGAAACGGTCGATGCTCGCGGCGCGCCGCGGACCCTGACGGCGCCGACCGAGGCCTGAGCCGCCGCGGTTCTGGCCGCTATCCGGTCAGCCGCGCGACGCGCGCGTGCCGGCTTTGCTATATTGGCGGGGCACGGGCGCCCGCTATTCGGGCCTGTCTCCCAGAAAAAAAATACAGGGGGTAAAGGTGGCGGCACAGCAAAAGATCCACGACACGGCGCATGTTCGCAATATTGCCCTGGTCGGGCACGCGGGCGCGGGCAAGACCACATTACTGGAGGCCTTGCTCGCCAGGACCGGAGCCATCTCATCACCCGGCAGGGTAGAAAAGGGCTCCACTGTTTCGGATTTTACGAAACAGGAGCAGCAACATCGACATTCCCTGGATACCGCCGTCTGTCATTTCGATCACGACGGCGTTTTTGTAAATATTATTGATACGCCGGGGTATCCGGAATTCTCCGGTCGTTCGATGAGCGTGCTGGCCGGCGTCGAAACGGCCGCCGTCGTGATTAACGCACAGGTCGGTGTCGAACTGGTCTCTCGTCGCCTCATGCGTTTCGCTGCCGAGCGGCGGTTGTGCCGCATGATCATCATCAACCGGATCGATGCAGACGGTGCCCGGCCCGAGGCGGTGCTGAACGAGATCCGGGAAGTCTTCGGTCGCGAGTGCCTGCCACTGAACCTGCCGGCTAACGGCGGAGCGACGGTTGCTGACTGCTTCTTTGAGCCGTCCGATGAAACACCGGATTTTTCGAGCGTCGAGCTGGCCCACACGGAGATTGTCGACCAGGTCGTCGAGCTCGATGATGAACTCATGGAAGTCTATCTTGAGCAGGGGCAGGACGTCAGTCTTGAGCAGTTGCACGATCCTTTCGAAAAAGCCCTGCGTCGCGGGCACCTGATCCCCGTCTGTTTCGTTTCGGCCGAGACCGGTGCGGGCCTGAACCAGTTGCTGAACTTCTTCACCAGGCTGATGCCGAGTCCGCTCGAAGCCAATTCGCCGGAGTTTATTCAGGGTGAGGGCGAGAAGGCGAAACGGATCAAGGCCAGCTACGACCCCGACGATCATTTCATCGCGCATGTCTTCAAGATCAATGTCGATCCGTATATCGGGCGCATGGGTATCTTTCGCGTGCACCAGGGCGTGATCCGGGCCGGTGATCAGGTGTTCATCGGCGAGCGCCGCAAGGCCTTCAAGGTGGCGCACCTGTATCGCCTGCAGGGCAAGGAGACGAGCGAGGTTTCCCGGGCCGTGCCCGGCGATATCTGTGCCGTATCGAAAATCGATGACCTGCATTTCGACGCGGTGCTGCATTCGAGCCACGATGAGGATCAGTTCCACCTGGTTTCTGTGGCGATGCCACCGCCGATGCATGGCGTGGCACTGGAGGTCGTTCGCCGGGGTGACGAAAAGAAACTGTCCGACGCACTGCATAAGCTGACGGCGGAGGATCCGAGCCTGCAGCTCGAATTCAACGCACAGGCCAATGAAACCGTGCTGCGCGGACTCGGAGAGCTGCATCTCAGAATCGTGCTTGAACGCATGAAGAATGATTATGAAGTCGAAGTCAAAACACATCCGCCGAAAATCAGTTATCGGGAGACGGTGACACGGGCGGCCGAAGGTCATTTTCGACACAAGAAGCAGACCGGCGGCGCCGGGCAGTTCGGCGAGGTCTATCTGCGCGTCGAGCCGCTCAAGCGCGGCTGCGGATTCGAGTTCGTCAACAAGGTTGTTGGTGGTGCGATACCGAGTCAGTACATTCCTGCCGTCGAGAAGGGCGTACGGCAGGTCCTGAGTGACGGGGCCATCGCCGGATACCCGATCCAGGATGTTCGGGTGGTCGTCTATGACGGCAAGCATCATCCGGTGGATTCCAAGGAGGTTGCATTCGTCGCCGCCGGCAGGAAGGCGTTTGCGGATGCGATCGAGAAGGCACGGCCCATCGTGCTCGAGCCGATCGCGCACGTCGAGGTCACCACGCCGGGTGATCATGTCGGTGACATTACCGGGCACCTGGCCGGCGTTCGGGGCCGAATCAACGGCAACGATACGCTGTCGGGGAACCGGGTCAGGATCCAGGCCGACGTGCCGGTCGCCGAACTGGGTGATTACCAGACGACGCTGAAATCGCTGACCGGCGGCGCCGGCGCGTTCACGATGTCATTCGATCATTACGATGTCGTGCCGCCGGAGGTTCAGAAACAGCTGCGGGCCGAGTATCGTCCGACCGATGATTAATCGGCATCGGCGCATCGGCGTCATTCTTATCGGCTGGCTGGCCGGTTGGCTGGCCGCACCCGCGTGGCCGGATGCCGTCGTGCGGATCGATGCGGGCGGGGTGCGCGGTGTCGTCGAGGATGGCGTGGAGATCTACCGCGGTATTCCGTATGCACAGCCGCCCGTCGGCCCGTTGCGCTGGCGGCCGCCCCGGCCGGTCGAACCGTGGGCCGGTGAGCGCGACGGATCGCGCTTCGGCCATGCCTGCCCGCAGCGGGTCGGACTCTATCCGGCTTGGGTCGATGCGCACCTGGCGACGGTCGGCAAGGACGAAGATTGCCTGACGCTGAATGTATGGACGCCGGCCGACCGTGGCGCCGAGCGGCTGCCGGTCATGTTCTACATCCACGGCGGTAACATGCAATACGGCGCCGGATCTCTGCCCGTCCAGGACGGTCGTATTCTCGCCAGCCAGGGCGTCGTGCTGGTGACGATCAATTACCGGATCGGCTATCTGGGTCGTTTTGCGCACCCGGCGATGACGCGCGCGCAGTCGTCGGAGCCGCTCGCTAATTACGGACTCTTCGACCAGATCGCGGCCCTCGAATGGGTGCAGCGGAATATCGATCAATTTGGCGGTGATCGCGACAATGTGACGATCTTCGGCCATTCGGCCGGCGGCGTATCCGTTAATTTCCTGATGACGACGCCACAGACCCGCGGCCTGTTCCACAAAGCTATTGCCCAGGGCAGCGGCATTCTGCTGGACATGACGCAACATGCGGTCCGGCGCGGACCGCCCGGTCCCGCGTCACAGTCGCGCGAGGCGATGGGCGTCGAATTCGTCGCGCATTTCGGTATCGACGCCGCTTCCGACGATGCGTTGCTGGACGCGCTGCGCGCGTTGCCCTGGCAGCCGATCGTCGACTACCAGACCGAAAAGCAGGTGCCGTTCAATCCGGTTGTCGACGGCCGCGTGGTCGTCGACCATGTCGCCCACGTGTTCGAGCGCGGCGAGCAACATGATGTGCCTTATATCGGCGGCGCCAACAGCTGGGAGTGGAATCAGATCGACAATATTCCGCTGATCGGCAAATGGTTCCTCGGCGGCATGCTGATCGAGGGACTGTCGGACGAGGACCTGGCGCCCTTCGATGATCAGTGGACGCGCATCGGGCTGTCCCAGCGCTGGTTTGCCGAGGGGTTGTTCCTGACCTCGACGCGCTACCTCGGCAAGCAGATGGCGAATGTCCGGTCGCCGGCCTGGCTCTACCACGTCACGTACGTGCAGCAGAGCATTCGCGGCGAAGTGCCCGGCGCCGGGCACGGCGTCGAAGTGCCGTTCATCTTCGGTCATGTCGGGGCACGGCCGGAGTGGCAGCGCCCGAAACTGGCGGCCGGCCGGCCGTTGACCGACACGGACCTCGCGTGGGGTCAAACGATCCAGTCGTACTGGCTGAATTTCGCCAAAACCGGTGATCCGAACGCTGCCGGTTTGCCGGAGTGGCCCCGCTATGATCCGGCAACGGACACGGTGATGGAATTTGGTGAGTCGTTCACGCCGCGACAGGGCCTGTACCGGCAGACGCTGGACCATCTTGAATCACGCGCATTGATTTGCAGGCGGGATTTTCTGCAATAATGGCTTTCGGTCTGGATCCGTCGCGATCATGCGTATCGATTGAGAATTCATGTATTTGAAAGTACCCAGCCATCCCGATCTCAAACGGATAGTCGTCATCAACCCGAAGGGCGGTTCGGGGAAATCGACGCTCGCAACGAACGTGGCCGGGTTCCTGTCGTCGTCGGGCCATCCGGCCGCGCTGATGGATTTCGACCCGCAGGGTTCGGCGTTACGGTGGCTGCAAAACCGTCCGGACGAGAAGCCGGAAGTGTTTGGTATCGACGCCTGCGAGCGTGACACGACGATGACTCGCAGTTTCCGGATGCAGGTGCCGCGGCATATTCGCCATCTGGTCATCGATACGCCGGCCGCGCTGGCAGCGCCGGATATGGCCTGGTTCACGCGCGGCGCTCACGCGATACTCGTGCCGGTGCTGCCGTCCGATATCGATATCCATGCCGCAGCCCGGCTGATTTCCGACCTGCTCGTCGTCGCCAAGGTAAGTCGGCGCATGGGACGGCTGGGTGTCGTCGCCAATCGTGTGCGTGAGAACACGGTCGGGTACAGAAAACTGATGCGGTTTCTCGGCCGTTTGCAGATAGCGGTTATCGGTGAACTGCGAGACAGCCAGAATTACGTACATGCGGCCGATCAGGGCCTGAGTATTCACGAGATGCAGCCGTCGCGCGTGCGCAAGGATCTCGATACCTGGGCCCCGATTACCGACTGGCTCGGCGGTCGACTCGACCTGGCGCTGACGCCGCGCGACCTGCTGGATCCCGGGCCTGCGGCCCGTGAGGGGAGTGCTGTGCCGTCGCCCGAAAGCGGTGCGGTCAGTTATCGTGGATCTGCTGGAAGATCTCCTGCAGCGCGCCTGACCCCGGGTTGCGAGTCATCATTGCCCGACAGAGCCCGCGACCCGGCAGAATAAGTTCCTCCGGACCCGCAATGATCTTGACGTCAAGCCTGATGCACGCGTTGGCGCTCTGATTCAGGTCGTTAACCTGGAAAGACTGCGCCAGGTAGCCGATGTTCGGCGCCTGCGCATCGGGGACCAGGCTTGGGAGTTCATAATTTACCGGGCTCGACAGCGCGACCTTGCCAAACTCGTGGCCGCCCTGCGTGACGACGCTGCGCGTCACCGCATCTTCGGGCAGGCCGAGCGACCGGTTTGTCTCGCCTTCTTTGCGCAGGTTGTCCGTGAACAGCGTCTGGCGCGCCGGGCCGTAGTAGAAAGCCAGCGCTTTATTCATGTCCTGCACGCCGTGCGCCGTTGTCGCAACGGCCGTGAAACCGGTGCGGGTGTGCCCGTAGTCGGCGAGGAACGCGAGCAATTTGCCGCTGGTCGTTCCCGGATCTTCGGTAATGAACTGAATCAGGTTGATGACGATGCCGTCGGGCCCGTCGAACGCGACCTCCTGTGCTGCGCCGATGTCCGGGCCGAAATCGTGACGGACCGGTTCACTCCAGAATTCAAAGCCCTGTGCCTTGAGTTGCTCGTAATGGGCAAAAATGTCGCTGGTGTAGACGCTCAGGTCGAACAGCCCGGTCGCCCGGCGAATTTTCGACGGGCGAATCGTTTTTCGCTCGGCCGCATCGAACGCCATGATCTGGATCCTCCCGACCGGATCGGCGCCGTGGCCCAGTAACGCACACTCGGCCGAAGATCCGGCCGGCAGGTCCCAGTGACGTTCGAACTCAGGTCCCTGCCACGTCATCGACTCAATGCAGTCGAGGCCCAGTGTGCCCGAGTAAAACTGCAGCGATCGTTCGAGGTTCTCGACGCCGAGCACGACGACGCTGACCGGAGCGCTGTCCGGAACCGAATAATTTTCCATTGCGGGAGCCTGGAGGTTGTTGGGGGACGAATCGGATCAGGACGGGGATGATACCGGACGGGTCGGCAGCGGCCCAGTCCGTGACGGACAGGATACCTGTCAGGCCGGCTGACAGAGATCGGTTTGTTGGTCGAGTCCCCGTGCCTGCTGGATCCAGGCGTCCCGTTCGGCAAGCGTCGGCGCGATGGCGAGTTTTTGTGCGATCTCGGCCAGGTCCTCGGGCGTCATCTCGGCCAGTTGCCGATAGCGGCGGATACCGTGACGGTGCAGCCGGCGCTCGAGCGCCGGACCGATGCCGCGAATGGCCTTTAGATCGTCGGCCGGTTCGTCGGCCTTGGCAGCCGCCTCGACATCGGCGTTGTGGCAGAATTTCCGAATGACTTCTTTTTGCTGCTTGAGCTTTCGGGTCAGCGGCGACACGCGTTGTTTCCAGCTGTCGAGTTTGGCCTGTAATCGCCGGGCCTGATCGGTGCTGTCCACCAACCGGAGTTCCAGATCGTGGATGCGGCGGTTGCGGGTAGCGAGCGTCTCGCGCAACTCGCCCATGTCGGCGCGCATCCGCGCGATCTCATCCTCCGTGTCGGCCGGCGGTGCCGCCGCCGACGCAGAATGATCCGTCTCCATGCGCCGGATCCGGGCGACCAGTTCGTCTCTTTCGATGCGCAGCATGCCGAGCTTTTTCTCTATGGCCGCGCTGTTGGACTCGCCTGCATCGAGTTCGGCGATGCGCCGGTCCCGTTCCGCGATCGATTGCTCCAGATTCTTTGTCTGTAGCTCGAATTGCTCGATCTGCGCCCGTGCTTCGGTCAGGGACTTGCCGCGTTCCTCATTCTTGCTCTCGATGCTCGCCAGTTTTTCGCGAATCTGGCTGCGGGTTTCTTCGTGCAGGTGAATGACGTTATTCAATGCGACCAGGCGCTTGCGATACTGGTTGCGCTGAGCCTGCAGCAGGGCGTGGGTCTTGTTGCGCCCGCCGGCTTGCGGTGGCCCGTGTGCCGTGAAATAGGCTTTGCTCAGGACGCCGCCGCTGACGAACGCGACGGCGAAGCACACGAGAGCGATGACCAGAGTAGACATAATCCGGATACGGTTGCCGATGGGAACCAATAACGTAATGGGTCACGGCCCGCCGGGATATGCACTGCTTCACGCTTCGGCAGATCGGCTCCGGGCATCGCCGTTGGACGGGTTGACCTGTTGGGGGGTCGGAAAGGCCCGGATAATCGGACTATTGGCGCCCGCGGTCACGACCCGGAAGGTCTTGATCGGGCGTCCGCCGGCGTCATTGGTCAGCAATACGTCGGGTTCGCGCGGTCGGCCGCTGTTTTGCCAGCAGACCAGCCCGGTCGAGCCGTCATCCAGTTGTACCCGGGTGCCGGTCGGGTAAGCCCCGAGACCGTCGATAAATTCGTCGACCAGCGCCGAATCGAACTTGGTTCGCCGCAGGGCGCTCAGGAATCGCAGCGCCGCATAGCCGGAACGGGCCGTCGCGTAATGCCGGTTCAGGGTCAGGGCATCGAAGGTATCTGCGATACCGGCGATGCGCGCATACAACGGAATGTCGGTGCCGCCGATCTGATTCGGGTAGCCGCTGCCGTCGAGCCGTTCGTGATGCGCGGCGATCATCGAGAACACACGGTCGAGGCTGTCGGTACCGAAATGCAGCAGTGACAGGCTCTCGCGGACGTGACGATTCGTGAACCACTTTTCTTCCTTGCTCAGGCGATGCGGTTTGGCAAGTATCGTGATCGGCACGGCGACCTTGCCGATATCCAGCAGCATCCCGCCGAGCGCCAGATTCATCAGTTCGTGTCGTTCGAGGCCGAGGTGCCGACCGAATGTGATGCACAGTACGGCTGTGCCCAGCGAACGGCGGCTCAGGAATCCCTGCATCGGTTCGGTGGCGATCAGCCATTGCATGGCGTCGATATTGTGCAGCGAATTGTCGAGAAAGACCGCCAGGTCCCGATAGATGATATCGATGTCGATTCGTCCGTGGCGGCGGGCATCGTGAATCGTATGTGTCACGAGGGTGCTGGCGCGGCGCAGAGTTGCGCGCGCGTCGTTGATCGCGTGCAATGCACTGTCCTGGTTGCGTGGCGGGCCGGTGATGAGGTCGGTTGGCGGCGACGCATGGAGCAGTTGGTCGCGTACGGCCGGATCGCTGTGTTCCGGGTCGACATAGACATAGTCACAGCAGCGGCGCAGGTCGTCGAGCTGCGCCTGTGTCGCAATCAGGAAGCCGCGGCTCGTAAACGGCGTGTGTAGCCACGAGCGGTCCAGCTCGGCGACATACATGCCGATTTCGAGGCCGTTACACTTGACCAAAACAAGTTGATCGGTGGTTGGCGGCATAAGCGATCCAGGTCCCGTAGGCGAATCGACTCATTACTATAACGCCGAAGCGCGCCGCCCGCCGTGAATTGCCGCACAGGACCTCGGCGCTGACCTGCATCGACCGGCGCGCGGGCGTTTAGGCAGACCGGCCGGGCGTCGACGCGGAACGGGCACGAGCCGACCGGACTTGCCATAAGTCCTTTTCACCGGTTGCGGGGCGCACGACCCCGGTTCGCGGTTACAAATCGTCGGGTTCGGTCGCCTCGATCTGTTCGAGCAGATCGATAGCCACGCCGACGTAGTCGCTGTCGGTGATGATGCCCGTGAGCCTGCTGTCGGTCACGACCGGCAGACAGCCGTACTGGTGTTTCTGTAGAAACAGCGCGGCCTCGCGCAGACTGGCGCGCCCGTCGACGGTCATGACCGGCTGGGTCATGAACTCCTCGACTTTGACATCGGCCGGATCCCGCATGATGCTGTCGGCGTGCAGGCTGGAGTCGGAGGCGGCCAGCACGTCCCGGTGCGAAACCAGTCCGACGACTTTGCCGGCCTGGTCGATGATCGGCACGTGATGGATGCCGTTGGCCGTCATCAGTGTCATCGCGTCCGCGAGGCTGTTGTCCGGATTCAGCGTCCTGACGCCGACGGACATGATTTCTTGTACGGTGATCACGGTCCTGCTCCTTGTGCCGGCCTGCGTGACGGGAATCCACGACCCCGTTTCCCGAACCGGTATCCGTATTACAAATCCCGCCCGTCCCGCGATGAATGCGTGAAATCCGAAATTGACCCCCACCAGCCGATTGCGCAGACTAGGGGCAACCGCCTAATCGGGCCGGAGGCCGTTTCCCCATGGACAACAAACATCTGCAACGTCTCGTTGATCGACTGCACCGGGAACTGGCGTCGGCCGAGTCGGTCGACGATGACGCGCGGGCATCGCTGCAGAGACTGGTTCGCGATGTCGAGAAACTGGCGGGCGAGGATGATTCGCGATCGGTCGAGCCCGAGTCGACGGCCGACCAGTTAAACCGGGCGGCACTGCGTTTTGAATCCGAGCATCCGAAATTGTCGATGGCGCTCGGCGAGGTTATCGACGCGCTCGGCAAGCTCGGGATCTGATCGCCCCGCGCAAGTTTCCGGTCAGGGCCAAAATCTGCCCATAGTTATTGGTTCGGCGCGATCAGTCCGCGGCGAACGTCACCAGTCGCCGGGCCAGTTCCAGTGGCTGGTCTTCGACGATGTAAAAGCCTGCGTCGGCCAGCAGCGCATGCGGTTGGCCGACGGTGCCGGGGATGTGTCCCAGCAGTTTCTCCGGGCCCATCGCGGTGCCGGCGAAAGCGGCGCTGAACAGCGTCAGCACGGGTTTTTTCCAGACCGCAAGCAGGGCCCAGGCCGCGACGTTTTCGGGCACTGACGGCATGTCCGGTGAAATCGGCAGAATCATCGGGAACCGGCGCGGTCCGGTCTTGTAGGTTTCGTCGACATAGGGCGCATCGAAGGCCGCGATGGTCTCCGGGCTCAGTTTCCGGTGGGTCCCGTCATCGACCATCTCGCCCTGTGGAAAGCGGGGCATGGCGAACTGTTCGGCCCGCCAGTTGATGAACCATTCGCGCCCGGGAGCATCACCCGTCGGCAACAGTGTGTTGCTGAGTGCGATCCGGCTGAACAGATCGGGATGTTCAGCGGCGATCCGCAGGCCGAAGTAGCCGCCCCAATCGAACAGGTATGCCGTGATGCGGTCGAACTTCATCGTGCGGAAGAACGTCGTGAGCCAGCGGACGTGCTTTTCGAAGGTGTAATCGTCGGTGCCGGGCAGCTTGTCGGAGCGGCCGAAGCCGATGAAGTCGGGGGCGATGACCCGGTGGCCGGCGGCGACGAGCACCGGGATCATGTCGCGAAAGATATACGACCAGCAACCCTGTCCGTGCAGCAGCAGGATGGTGCTGCCATCGCGCGGTCCCTCGTCGAGGTAATGCATGCGCAGGGTGCCAAAGTCGTTGTCGGGCAATTCGGCGTAATGCGGACTGAAATCATAGCCGGGCAGATCCGCGAAACATTCGTCGGGTGTGCGCAAGATGCCGTTCATCGTCGATACTCCTCTGTCCGCGCGACGATCGGTTGCGCGGGGAATGCGTGGTCAGGAACCGCTATTGTCGCCCGCAGGCGCGGCGGGCAGTGAGCGAAGATAGGTGGCAATCGCATGTCGGTCAGCGGCCGAAAGATGGCTGGTATTGTCGTCGATGACCGACGACATGGCGCCGCCGGTAAAGTCCCCGTCGGGGAGCATGCCGAGTTCGAGAAAGAATTCTATTTCATCGGCAGACCAGCGGCCGATACCGGTGTCCCGGTTCGCCGTGATGTCCGGCACCTTCTTGCCGTCCGGCCCGGCCGGGTTGCCCGCCAGTTCGCGGGCGGAATCCGTTACGCCCAGCACGTTGCGCGGCGTATGACATTCGCCGCAGTGGCCGAGATGGTGGACGAGATAGGCGCCGCGATTCCACGGCGCGGCGCGTGATGCGTCGGGCATGAAGCGTTCGGCCGTAAAGAACAGCAGTTTCCAGGCGCCGGCTGCCAGCCGCGATGACAGGTACCACGGCAATTCGTGTGCCCGGTTGCGTTGACGTATCGGCGGGAGACTGAACAGGTAGGCCTTGATCGCCATGACGTCGTCGATCGTCAGCCCCGCATAGGCGGTGTACGGGAATACCGGGTAGTAATGGGCGCCGTCCGGCCTTGAGCCCTCGTGCATGGCGCGCAGAAAGTCTTCATCCGACCAGGTACCGATGCCGGTCTCCGCGTCGGGTGTGATGTTCGGTGCATAGAATGTGCCGAACGCGGTAACGAGCGCATCACCGCCGGCCAGCGGCCCGCCGCCCTCGTCGTCGGCCGTGTGGCAACTGATGCAACCGCCGGCATGGACCAGGTAACCGCCGCGTTCGATGTCCGTCGCCCCGGCGTAAACCTGACTAAAGACGAGCAGCAGACCGGCGGTGGCGACGGTCCCGAGTAACCTGCGTGCCGTTAGCCCGTTAATCCGACCGTCCGGCCGACAGCGGGTCGGCAGATGACGGAACGGGGGGCAGGGCAAAACGGGCATAGGCTGGTTTCACAGACTGACACCGTGTTCCCGCAGTCGGCCGATCCCGGCCCCGGCTTGCTCTTCACGCAACCAGTGGTGCGCCACCGGCTTCGCTCCGGAGCGGTGCCGGGACGGCTGCGTCACCGCCGGCTCTCGGGATGTTGGTGAGACTGCCGGGCTAGTGCTCGTGATCGTGATCGTCTTCTTCCTCGGCGCGGAAGTCTTCGTGACAGCCTTTGCACGCTTTGCCGGCTGCCGCGAAGGCGCCCATGATCGCTTTGTTGTCACCTGAACGGGTGGTTTCCTGCAGGGTAGCCGCGGCCTCCTGCATCTTCGTGACCGCCGCGGCAAATTTCTCGGATTCATCCCAGATTGCGGGCAATGCATGGGTTTCCGGTTCCTCCGATCCCCCGGAAGACGGGGCCGAATCGGCGGGGAACAATGAATCGAGTTCACCGCTCAGATCCGCAATCGCATCGCCATGATTTTGCAGGAACTGCCGGCCATCGATCTTGTTGGTGGCGATCAGCATGAACGCATTGACGTGCGCGGACATACCCTCCATGACGGCATGGCGGTACTTGATGGTGTCCGCGGGCTTGGCCGCCGCGCCGAGTGTCGGTAACAGGCAGGCTCCGATGGTCAGGATGGTGGTGATTCCGGCCGTTCTTCTTCGCATGATCAATCTCCGCTGGGGGGGGCGAGCGGCAAGGATAACAGGCAGCGTCCCGTATGCATCGGGTCGTCGATGCGCGGTTTCGCCATGCGGCCATCAAGCGCGGCGACAGGTGACTTCAGGGGACAGTTTACTTGTCTCCAGAACCAACCGGTTACAACACGGCTTCCACGGCTGAGGAGATAGGTAAACCGTCCCCTTAATTCTGCCGGGCCCGGGTTCGGGTCCGGCAGAATACGCAAGAGGTGCTACGGGTGGTTTCCGGCAGTGGCGGCCTGTGCGGCTATCGGGTTCTGCGCCAGGATCGAATCCAGCGCCTGCGTGTAGGCCTCGATAATCGGGCGGTTGTAGTGACCAACCGGTACGCCGTTGTAAATGACCTTGGTGCCTTCGACATCGAACTCGCGGGTATAAGGGACGCTCGGATCCGGATAATCGATCGGCTCGTAAATGTCATAGGTCGGGAAGAACTCGAAGTTATACATTGCGTGTGAATACAGCGTGTCCGTATTTTCGGCAAAGAACTCGATCGGTACATTGATGACGTAGTCGTACCCGTCCTTGATGCCGTCCCAGAAGGCTGCGTTCGTGGACAGGTAGGTGCCGTCCGGGTTGTTGTGGGGATCGGCGAAGTGATCCTGACTCTGGACGATGTCCGCGCGGCCAAAATCGTAACCTTCGAGCGTGGCCGTCAGCGCCGCCAGCGTGCCTTCGACATAGGGCGGAGACAGTTCGATCCATGCCTCGTGCGGGACGAGATCCCACGCCATGCCGTGTACGGACATCACGACTTTGACGTCGGAGCCGGCCGGTATCGTATCCAGCCGGTCGCGCAGCATATTGGTCCACGTTTGCTGGATGACCGGGAAGTTGCCGAGTTGCGGTGCCATGACGATCTTGATGTGCCTGTCGTGCTTTTCTTCCCACTCGTGGATGTAGTGGATGGCGTGCTTGAAGCCGCCGTTGAATTCCTCGTGGTGGGAATAGACCGGCGCCGGCGCCGACAGGACGACCGTGTCGACGCCCTCGTCGAGCAGGCTGTACATGGCCGCGCGTGCCCGGCCAAAGTCCTCGGCCGTGATCCAGCGATAGGGGATATCGCCGTAGGTCTGGCGAATGCGTTCCAGCGCGCCGTCGACGATCAGCTTCATGCCGGCCTCGTGCGGAATTGTGCCCTGCAACGAACCCTTGCCCGGCATGTAGTAATAATGGCGCGCCTTGTTGATCAGCTTGGCCGCGATTGTCGGCATGCCGCCCGTGCGGGTCGGTAGCAGGAAGTAGCCGTGGTCGAGATGGAAGTTCGCGCGCGGCGGCACCCATTCAACTTCGCCGCGCAGGAACTTGTCGACGTACGGTACGCCGTCCAGATCGCGGTCGTTGCCGAAGGGGTCGACCAGCTTCTTCGGCGTGAACGGCTCGAATTCGTAGAACCGGTCGGGGTCGATCAGCTGCACGCCACGATCCGCCGACGCCATGTTGCGCATCGGCCACGGAATGTACTGCATCGGTTTCTGTGCCAGCGTGTAGAAATCGACGTTGCGCATGGTTTCCGGCATGATCAGGCTGGTGATGAACAGCCCGGTCTTGCCCTGCGGTACGGCGTCCTGATTCTTGAAGTAGGCAAAATAGTTTGGCTCCTTGAGCTGCGGCGCCGTGCGGTTCATGTACTTGAACGTGCCATAGCCGCCGGCAACGACGACGATGACCAGAACCGCAACAGTTTTCAGAAAACGCATTATCAATCTCTCCGTTGATTGCAGCGCCCGGTTTTACCGGGCTGCGACCTGGTAGTTGCGTAGCGCCAGGAACGGCACGAGCACGACACTCAGAAACAGGATCAGCATGCCGAGCAGCGACGGCATGAGCCGCGCCATGACGGCCGTGAAGGGTTCTTCCTCATACGAGAATGCAGGAAAATCTTCGTAGTCGGCCGGCTTGAGCGGATATCGCTGCAGGAACTTCGTGCCGAAGTATTCCTTCCAATCGTCGTGGAACACATAGACCTGATTCAGGAAATGTTCGTAGCGGTTGGCGCTCGTTCCGGAGACTTCGTTCAGCGCCAGTTGCATCATGATTGCAGGTGACACGTACTGGAACCGCTGAACGAGTTCTTCCTGCTTGTTGAGCTGTGCCTGGAAATTATCGTAGAGCGGACGCACCGCCTTCTCGATCGAGTTGTTGTTGGCCTGCGCGAGTGTCAGGAAATCCATGGCCTTTTCATCGCCTTCGGGCACGAACTCCAGGTGGTCGTAGTAATACTCGTCGAGCTTGGCCATGAAGTTCTTCTCGGCCTCGGTCTGGGCCTCGCGGGCGGCGATTGTCAGTTCCATGCGAGACGGAGCCGGGTAGATCGTCGTCGCAAGCATGCTGACGAGTTGCGGGACGATGACGACGAGGATCAGCCAGATGCCCGCCAGCACGGTGCCGTTCGACGCCGAATTCTTGCCATAGACGTTCACGAGCACCGCCAGCGCGAACCAGAACATCGAGTACAGCAGCGTGGCGATCATCCACAGGCCGAAACGCACCCACGTGTCCGCCGTGTCCAGGCCGGTGCCGACAGTCAGCAGGGCGATGATGCCGAAGCCGAGTACGACGGTCAGCAGCACGGCCGCGCGGGAAATAATTTTTGATGCCATCAGTTCGCGGATCGAGATCGGGTGCGCGAGAATCATGGCCAGTGTGCCGCGTTCCTTCTCGCTCGACAGCAGGTCATAGCTCATCGCGAGAATGAAGATCGGCAGCAGGAAGATCACGACAAACGCGATGTCGAAGCTGCCGGTCGCGAGGTTGACCGGGTTCTCGAGTTCGAGATTTTTCGTGACGTCCAGCGTCGTGGCCATCGAGACCGGCAGGTAATTAAGCTGGATGTCGCTCTGCCCGACGGACAGCGCGGCCAGCCCGGTCGGCGGCAACGTGACGTACTTCGACGTTTCCGCCCCGACGGCGCCGGCATTGGTGCCCTGCGGCGGCCCGGAGCCCGGTGAGTGGCGGACGGAGGCGAACTGGTATTCGCCGCCCTCGGCGATGACCTTGGCCTCGTAGTCCTCGGTTTCCTTGCGCATGTGGTTGCGCAGGCCGTCTTCGAAGGTCTCGGCAGCCTGTGCGCCTTCGACCTGCCGATTGATCGACCGTCCGCCGGACCAGGCTGCGAACACGATCGCCCCGACCAGTAGTGCGAGGATGGCCCATAGTGCGCCGGTGCGCGCAATCTGTCGTGCCTCGTGGGAAATGATCAGTTTAAGCATCAGCTTCTCTCCAGGCTGATTCGGTTGGCCGCGAACAGTGCGAGACCGATCGCCGCGGCCAGCCACAGGGCCAGCAGCACAAAATTACCCCGGTGTTCGTCGATCATCGCCGACAATTCCGGCGGTTCGAATTCGAACGGCGGGACGATGGCGAACACTTCCTCGTCGGCCCGCATGTAATTGCTTGAGCTGTAGGTCTCGTTCAGGTGGACGGACGCCTTGGACAGGTAATCATTCATCTTGACGACCATATTGCGTCGATACGTCTCCGCGTCCGTCATGAACTTGACGTGCTGGATCAGGTCTGTGCCCGACAGCGCCATCGAGATCGAGCGCAGCGGCAGCGTCGGTGCCGCAATGCCGACCTTGTCCTGCACGCGGCGCTGTGCGGCGTAGGAATCGCGGATCATGCTGTAGTGCTGATCGAAAACCGGGTAGTCATATTCCTCGAGTTTCTGCAGCCGCACCGCGACGAAATACATCGGCAGTTCGCCGACGCTGGTCACGCCGTATTCCTTGAACAGTTCCTTCGTGTACTGCGCAAACTTGACGAATGGCGGTACGCCGTCGAAGCCGCGGATCTGGTGTGCGCGCATGTCGGCCATCCATTTGCCGAATGCCGGGGTCGGTTCGGTGAATTTTGAGATCTCGCTCGCGGCTTTCGGCGCCAAAAAGCCCGTAAACGCCCAGAAGCCGACGAGGATCATCAGCGTCGTGCGCGCGTGCTTCGTCCACGCCGACACTGCCAGTGTCAGGAACAGGAAAATGCCCGCATACATCAGGTAGGCGGCGGACAACAGCCCGAGGCGTGTGCCCACCCCCTCGGCATGGTCGATCGATTCGGCCATCGACAGCGCCAGGGCGCCGATCAGGACGCACGGCACCACGACGATAATGACCGCGACGCCGATGCCGAGCGCCTTGCCCCACAGCAATTGCTGGTTGGTTACGCCCATGCTCATGACCTGGCGCAGCGTGCCGCTCTCACGTTCGCCGGAGAACGCCGTGAAGCCGAGGAAGATGATGAACAGCGGCAGCAGCAGTTGCAGGATCGTCGCGCCGGACAGGTCGCCGAAGCGGGCGATGGCACTCTGGTCCGAAGCGGGCCGGCCGATCGCAAAATTCTGCTTGTGCGCCTCCATGAACACGGCCGTGCCGGTGTAGTTGCTGATGCCGTTGTCGAAGTAGGACAGCGGGCCGGCGGGCTTGAACGCGTAGTTGCCGTAGTGCGCGGCCGAATGCGGGTTCTTGTCGCCCTGATCCAGCCACTGCTCGTTCGTGCCGGTCTGCGCGGCCTGCTGGATGCGGATGGACGCGCTGTATTTTTGATAGCCGGTCATCATCGCGGTGATCAGCAGCAGCACCATGATCGCGGCGGTCCACTTGAAGCGGCCGTCGCGCACGATCTCGGCAAACTCCTTGCGGGCGATTGAAGTAATCATGTCAGTCTCTCTCCGTTGGGTCCCGGTCGGGGTTCGGGTCAGGCCGCGTATCTGCCGGCGTCGCCGTGCATGTGCTCGAGATAGATGCGCTCGATGTCGGCATGGGAGACGTCTTCGGTGCCGAGCTCCTGCATCATCCGCCCTTCGCGCATGATGCCGATGCGCGTGCCGGTCTGCTTGGCGCGAAACAGGTCATGCGTGGCCATCAGGATCGAGGCGCCTTCGCCCTTGAGCTGAATCAGCAATTCCGAAAATTCGTTGCTTGCCTTCGGATCCAGACCGGAGGTCGGCTCGTCAAGCAGCAGCGCCTTGGCTTGTTTGGCCAGCGCGATCGCGACGCCGACCTTCTGGCGCATGCCCTTGGAGAACTGGCGAACACGCTGTGCGTAGGCGCCGCTCTGCAGCCCGCAGCGTTCGAGGAAGGCCTGGTATTCGGCCTGCGTGTAATCATGGCCGCCGAGCCGGGCGAAATAGCGCAGGTTTTCCAGCGCCGTCAGGTTGCCGTACAACATGACCTGTTCGGGAATGTAGGCGAGCAGCTTCTTTGTTTCCAGCGGCTGCGCCGTGACATCGATGCCGCAGACCTTCGCGGTGCCCGATGTCGGATTGATAAAATTCAGAAACAGGTTGATTGTCGTCGTCTTGCCGGCGCCGTTGGCGCCGAGCAGGCAGTAGATGTCGCCGGGCTCGACTTTCAGGTCAAGACCCTTCAAAGCGTCATAATCGCCGTAGGTCTTCTTCAGTTGGATGGCTTCTAACACGTTGTGGTCACTCCTGATTGACAAGTTCAGCGCAGAGCTGGAAGTTTAAATTCTTTTTTGGCCGGCCACCGGATCCGGCGGCTTCTGGATAAAAATTGACCGACTGGTCACAAAATATATACTAGGGTTCCGGCGACCGTCAACAATTATCGACCCAGGGTTCAGCGCATGCAGCAAACGGCAACGACGACACCAGTACCCAAGGGCAAAGGACGGCTGAAGCGCGAGGCGACCGAGGCGGCCCTGATCGATGCATTCGGTCGTGTAGTGCAACGCAGCGGGTTGCGCAACGTCGGCGTCAACGAGGTCATCAAGGAAGCGGGTATCGGCAAGTCGCTGCTGTATCGGTATTTCGGCGGCCTGCCTGGGCTGGTCGCGGCCTGGGGCGAGAAGAACAACGTCTGGCCCGATTTGTCGGAATTTCATGATGTGCCGCACGACCTCGACCCCAGTGAGGCCCCGGCGCTGCTCAAGCGCATGATCCTGCATCACGCCAACGCATTGCGCGAAGATCCGTTGCGCGTCGAGATCATCGCCGAGCAGTTCATGAGCCCGTCACCGATCACCGAGGCGCTGAACGAGATCCGCCAGCAGCTCGGACAGGAACATCGCGAGATCTTCGCCAATCACCCGGTCATTCGCGTGCACAGCGACCTGATGCGAATCCTGATGGCGGCGGCCAGCTTTCTCGCGATCCGGGCCGTCAAGGCGCCGTGGTACATGGGCACCAACCTCGAGCAGGCGCAGGGATGGGACGAACTGATGACCGAGATCGAGACCATCGTCGACGCGGTCGTCGCGCCGAAGTCATAGTGAGTTCGGAATTGAAGAGGGCGGTTTGGGGAATTAAGGGGACAGTTTACTTATCTCCTCAGCCTTGGCAGCCATGTTTCAACCGGTTGGTTCTGGAGATAAGTAAACTGTCCCCTTAATTCTGTCCGGCTTCGTCGGTTAGGGAGATAGGTAAACTGTCCCCTTAATTCCTGAGCTACGGGGCTGCGGTCACCTCGGGTGCCGGTTCGGCGGCCGGCCGGCCGGCATCGAGAAACGCACGGACATCGCGGCCCGTTTCTGCACCGGCTTCCTGCACGGCCATGTGCCCGACGCCCGGATAGGAGATGAACGTCAGCGATTCGACATTCTC
>JAJFJS010000052.1 GCA_021773815.1 Gammaproteobacteria bacterium
TCTGTGCGATGATACCGACACGGATAGTGCCGCCAGGGAACACACTCATGCCGGGATTTATTGTCAGAACGCTGATTACCGCCATCGGGCTGTGGCTCGCGAATGCCGTGTTGCCCGGCATTGATATCTCGATGCCCGGCACGCTGATTCTGGCGGCGCTGCTGATGGGCCTGGTCAATGCCTTGGTGCGCCCGATTGTCATCTTGCTGACCCTGCCGCTGACGGTCGTGACGCTGGGACTGTTTCTGCTGGTGATCAATGCCGCGATGTTCGGCCTGGTGGCAGCGGTGTTGGACGGCTTTCAGGTCAGCGGGTTTTTCGCCGCCTTGCTGGGATGGCTGATCGTCTCGTTGACCGCCATCGTCGCCTCGTGGTTCATTGGCGCAAATGGTCGCTACGAAGTCCTGATCATCGATCGCCGCCGGTAAACGGGAATTGGTGTCCGCTTAATTGGTGTCTGACACCAAATTCGGCTTTTCAAACCCGCTCAACAGTTTCCTGAATTCGGCCATCAGCTGGCGCAGCGTGCCGGTCAGCAGCGCGAACTCGCGTCCTGACGCGCGAGCGGGTCGCTGTCGATTGCCGCGGCCGTATCGTCGGCGCCCAGAATTAGCGAATTGGTGTCTGACACCACTGCTGTCCCATCAAGTCACCGGTGTTTCACCTGGAACATAGCTGGAATCGATCATGCGTAAAGATCGAGAGCGGGCCGACATGACGGAGCGGCACCTTTCCGAGACACGCCGTGAACACGTCCGTGTGGGCTTGGGGCCGGCGTCCCTGCGGGCCACTGTCTCGTAATGGTGCCGCTCCGTCATGTCAGCCTGACAGGATAAGCAAGTTTGTGGGACAGCAGTGGTCTGACACCAATTAAGCGGACACCAATTTCCCTATTCGAACCCGCCCAGCAGCTTCTTGAGATCGCCCAGCAGTTGGCGCAGCGTGCCGGTCAGCAGCACGAACTCGGCGTCCTGACGCGCGAGCGGGTCGCTGTCGATCTGTGTGTCCGTGTCGTCGGCGCCCAGAAATTTAAGCTTGGTCAATACGCCGTGGTGATCGATCACGCAGCTGAGAATGCTGTCGTATTCGATGGCCAGATGCGTCAGGTGCATGCCGTCGGCAACGTGGTTGCGAATCGTTCGGTCGGTCAGGTCGAAGGCGCTCCAGCGTACGGTGGCGCCGACGTCGCTGGCATCCTGCATGCGACATTCGCGGCCGACGGCAAAGCGCGCCGGCGCGTCGCCGAGAAAGATCCGGGTCAGCAGGGCGTCGACGGGCTCCTTGAAGGCCAGCGGTTTGATCGTGAGCAGCGGGAAGGATTGCCGAAAAAAGCTCAGGAAACGCTCGCAGGTCGCCGGCTGCGCCGCGTCGATGCCGATGACCTTCTCCGCCAGATCGATGTAGCCCCAGGTGCGATCCGACTTGAGCAGCGCCTTGGACAGCAGGTCATCACGGGTTTCGGCCTTGAGGCGGCGTTTTTCCCGCGGCGTGGGCTCTTCGCCCATGCGGATGCGGAATTCTTCGAAGCGTTCTTCGAGCGCTTCGTTGATCGCGGCGACCGGCAGCACGCGTGACTGGCTACGCAGCCGGAGCAGGTCGGCGCCGTTGACGCGGCGGGCCAGCGCATCGCCGCTGTTCGGTGCGACCGGCACCCAGCCGGAACTGCGTGGGGTTAAAAGGCCGCAGGGTCGGAAGGTAACCTGAGCGAGCGCTGCGGATACGGTGGCTTCGTCCGTCGGCCACTGCCCGTCAAACCGGTAATAACGTACGTTGCGAAACATCGGGCGCCTGCTTCATGCCAAAGAGCGGCGCAGTATCCGGATTTCGTCGGGGTCTGTCACTGTTGATCTTTGCCGGCGGTGGCGATAGGGAGCGAGGCTCCGGCAATGTCGTTCGGCCTTTCGGCGTCATTGATTTGGCCGATTGCGCACGAGCCGCCTCGAGCGGACACACAGGCCGCGATATGGGGGGTGTGCCGAAAAAGTCAGCCAATTACCCTCGGGCACCGCAGAATCCCGCAAAAAATTGGTGTCTGACACCACTGTGGCGGACGCCAACGTCAACCCGGCGCCCATATACAAGCGTATGATGTCTCCCTGATGCGGACGCCGACCCGGTTGCGCCGCCTTCCCTGACGAGCCCCGTTCATGTCCGACCCGAAACCCGCTGTACCCGCTTTCCGTGATTTCAAGCTCCCGGCCCCGTTGCTCAAGGCGCTGGACGAGGTCGGCTATGAGACGCCGACGCCGATTCAGGTGCAGACGATTCCGCCGTTGCTCGAGGGGTGCGATCTTCTGGGTCATGCCCCGACGGGCACCGGCAAGACCGCGGCGTTCGCGCTGCCGCTATTGGCGCGCATTGATCTTGCTGCCAAACACATCCAGGTCATGACGCTGACGCCGACCCGTGAACTGGCGATCCAGGTCGCCGAGGCGTTCCAGCGCTATGCGTCGCACCTGAAGGGTTTCCACGTGCTGCCGGTCTACGGCGGGCAGGATTACGGCGGGCAAATCCGCCAACTCAAGCGCGGCGTGCACGTCGTGGTCGGCACGCCGGGGCGCGTGATGGATCACATGCGCAAGGGCACGCTGAGGCTCGATCGTCTGCAGGCGCTGGTGCTGGACGAGGCCGACGAGATGCTGCGCATGGGGTTCATCGAAGAGGTTGAATGGATCCTGGAGCAGACGCCGGCCCGGCGGCAGATGGCGCTGTTCTCGGCGACCATGCCCAGGGAAGTCGAACGCATCGCCCGACGGCATCTGAAAGACCCGCTCGAGGTGTCGATCAAGGCCAAAACGGCAACGGCCGAGACCATTCGCCAGCGCTACTGGGCGGTCAGCGGCCTGCACAAGCTCGATGCACTGACGCGGATCCTCGAGGTCGAGACTTTCGACGCGGTACTGATCTTCGTACGTACCAAAATCGCGACGAGCGAACTGGCCGAGCGCCTGGAGGCACGCGGCTATGCGGCCGCGGCGATGAACGGCGACATGGCGCAGAAGGATCGCGAGAAGATGGTCGAGCGTCTCAAGAAGGGCTCGCTCGATATCCTCGTGGCCACCGATGTCGCCGCGCGCGGGCTGGATGTGGATCGCATCAGTCATGTCGTTAACTTCGACATTCCCTATGACGCCGAAGCATATATTCATCGCATCGGCCGTACCGGCCGGGCCGGTCGGCAGGGCGATGCGATCCTGTTTGTCGCGCCGCGCGAACGGCGCATGCTGAGCGCCATCGAGCGTGCGACGCGCCAGAAGATCACACCGCTGGAGTTGCCGACGACCGAGGTCGTCAATAATCAGCGCATCGCGAAGTTCAAGCAGCGTATTAGCGATACGCTTGCCGGCGGCGAACTGGCGTTCATGCAGGGGCTGGTCGAGCAGTATCAGCACGAACACGATGTGCCGGCCGTGGAAATTGCCGCGGCGCTGGCCAAGCTGTCGCTCGGCAACAAGCCGTTGCTGCTGAAGGCGGACAAGCCGCGGCCGCCGCGGCGTGAGACTGCTCCCGAGACCGGTGCTCCGGGGCGCAGGGGGCGTGACCCGTCCGGCCAGCGCAGCATGAAGTTCGAGTCGGATCTGCAGACCGAGCGGTTTCGCATCGAAGTGGGTTATGAGCATGGCGTAAAGCCGGGCAACATCGTCGGCGCGATCGCCAACGAGGCCGGACTGGACGGCGCGCACATCGGACACATCGAGATCAACACCGAGTACAGTCTCGTCGATCTGCCGTCCGGCATGCCGGACGAGGTGTTCAGCGACCTGCGCAAGACGCGCGTGTGCGGCCAGCGCCTGATGATTTCGCGTGCCGACGGTAGCCCGCAGCCGACGAAAGGCAAGGCCAGAACCGGGCCGAAGGATAAGGGTCGCAACAAAGACAAGGGCAAGCGCAGGGTTAAGGCGCGGCCCGAGTCGAAGCCGAAGCTAACAGCGGCCCCGAAGTCAAAGCCAAAAGCCAAACCAAAATCAAAACCGAAAACCAGGCCAAAGGCTGCAGCCAAATCTGGTTCGGCCACCGGTAAATAACGCACCCGCTGGTGGGGGCCGATGTTGCCCGGAAGATAATAGGGTGTCTGACACCCTTTTCCGGAGCGTTCAGGCGCAGTCCGAGTCGAAGCCAAAGCGAAAAGCGGCGCCGAATTCCAAGCCAAAGGCCAAACCAAAATCAAAACCGAAAACCAGGCCAAAGGCCGCAGCCAAATCTGGTTCGGCCACCGGTAAATAACGCACCCGCTGGTGGGTGCCGATGTTGCCCGGAAGACAATAATGAGTCTGACACCCTTTTCCGGAGGGTTCAGGCGCAGTCCGAGTCGAAGCCAAAGCGAAAAGCGGCGCCGAAGTCCAAGCCAAAGGCCAAGCCAAAATCCAAACCAAAATCAAAACCGAAAACCAGCCCAAAGGCTGCAGCCAAATCTGGTTCGGCCACCGGTAAATAACGCAGCCGCTGGTGGGTGCCGATGTTGCCCGGAAGATAAAGGGTGTCTGACACCCTATCCCCCATAACCGACTCATGCGCGTTGACCTGATCCTGCAGCCGAAACAAACTGCCCCCCGGCTCGCAGTGCTCGGTGAGCTGGCCATAGGCTGCGGTATTTCCGGCGACCGCGTGTCCATCCCGGTGGCCGAGACCCGTTTGTGTATTTCTCGCCGCTTGCCGGGCGCAACTGGCGGTCGGTGGCGGCGACATTATTGATTCGCCGGTTCAGAAGTCCGCGCGCAAGGCCTGTAAGGAATGTGATCTGGAGCATTCACCGCATTCACAGATTGCCGCCATGAGTCAGTCGAAGCCGCGAAAATCGTGGCAAGATACCGCTCCAACGGAAAATTGGTGTCAGACACCAATAACTGACACCCATCCCTCTAGCTGCCGATCTAACGGTAAATTGGTGTCTGACACCAATTTTTCCCCGCACAGGACAGCCCATTGACCGACACCGACTTCACGACGCTGAATCTGCCGCCCGAGCTGCTGCAGAATGTCGCCTCGCTGGGTTACACGGCGATGACGCCCATCCAGGCATTGAGCCTGCCGCCGATTCTGGCCGGCAAGGATGTGATTGCGCAGGCCAAGACCGGGTCCGGGAAGACGGCCGCGTTCGCTCTCGGCGTGCTGGCGAAACTCGATGTGACGGATTTCAGCGTGCAGGCGTTGGTGTTGTGTCCGACACGGGAGCTGGCCGATCAGGTGTCCAAGGCGATTCGCGACCTGGCCCGGGCGATTCCGAACATCAAGGTGCTCACGCTCTGTGGCGGGTTGCCGTTCGGTCCGCAGGCGGGGTCGCTGGAGCACGGTGCCCATATCGTCGTCGGTACGCCGGGGCGGGTCGAGGATCACGTGCGCAAGGGGACGTTGACGCTGGGTGCGGTCACGACGCTGGTGCTCGATGAGGCCGATCGCATGCTGGATATGGGTTTTCAGGCGACCCTCGAAGATATCGTGCAATTCATTTCGATCCAGCGCCAGACCCTGCTGTTCAGTGCGACGTACCCCGACGAGATCCGGTCGATGGCCCGGCGCATCATGATCGAACCGGCGCTGGTGACGGCGGCCGAGGCCCATGATGACGCTACGATCGAGCAGCATTTCTATTGCGTGGCGGACGAGGCGCAGCGATTGACGGCGCTGCGCCTGCTGTTGCTCAAGTTTCGCCCGGAGTCGGCCGTCGTGTTCTCCAACACGAAGCGTGAAACGCAAGCGCTGGCCGATGAACTGCACGCGCAGCGATTCAGCGTGCTCGCGTTGCATGGCGATCTCGACCAGCGCGAACGTGACCAGACGTTGGTGCGCTTTGCCAACCAGAGCATCTCCGTGCTGGTGGCGACCGACGTGGCTGCGCGCGGGCTGGATATTGCGGCGCTGGATGCCGTGATCAACTACCAGCCGGCGCGCGATGCCGAGGTGCATGTGCACCGTATCGGGCGCACGGGACGAGCCGGCGACCGGGGGCTGGCGCTCACGCTGTACAGTGAAAGGGAGCGTTACAAGATCGATCTGCTGGAGTCGTACCTGGCGCGAAACATCGAGAACGAAGCGTTGCCGCCGGGTCGCTTGCTGGAGAAGCACCCCGCAAAGCCGACCATGGTCACGCTGCAGATAGACGGCGGCAAGAAACAAAAACTGCGACCCGGCGATATCCTCGGCGCCCTGACCGGTGACGGCGGCATCGCCGGCAAGCAGGTCGGCAAGATCGATATCTTCGATCAGCGCGCCTATGTCGCCGTGAGTCGTGATGCCGCGAAAGCCGCGCTGCGCAAGCTGACGGAAGGCAGACTCAAGGGCCGCTCATTCCGGGTCCGACGCATAGCCGGTCATGCGTAGGCTTCTGACGCCGGGCCCGGCTCTGGTGCCGTAATTGGTGTCAGACACCAATTACGCAAGGGCCGATCATTCCGGGTCCGACGAATTCAGGCCAACGATTAAAGACATCTGGCGCCGGACGCGCTCTGCCACGGAAAAAATTGGTGTCAGACATCAATTTCTCCACGGCACCAATTTGTTGCGGCGGCAAGCCAGGCGCCAACCGCCCGCAAAAGAGGGGTGATCAGCGGCGCTGAGACGCCACCCAAGGCGCGATTCTCGCGGCCTCCAGAAATCTCAGAAAAATCTCAGTTGGCAACCGCAGAGGCCCGTAAAATATTGGGGTCTGACCCCAATGGTTCACCCAAAATATTGTTGTCTGGTGCCAGACACCAATTTCGCCACGGAAAACAGCGACGCGCCAACCGCTGGCAATGGAGCGGTGAATAGCGGCGCTGAGACGCTACCCAAGGCGCGATTCTCGCGGCCCCCGGAAATCCAGAAAAATCCCAGTTGGCAACCGCAGAGGCCCGCAAAAAATGGGGGTCTGACCCCGTTTCCGGTGCGGGCCGATCGAGACGAACCTGCTGCTATAGTTCATCGCGTATCGGCGCCGGGTTGTCTGCAAGGCAACGGGCGGGGTTGATGCGGTGTGCACTGCGCATGCAGCCAAGGGGGGTGAGCGATGGCAATTGAATTGGTCATCATGCCGGTCCACGGCATGGGCGATACCCGGGCTGATTTTGCCGGCAAACTCCGGAAAGAGGTCGGTCGGCGGCTCGCGCCCGCGCAACGGGATCAGGTGCATTGGCAACCGGTGTTCTATCAGGGTGTGCTGCAGCCGCATCAGCGCAACATGATGCAGCGGATGAAGACGCAGGCTGACATCGACTGGATACGCCTCCGCCGCTTCCTGCTGTCCGGGTTTTCCGATGCCGCGACGATGGAATCAAAGCCGCAGTTGCCCAACAGCGTCTACCGCCAGGTGCAGGCCATTATCCTGCAGGCGCTCGACGATGCGTGGGCCGCGGCCGGCGGTCGCGCGGTGCCCGTCATCGTGATCGCGCAGTCGCTCGGCGGGCAGGTGATATCCAACTACCTCTGGGATGCGCAGGCACGCGCGCCCCGGGCGGGTGTTTTTCAGCGCGATCGTGCCGACTCCATCGGTGGCCGCAGTGCGCATGACCGGTTTCGACGGTTCAAGAGTTTGCAGTTCCTGTTCACGACCGGTTGTAATATTCCGATCTTCGTCGCGGGTCTCGACGCGGATCAGATCCGGCCGGTCGCCGTTGCGCAGCGCGGCTGGAATTTCCGCTGGGAAAATTTCTATGATCCGGACGACGTGCTGGGCTGGCCGCTGCGGCCGATCAATGCCGCGTATCGGCGTGCAGTGTCGGCGGACCATGCGATCAACAGCGGCGGCGGCCTGGGGAGCTGGCTGACCAGTTGGTCGCCGATGAGTCACACGGCGTATTGGCGCGACGACGATTTTCTGGATCCGCTGGAGGTTGCGATCAAGGGCATCGTCCCGACGCGGTAAGACCGGGCGCCCGCCACCGTGTAGTGATGATGTTTCATCCGGCAGCGACGATTACGCCACCGTCACTCCTTTCCAGAACGCAATCTGGCCGCGAATTCTCGCTGCGGCCGCCTTCGTCTCGGGGTAATACCAGGCCGCGTCCTCGTTGACCTTGCCGTCCACGACAACGTGGAAGTAATGCGCCGTACCCTTCCACGGGCAGACCGTCTGTGTCTCGCTGGCCTGCAGATGGTCCGCATTGACGGACTCGCGCGGGAAGTAGTGATTACCTTCGACGACGATCGTGTTGTCCGACGTCGCGATGACGGCGTCATGCCAGCTGGCCTTCATTGCAGATTGCTCCGCGCCGGTATGCGCGGGAAACAGTCTTCGTCTTCAACGACAATTATGCGGTTCGCTGCCGCGCTGACAATGTTGCGCCAGGTCGCCTTCATGATGGGTTGACCGGTGTCAGTTTGTGCGGAAAGTCGGCATCGTCTTCGACGACGATGGTGTCGTTCGGTGCCGTGCCAGGCTGCCATCAGCATGGATTGCTCCGTGCCAGTATGGTGTCCAGGTGATTGGCAAACGCCTGTCGGTCGGTCTGGTTCATCGCCGGCGGCCCGCCCGTGTCGATGCCGCTGGCGCGCATGGTGTCAAGGAAATCACGCATGTTCAGCCGGGCGCCGATATTCTCTTTCGAATACAACTCGCCGCGCGGGCTGAGTGCCTGGCCGTCTTTCTGGATGACTTCCGCCGCCAGCGGAATATCGCCGGTGATGACCAGGTCACCGGCTGACACTCGCCTGACGATCTCGTCGTCCGCGACATCGAAGCCGGCAGGAACCTGCAGCGTGCGGATAACCCGCGATCTCGGCACAGTCAGCGGCTGATTCGCGACCAGCGTCAGTTCGATACCGGTGCGCTCGGCGGCGCGGAACAGGATCTCCTTGATCACGACCGGGCAGGCGTCTGCATCCACCCATATCTTCATCGTTTGTGCCCCAGTCCAATGGTGACGGATCGGCCACGGGCCGGACACCGTCGCGAGCCAAACCTGTCCTGCCGCCAGAATACGGCAAATACGTCCTTGGTACGAAAATAAGAAGATAAAGGGCATCGGGAAGAAAAAAGCTGTCAGACACTAAATTTAACTGGTGCCTGACACCATTTAAGGGTATCGGGAAGATAATTGGTGTCTGACACCATTTAAGGGTATCGGGAAGATAATTGGTGTCTGACACCA
>JAJFJS010000053.1 GCA_021773815.1 Gammaproteobacteria bacterium
ACCTGTCGCAACCGCTCGACGATGCGCTGATAGCCGAGGTGCGCCAGGCGTTGCTCGACAACCACGTGATCTTTTTCCGTGATCAACACATCACGCCCGAGCAGCAGATCGCGTTCGGCCGTCGCTTCGGCGAATTGCACATCCATCCTTATATTCCGCACCGCGAAGGTTACCCGGAGATTCTGCAACTCCAGAGCCGGGCCGACGGGCCAGCATCGATGGCCTACCAGTCCAACACCTGGCATACGGATCTGACCTATGAAGCCGAACCGCCGATGGCCTGCATACTGCGCGCCGTCGAGGTGCCGCCGGCCGGCGGTGACACGATGTGGAATAACCTGCATGCGGCCTACGATGCGTTGTCCGAGCCGATGCGCGAATTCCTCGACGACAAGATCGCCATTCACTATATCGCTATCAGCATGCCCGCTGATTTTCTCGAGCAGACATGGTCGGCGAATCAGGTCGCGCGTTTCCACGAACTCACGCCGCCCGTCGAGCACCCGGTCGTGCGCACGCATCCGGAAACCGGACGCAAGGGCCTGTTCGTCAACCGCAATTTCACCTCGCACATCATGGGCCTGACGCGTGCCGAGAGTGATGCATTGCTCGCATTCCTGCTGCAGCATATCGAGCAGCCCGAGTTTGCCGTGCGATTCCACTGGACGAAAGACTCGATCGCGATGTGGGACAACCGCTGCACGCAGCACTACGCGATCATCGACTACAAGTCGCAGCGGACGATGAATCGCGTCACGATCTGCGGCGAACGGCCGCGCTGAGTTTGGGGGGTCGGACTGAGGCCCTTCGGGGCCGAGGTCTGACCCGCCATCGAGATTCCTTCGTGCGTTGACGCCGGACCGACGTCCCGCAGGCGCACAGGAGCCACTGCAACCGGTCGCGTCACGACGTGCGGTCGGCGGCCATGCCGGTTTTGGGGGGGGTGGATCGAGGCGCTGCGGCGCCGAGATCTGCCCCCTGCATCCTTTTTTGATGCCCGCAGTATGCGCATTGCTGCAAAGCGACTCTTGCGTCCATCCTTGAAATATTTTGCCTAACGCGTTGATGCGCCGTTCGTGCGATTCAACAAATTTCCCTGTGCTGCACCGCGCTTCCCGAACCGGCGTACGTTCAGCATTCGGCGGGACCGATGACGCAATCCTCGACGCGCCGAACAACAAGACGAAAACAGGCCGCGCCCCACGGGCAGGCCCCACGAGTACCCACATGACGATATAGGGGGTTGTGTGATGGTGTATCGATGTATTTCGCGTTTGATGCGTGCCGTTGTCGGCATCTCTCTCTTATTAATACTGTCGGCGTCTGTCGCCGGCGCCGCAACGGTCACGCTGTTGCAGGAAGACTTCGAGGGCATCACCGGCTTTGGCGGTGGCGGTGACCCGCGGATCTTTGGCGTGCCGACGACGGACGGCAGTTCGGATGCCAACGGCACGACGATCGGCGACGCTGATAACGACTGGTACGGCGCGCGCTTCGAGCAACCGAACGGCGGTGCGATCTGGCAGGATGTCGGCGCCCAGAAATACGGCGGCGGCAGCAACCCGAGCAAGACCGGCGTCGTCGAGGACGATGCGGGTCTGATTATCCGGATCGACACGACGGGCTTCACGAATATCACGATCGATTTCGACTGGCGGACCTTCAGCGCCGGCTCCGGCGACAAATTTATTTTCGGTTACTACATCGGTGACCTGATGGCCGATGTACCCGGTTCACAATACGATGCCGCGAGCCGCAGTTTTAACCTGCAGAATCTCGCGCACGACCCGGCCAACGGCGCCGACGGCGTATGGAACTGGGATCCGCAGAACTCCGGTAATGCCGGGGACTGGATCGAGTTGCTGCGTGCGTCCGCCAACAACACGTGGGGTTCAAAGTCGTTCGATCTGACCGGCGCCGACAACGGCGAGGTCTGGATCGCGTTCTGGCTCGACAACGGCGAGAGCGACTTCGGCAAGATCGACAATATCCTGGTCACGGGCACCGTCGTGCCGGTGCCGGCGGCTGTTTGGCTGTTTGGCTCGGCGTTCGGTCTGCTGTTCGGCTGGCAGGCGCGGCGCCGCGGATGACCTGTTGCTGAAAGCATGCTGCTGCCCTCGGGCAGGAGTGCCGATAAAAAAAGGCGCCGGACAGGCATCCGGCGCCTTTTTCCTTTTCGCGAAAATTATCAGCTTACGGGTTAGCGCAGGCCCACGGTTTCGGCGCTTCTGGCGGGCCGAAGATCGGCGGATTGTAGACCGGCGGTGCATCGCAGGTCGGCGCCTGGATATTGCCGACGATGACCTCACGCAGGTATTCCGGTGCGACGACCTGACAATAGTCTACGCCCTTCTTGTTCGCCGGGACGAACGGTGACGGGTTCGTCCGCTCCACGTACAGCTGCTTGCCCACGACGTGCAGTTTGCCGTCGGCGTTGCTGATATAGGCGCTCGGCGCCGGTGAACTGTCGGTCCACTGCTGTCCCGTGAATGTGACCCAGTTGTCGTAGACGATCTCGGTGATCACTTGCGGCTCCTGGTTATCGTTGGTCAGGCTCGCGATGACCGCGGCGCCGGTATCGGCATTGACGTTTGCACAATCGGCACCGGCCGAGGCCGCGCCCGGATAGTAATAATCCAGCGCATCCCACGATTTCATTTTGCACATGACGGTCTGCGGATAATCCTTGCCCTTGTCGTCGAGCCCATAGCCAACGAACTGCTGCGTCGTCAGCGGCAGCTCTTCCGCACCGTCATAAGGCAGCGCATCCGAGCCGATGAAACCCGTGGACGGTGTGCCCGGCGGCGGAAACGGAATGCCCGCGACGCCGAGATCGTCCCAGATCACGTTGGTGGCTTCCAGTTCAGTCGAGGCGATGATCCTCTGGGCGCCCTTGCAGAAGCGGTTGACCGCGGCGGTCGAGTACAGATGGCCGCGGGCATTGCCCGCCTCCGACAGACCGGGTGCGGACAGGCCGATCGCGGCGACGCCCCCGGCGATCAGCGCCATCAGCGCCGAACCGGCCGACAGGCCGCAGGTTTTTCCGATGAATCGATAGTTCATTGTTGATGTTCCTCCAAAGCAACAGTGTATCGGTTGGTGATCAGGTTCAACCGGTTCCCTCAACCGGTCGACCCATGCGTCCATAAATATCATCCGGGGTCGCTATGACGAAGTGAAAAGTCGTGAATGTGCCTGAATTGTCATGAATGAGAATCCGTTTGCGGCGGTGAGAACGAATGCACGGTTATGATGCATACTGGAACGGCAGCATTTGACAGCCAGCGATGCCGCCGGGTGTGTAACATGACAGGGCGCCGAATCTATTTAACAAAATCGGCCGCACGCTCCACCGCTGCGGACATTTGCTAGACTCGGGGTTCGACTGTACCCGGTGTGAGCCGACCGTCTGTTGCAGGCGGGAAACGGGCTTGCCGCACAGCAAAAAACAACCAGACTCGATGGCATACGCAGCGACACTCAAATTCGACGCCACGCGCCCGCCGACGCGGCGCGATGTAATCGTGTTCTATGGGGTGTTGCCGCTGTTGTATGCCCTGTGGCTGACCGGCATGGGTATACGTTTCGTTTCCTACCTGTCGTTCGGCAACGGACTCCTTTATATGAGTCTGCATTGCGTCGTCGCCTGGTGGGTCGCCGACATTGGTTGCCGTACGGCACGTTACCTGTTGCGACGGTGGCGGCTGCCGCTGTGGGGAATACTGATTGCCGGTTTCCTGCTGACGATGGTGCCGATGGCGTATTTCTATACCGCCATTGCAGACTTGCTCTGGCGGTATTACCCGTCGATCGCGCCGTTCACGTCGAGCCGGGAGTTCGAGTGGTCCCTCGATTACCTGCTGCATTTTGTCCGCTACTCGGTACCGTGGCTGGCGACGTGGATCCTGGCGGTTTACGGCTATCGGTTTTTTACCGGCGTGTCCTGGTACGAGTCGCCCGCCGAATCGCGGCAGCGCCGGGAAACTTGTGCGTCTGAAGCCGGCGCGTTGCCGACGCCCGCTGCCAATGCGCTGCCGTCGTTCCTCGAACACAGCCGGTTGCCAACCGATGCGAATGTCTTTGCGATCAATGCGGCCGAGCACTATATCCACGTCTGGTCGGATCAGGGAACGGACATGATCCGCTACCGGTTCCGCGATGCGCTGCGGGACATGGCCGGTGTACGCGGCCGGCAGGGCATCCAGGTGCATCGTTCGTGGTGGATCGATCCGGCCCGTATTACGCGCTGCCGGACCCGGGGGCGGTCGATGCATCTGACCGTTGCCGGCGAACTCGAGGTGCCCGTCAGCGTGGCGCACCGCAAGGCACTGCAGGCCGCGCAGTCGAGCGTGCGCGGCGAGCACTGATCGTGGCCACCCAGGCGCTGAAGTCGTGCGACGACCGAATCGTGCGGATCCGGACTGGCCCGGCGCTCCGATGAAACGGATGACCGGATATCCACGAAAACGATCCTGAGCCGCCGATTCCTGCGACCTCGTTTCGGCCCGGAGGTCCGCCGTGGCGGCGTGTTGCCGATCGCGGCCGTGTGTGCGATCTGGGCTACACTGGCGGCGACCAAAGAATGCATCGGCGCCGGTATATGCCCGAATGGCGGGAAGATCCATGGCTAACCCATACGATTCGGTACAGGCGCGGCTGGCGGCGCTCCACCACATCATCGACAGCAGGCTTGCGGAACTGGCACCGGCCGGCCCGCCGTCGGAAGGGTTCAATAAGGCGATTCGCTACAGCCTGCTGGCCCCGGGCAAGCGGCTCCGTCCGATCATCACGCTGCTGACCGCGACCAGCCTCGGCGCCGCCGAGCGTGATGCGCTGGATCCGGCCTGCGCCATCGAGATGATCCACACGGCATCGCTGATTATCGATGACCTGCCGGCCATGGACAACGCCGAGTACCGCCGTGGCAGACCGACCAATCATGCTGTGTTCGGCGAGGACAAGACGATCCTGGCCGGTTTCGCGCTCGTCAACCAGGCCTTCGATGTCATCGCCCGCACGGAGACGTTATCGGCGGAGACTCGCCTGGCCCTGATCAAGGTTGCCTCCGACGCCATCGGGATGAACGGCATCATCGCCGGTCAGGAGCTCGACCTGCGCGGCGATGAACAGGAACCGAGCCTGGATAGCGTGCAGCGCGCCCATACGCTTAAGACCGGTGCGTTGTTTGTTGCCGCCGCCGAGGCCGGCGCACGGATCGCCGGGCTGACGGGATCTAATCTCAAGGCGATTCGATCCTTCGGCCATTATCTCGGACTGGCCTACCAGACGCGTGACGATCTGATCGATCGTTTCCGCAGTCGGGACGAGGCGGGCAAGGACGTCGGCGCCGACGAGCACAAGGCCACGCTGGTCAGGATCCTCGGTACGCAGGATGCACAGAGTCTCAGCCTGCATTTTATGGAGTCGGCGATTCGGTCGCTTGAAGCCTACGGTAAGGCCACCGATGATCTGGCCGCGATGACCCGGATGATCTTCGGTGACGGCATGACCATTGCCCATTGATTCGATGCGGGAAGTCATCACAGCAATCCTGTTGACCGTCGCCGCGTTCGTGATGATGGAGGGGGTGGCTTACCTGGCGCATAAATACGTCATGCACGGCTGGCTGTGGTCGTTGCACGAGTCCCATCATCGGCCGCGCACCGGCGTGTTCGAGAAGAACGACCTGTTTGCCATTTTTTTCGCGGCGCCATCGATCTGGCTGATCTGGCTCGGCGTCAATGGTTGGCCGGCGCTGTTGTGGATCGGCCTGGGCATGACAGCCTATGGTTTTGCCTACTTCGCTTTTCACGATGGCATCGTGCATCGCCGGTTGCCGTTTCGTTACCGCGGCAAGAACGGGTACATGCGGCGCATCATCGAAGCGCACTGGGTGCACCATGCCGTCACGACGAAGGAGCCCGCCGTGTCTTTCGGATTTCTGTATGCGCTGCCGATTGCCAAATTACAGGCTGCGGCCGATCTCGCCCGCCAGGCCGATCAGCGACTTGCCTGACCCGAATCCGGCGTTTTTTTTGTGCGTCGCTCCTCCGATGGCGATCACCGAGCATGCGCCGGACCGGCGCCCGCACCGCTGAATATTCGGCCGGTTCCTGGGAGGTCGATGAGATTGCCGGGTCGGCGCGGAAACCGGCGCAGCAGGTCGTTGGTTGAGCGGGGAAGGGCGAGGAGGGTACGGGTCGATATTGCCGATCGACAACCGGATTCCGTCTAGAAGATGCCGGGTTTCATCCACAGGTCCGCAGCGCGCGGCGACATCGTCCGGCTTTTGGTCGTTCCGGCAGCCGACAGGGCGGTGATCCCACCGCGCATCAGCCAGAAAATCTTCCGGTAGTGCGGCGTCGTTACGCGCTGGTCCCACGCGTGAGCGCCGCGTGCAATGACCATGTCGCCGATGTCGTGGTAAACGCCGTCGGCCGCGCTGATAGCCCAGACGCAATTCAGCGGCAGCGCGGGGATGCCCTCGCGCGCCGACTCGTAGTACCGGTCGGCGACCCGCAGTAACCGCTTGACCACTGCAAAAATCGCATCACGGTTTTCCGGCGCCGCGAGCCGGCCGCGGGCAATGCCCGCCTCACCGAGCCAGCGTTCCGGCAGGTAGACTCTGTCGACTGCAGCATCGTCGATGACGTCGCGGGCGATATTCGTTAACTGGAAGGCGATGCCGAGGTCGGCGGCGCGGCGCAATACGTCGTGGTTTCGCACCCCCATGATATGCGCCATCATCACGCCGACGATGCCGGCGACGTGATAGCAATACAGCAATGTGTCCTCGAGCGTTGTGTACCGGTGACGTTCGACGTCCATCGCGAAACCCTGGATCAGTTCCAGCGGGTATGTCGGCGGCATCCGGTGGCGCTGAACCACGCGCTGCAGGCCTTCGAATACCGCCGTGTCGACGCGGTCGCCGGCGATTGCCGCGCGGGTCCGCGCTCGAATAGCGTTCAGACGTGACTGCTGTTCCGGGGCGGTGAGCGCCGTGGCGCCGAAGCCGAGCTTCTGCCCGTCGATGACGTCGTCGCAATGACGACACCACGCATACAGCAGGTACACGTCATCGCGAATCTTGCGTTTGAACAACCGCGCGGCCACGGCAAAACTCTTCGAGCCGGCCTCGATGACCTCACGACTGCTGGGAGTTGCCCGATCCTCTGACATCAGCGGTTATCCAGATCTGCAATGACGAGACCGGCCGTTGCCTTGGCTGAATTGATCACGCCCGGGACGCCGGCGCCGGGATGCGTGCCGGCGCCGACAAAGTACAGACCGCCCACTCGCCGGTCGCGATTGTGCGTCCGGAACCAGGCGCTTTGCGTCAGCAGGGGCTCCAGCGAAAACGCGGATCCGTGCCAGGCGTTGAGTTCGGACGCGAAATCGGCTGGCGTGAACATTCGGCAAGTCACGATGTTTTCGCGCAGGTCCGGGATCAGTTCCCGCTCAATATGGGCGAGTATTCGGTCCCGAAAACCGGGGCCGTCTGCAGCCCAGTCGATATCCGCATGGCCGAGATGCGGCACCGGCGCCAGCGCATAGAATGCGGAGCAGCCGGGCGGGGCGACGCCGGGATCCGTGACCGAGGGCGCATGTATATAGAGTGAGAAATCATCCGGCAGCCGGTTCCCGCCGAAGATTTCCGCCAGCAGTTCCCGGTAGCGCGGGCCGAACAGCACGGTGTGATGAGCCATCTGAGGGTATTCGCCCCGCACGCCGAAATAGATCAGAAACAGCGACATCGAGTGATGCTTTTTGGCCAGTGATGCGCGTGTTCGGTCCAGCCGTGGTTCGTCGCGCAGCAGGGTCCGGTAGGTGTGCATGACGTCGGCGTTGCTGACGACCGCATCAAATGCGTGCTCGGCGCCGGTCGCGTCGCGCACGCCCGTGGCCCGGCCGTCGCGCGTCGCGATCGAGTCAACCGGCGCATTCAGCCGGATATCACCGCCCATGCTCGTAAACAGTTCGGCCAGCGCGGCCACCAACGCCCCCGTGCCGCCGACGGCATAGTGTACTCCCCAGCGCCGCTCCAGCGCGTGGATCAACGCATAAATCGATGAGGCGGAAAATGGATTGCCCCCGACCAGCAGCGTGTGATAACTGAATGCCTGGCGTAACTGCGGATCCTTGATGTAGCGCGAGACCATCGCGTACACGGAACGGTAGCTCTCGAGACCGATCAACTGCGGCGCGACACGCACCATGCTCCAGAGATCGAGGAACGGCCGGTCGGCAAGCTTGACATAGCCGGCTTCGAACACGGCATCGGCATACTTCAGGAACTTCCGGTAGCCGTCGACATCCGCCGGGTTTTTCGCTTCGATCTGGCGGCACATGGCGTCGAGATCGGCCGTGTAATCGAGTTGATAGCCGTCCGGCCAGCGTAGCCGGTACATCGGCTCGAGCGGCACGAGTTGTATGTGATCGTGCAGGTTTTTGTTCGCCAGTGCGAACAGTTCTTCCAGGCAATGCGGCGCAGTGATGACCGTCGGCCCGGCATCGAACGTAAAGCCCGCGTCTTCAAACACGTAGGCTCGTCCGCCGGGCCGGTCGCGTTTTTCCATGATCACGGTCTGAATGCCGGCGGCCTGCAAGCGAATGGCGGCGGCCAGGCCGCCGAAGCCTGCGCCGATGACCACCGCGGTGCGCGGCGCACTCACGAGCGCGGCTCCGGCGCCGTCGCCCGCATTGCCCGCAACGCCGGCAACAGCGGCACCGGCGGGCGTCCGGACAGGATCCGCAGTCGGTCCGGTCGGGTCAATCGGCCGGCATACAGCCGTTCGATCGTTGCCTGCGGCAGTCGATAGAAATGTTCCAGTACCCGGTAGCGATGCTCGGGCGGGCCGGCCAGGAACAGCATCCGATTGAGCAGGCGCAGGAATCGGCTACGCTGCCACAATCGCTCGCTGCGATGTCGGAGGGCTCGATATAGCGAGGTGCTGCTCAGGTTCGTCATCGCGGCGACGGCATCGGCGCAATCTGCCGCCTCGGGCAGCGAGTAACCTGTCGTCGGGTTGAACAGGCCCGCGCGCATTCCGGTGCGGGGCACGCCGGGATCGGCGGCCCAGAGGGCATCGATATCACCACCGAGCACGACGGGCAGCACGCCCTGTTCCTCGCTCTCGATCGTTTTCGCGCGCCAGCCCGCGATGTCGATGTAGCGGTCGATGCCGAGGCGACAGTCGTCAACATCGAGTCGCGCCACATCGCTGTAGCGTGTGTCCTCGATCAGCAGGCGGCGTGCGGAGAACGGCAGCACGTAGATGAAACGAAACCCGTCGCGCTGTTCGACGGTGGCGTCCATCAGTATCGGGCCGGACAAACCGTGCGGGTCTTCCAGTTCGACGATGCGCCCGAGAAATTTCTGGTAACACACCCACAGCGTGTCGTTGCCGGCGTGGCCACGGCCGTCGATGACGCCGGCCGCGCAGAAGCGGCGGCCGTCCGTCAATTCGACACGATCCGGCGCGACCTGTGCGGCGTGTGCGCCGCAGACAACCTGCGCGCCGAGTCGATCGGCGACCACCTCATTGACACGTTCGGAGCTGATCGAGTGATAGGTGCCCGTAAAGGTGCGCTGCCTGTCGGGAAAGCGAATCTCGGTTCGGTTCCAGGAATGCCCGATCAGTTCGCCGAGGTTTTCCAGTTGTGTCGGGCTGACGTCCGAGCCGTGAAACGACCAGGTGTGCGTGCCGGCGAGCGCGTCTTCGCTTTCCAGCAACAGCACGTTGAGATCGGGCCGGTGCTGATTGAGCCGCAGTGCAATCAGGCAATTGGCCAACCCGCCGCCGACGAGGATGAGATCGGCATCCACCGAGGCTAGTTGTCCTCAACGGCCGGCTGTATTCCTGCCGATGCCGTTGCGGTGGTTGCCCGGGCACGATTCATTGCCGCGTCCGGCGGACGGCACGTCCGGTCGTGCGGCCGTTGGCGCGGCGGTCGTGCCTGAAGCGCCGATGCTTGCCGGATCGGCAGCCGGTCATTGTGTGTCGCCGGTAACCGGCGCATCAGCGCCATCATTACGGTAGACAGTCCAGAGCCGATCGGGATCATTTGCAGGCTGTCGGTTTGCGCGCGTCGCGGAACTCCAATATAGAGGATTGGTGCCCGCTACGCATACAGGCTGACCCGGCCCACGGCCAGATCTGCCTGGAAATCACGCATCCAGCCCAGCAGACCGAAGCGCTGCAAGCGACTCGTGTCGAGCGGCGCGGTCAGGCCGTTGGGCGCGAATTTGTCCCACGGCAGGCGAATCGTCTGCCACCGGGGCAGCGCACGAAATGTCGCCCGGTACGACTGATCGTGCCAGCCGCAGTCGGCGGTGCGGATGTGCATGTTGTAGTCTTCGTCGTTGCCGTGCACCAGCAGCTCAATGCCGTTCCAGGCCGACAGGTCCGCGGTCGGATTGAAATACAGCGCCATCTGTACGAAGCCGCCGCCATTATCGCGCGTGACCCGACCGGTCATCCGCGCGCAGCGCCGGCCGTCGATCTCGGTGCTGTCGAACTCGGCGTTGGAAACGCCACCCATGACCTGGTCGGTAAAGCCGCGCCAACTGGCGCCGGGGTACAGCACCGGTTCCTGCGGTGAGAAATCGCTGATCACCAGCGTGTCGTCGGTTGCCGGTGCCGGTATCGATTGTGATGGCAATGGTGATGGTGACGGCGATTGGGCCTCGTTCCTGTGTGCGCCCGCGATCGAGTACAGCGGGGTCAGGCCGGCCATCGTCAGAATCATTCGTCTCGTGGTGTGCATGATCGGTTGCCTTTTCGCCGCAATTGATGCGGCTGTGACACTCTATTCGGTTGCGGGAGCCGCTCGGATCATCGCCGGTGCGGATTAATGCCCGGCAGGGTCATTGGCGGGGCGAGCAGCGCGGCGGCCTACCACCCTGCGGTGCCGGGATCGCCCTTGAACGGCCCGACGATCTCATCGGTGATCCAGCCGCCATAGAATCCGCCGGCCTGGGCGCGCACGCGTTCGCCGTCGACGAAGCAGGCGATACGCGACGGGTAGAAGCCTACCCAATGCCGGATTGCGGCAAATTCGATGGTTGGTTCCGGGTAGCTCCAGCCGACTGCCGTGAACGTCGGTGAGTCGGCCAATGCCACGTAGAGTGCCGTGCCCTTCCACTCACAGCGCGAGTGACCGCTTACCGGCACGAGGTGCTGGCTGTCGATATCCTGCGGCGGAATATAAAAGGTGGGCGGGCTGGCGGTTTCCAACACGCGTACGCAGTTGTCAGAGCGGGCAATGACGCGCTCACCGGCCCGAACTTCGATTCGTTTGCCACAGGGGACGATGATCGGCGGGCGCGGGTAGTCCCAGACCGATTCCTGCCCGGGCCCGGGCGCCTGCGCGAACGCCGGCCGCTGTTGTCCTTGATGTTGCCACATGACCATTCATTCGGAGTGGTTGCAGTTTCAGATTTGCGGGTGCGCGACGGCGGCCGTTCAATCGGGTGGCGGCGGTGCGTATCATGACTTTGTGCAGTCACGATCCGATCCCATGCATGAGTCGATACTCGATGTTCCGTTCCCGGGTACTTCCGGCCTGTCGTTTTATTGTCGGCATGCCGGCGACGGCACACCGGAGTTTCTGTTGCTGCATGGCTTCACGTTTAACTCGAGCAGCTGGCTCGACGTCATGCCCGGCCTGGCCGGCCTCGGCCGGACGGTTGCCTATGACCGGATTCCGTTCGGTCGGAGCCAGAAACCGCTGCCCGGTGATTGGTCGCACGAGAACCCGTACACCCACGATGCTGCCCTCTGGCAATTGCTGGGTGTCATGGATGGCGCCGGTCTGGAACGACCGATCATCGTCGGTAACTCGGCGGGCGGGTTGCTCGCGGCGCGCGCGGCGCTGGCGTGGCCGGACCGGGTCGCGGCGCTGATCCTGATCTGTCCGTCGATCTTCGGCGGTCCGCCGGCGGTCGCGGCAAAGCTGATGAACCAGCGCTGGATGAATGGGCCGGGCGTGAGTATCGCCAAAAGAATCGGCAACACTCGATGGCTGCTACGGCGAAGTTTCCGTGATCCGACACGCATTGATGCCGCGCGGTTGCGTCAAGCTGCCGTTGCGACGGAGAGTGACGGCTGGGCGCATGCGCTCTGGGAATTCATCAAGGTATCGACGTTGCAGCCGGATCTTTCGCGGCAACTGGCCGATATCCGGCAGCCCGTGTTGGTCATCACGGGTGATGCCGACCGCGTCGTCGCACCCGCCGCGCAACAAAGGCTCGTCGACCGGTTGCCGCACGCCGAGTTGTGCACCATTGCCGATGCCGGTCATGTCCCGCATGAAGAGCAACCGGCTGCGGTCCTCGATCTTGTGCGTTCCTGGCTGACGCGCAACGGGCTGACCAAGCGCTGAAAAAGTTTGCCCGGAGTCTGGCAACTGGTTGCAAGAGTCTCAGGTGAGTGGGCCCCAAGGCAAGAATGACAAAAAAGCGCAATGTACATGCCAGGCCATGAGTCCTCGCCATATAGACAAGGGTTAGACATTGTTAACGCAGGATTGTGCCGCCTGAGGGTTTTTCGACAAGCTGCTAGTCGTCGCGTGTGCCCGCGTTGTCATTGGAGCCGGTGCGCCAGTCGCCGCCGATCAGCCCGAGTTGTTGCATCATGCCCAGTGAATCTTCGTTGCCCCAGCGTGCGCAGATCTTTCCGTCGCGCACCTGGTAGGTGTCGGTTGCCGTGATCCGGTAGGGTTTGCCGGTGGGTGGGATGCCCCACAACGCGCCGGTCATGTGCCCCTCGGTAATCGTTCGCGAGACGACGCGGTCGCCGTCGCACAGCGTGAACTCGGGCGTCAGCCGGCGATCCGGAAATGCCTGTTTCATCATCGGCAGGTAGGCGCGGAATGCGGCCGGACCGTTCGGTGCGCCCGGCGGACCGTCGTGATTGAAAAAATCTGCGGTGAAATATTCTTCCAGTCGATCCAGTTCCTGGTTATTGAAAATCACCTCGATCACCTCGTGGATCAGATCCTTGTTATGTTGTGCTGACATGCACGCCTCCGCAGCGTTTATTGGTTGCAGGACTCTTTGTAGCACTCAATCCCGGTGTGGTCACCGGGCGCTGGCCGCACTATTTAACAGTATGAATTTTGCTCGCCGGCGACAACCGGATGATGCGCCGGCGATCCGCCAGACGGGTTGCGATTCCATGCGCTTGCGGGATGTCACTCAAACGGGTGATATACACATCTGTATTCCAAGCTACACTCATCGGGTATACAGAGGCCATCACTGGCAGCGTTTGTTTGTGACGCGTGCAGTGTGCGGCATGACTGTTTGGAGTGTTTGGAGTGTGGCTCACGCCACGAGCCTGCTATGAGGGTAAAGTCTGACCAAAAAGGGGTACGTAGGGGAAGTCCTATGGTCAGTGCAGAACAAAATAACGATAACGTCGTGCGCGGCGTGCCGTTCGGACGCAATTTTGGTCGATGCCCGGGTTGCGGTTCCCGCAGCATCGTGCCGATCATTTACGGGTACCCCACCGTCGAGACCGTGCTTCAGGCGCACCGGGATGAGTTACACCTCGGCGGCTGCTACGTCACCGGCGATGATCCACAGTTTCGGTGCCGGGGTTGCGGCACGAATTGGTAGACGGCGTCTAATATCGCGCCCGAATTTCCGGTCTGAATGTTGGTCCCGAAAATCGGGCCGGCCCCTTTAATTTTCTCTTCCCGCCCCCATGGTGAGTAGAAGGCGATGACGCCTGTCCCCGATGGCTACAGAGGCAACACCATGGCGAAGCGACACTCTATTCTCGTGGTCACCGACCCGACGTCCGAAGACCAGCCCGCAGTGCGGAAAGCGGCCGATTTTGCCAGGCGCATCGATGCCGACCTGACCCTGCTGGCCTGCATCTTCAATTCCGATATCGCCCGTGCGGAATGGGTGACCGGCGAAGACCTCGACAAGCTGCGTAACGCGGAGATTGACCGGCAGTTTGCGGTCCTGGAAGGGATGGCAGCACCGCTGCGTGGCGAGGGGCTTTCGGTATCGATCAAGGTCAGCTGGGACAAGCCGCTGCACGAGGCCATCGTGCGTGAAGCGCTGCGGATCGAGCCGGATTTCGTCGTCAAGGACACTCACCATCACTCGGCGATTGCGCGCGCGTTATTCACGAACACCGACTGGCACCTGATTCGCGACTGCCCGGCGCCGCTGTGGCTCGTCAAGTCGACGAGGGTGCCCGGACACGCCAACGTCATGGCCGCCATCGACCCGACGCACGAACACGATCAGACCGCGGCTCTGGATCATCGGATCATCCGGACCGCGCAACTCTTCGCGACGATGTTCGAAGACCGCGTGGACCTGGTCCATATCTTCGAACCGCCGCCAGCGCCGGTGATTGGCGTCTTCCCGACCACGGCACCGGCCACGCCGGCCATCGATCCGGAACTGCTCGACAAGGCGCGCGCGGCGCACGAGAATGCGCTCCAAACGCTGGCCGCCGAAGGCGGTTTCCCGGCCGGGCAGGTGCATTTCCGCGAGGGTAACCCGTCAAAGGAATTGCCGGCTATGGCCGGCGAACTGCACGCCGATATCGTCGTGATGGGTGCGATTGCCCGCTCGGCGCTGCAACGAACGATTGTCGGGCATACGGCCGAGACCGCGCTCGATCGCTTCCCGTGCGATGTGGTCATCGTCAAACCGGACGGCTTCGAATCACCCGTCGCCGCGATCCCGCCGATCTACGGCCACGCCGAGAAAACCGGATAAACGGGGGTCGATAAACGGGGGTCAGACCCCAAAAATCTCCGGCCCTGCAACGCCTCCAATTACCGCGTGACAGGCATTCCGGCCCCAGTCGCCCGATCGCCGCGTGACGGCGCTTAAAAAATTGGGGTCTGACCCCCAATATTTCCGGACCCTCGTTCGTAGCTAGTCGGACCGGACGGCGATTAAACAATTGGTGTCAGACACCAATTGTTTCCGGCTCCGTAAGGCCGTCAAACGCCGCCGCGCGACTCGCCGCCATATTTCGGCCGATCGTCGCGCAGAGGCGCTTAAAAAATTGGGGTCTGACCCCAATTCATTTTTTGATGACCGATCGGACCGGCGCGCTAGAATGGTTTCCGTTCTCCCACTACGAGGTAGCGCCATGAACATTGTGCACGCCGTCATCGCCCTGGCACTGGTGCAATTTTTCGTTTTCGCCGCTCTCGTGGGTCGGGCGCGGGTCAAGTACGGCGTCAAGGCGCCGGCCGTCACCGGCGACCCCATCTTCGAGCGCTACTATCGCGTGCACTACAACACGATGGAGCAACTGGTGACCTTCATACCCGGCATGTTGCTGTTCGGCTTCTACATCAATGCGGTGGCGGCGGCGGCGCTCGGTCTGTTCTTCATCATCGGCCGGATCGTCTATTTTCGTGCCTACATTGCCGACCCGGCAAAGCGTGGCGCAGGTTTCGGGCTGTCCATGCTGCCGATCATGATTCTCCTGCTGGGCGGTCTCGGCGGCGCGGTCTGGTCCGCGATCAGTGGCGGCTGATCGGAAGAAAGCGGGGTCAGACCCCCGATTTTTCCGGCCCTACAGGGCGCCGCGCGCGTCACGCGTCAAGCTAACTTGCGGACACTTTCCGGGCGATCGGCCCTTGGCGGCGTCTGGATTGCTGGGGTCAGGCACTCAGAGGTAATATCCGCGGCCGCTCGATCCGGCTGCGGAAGATAACGGGGTCAGACCCCCGATTTTTCCGGCCCTGCAGGGCGCCGCGCGCGTCAAGCTAACTTGCGGACACTTTCCGGGCGATCGGCCCTCTGCGGCGCCTGGATTGCTGGGGTCAGACACTCAGAGGTAATATCCGCGGCCGCTCGATCCGGCTGAGCTTTGGCGGCGCGGAGAAAGCGGGCCCGCCCCGATGAGCATTCAGTCGAGGATCGCGGACTTGCGTGGCGCGCGCCGCGCGCTTTCCCAGAATCGGTACTGGACGGCGCCGTAGATGCTGTAACCGTTGTTGTCGACGTGCAGCGGGCTGTCGCGGTTGGTCGCGCCGGCGTAGTTGCTGTAGCGAAGGCCGATGAAAAACGACAGGCGGTCGGAGAAATCGTGCGACCAGTTGCCGGTGATGTCGGTACCGAGATAGCCGGCATCGGCGCTGAATGCCGGGCGGGCAACGGTCGCGAATGCCGGATCGACGCTGTAGTAATAGTCCATGAAGTCGCCGGTCGCGAACTTCGGCGTTACTCGCAGCTTGAGTTCGTCGCGCGGCGTGACCGCCGAGACATATTTCAGTTCCGGACTGAACGTCAGCCCCTCGTAATTGGGATCGAGCCCGTCCCATGACGTAACGACGCGCATGCCGAACGTCGCGTACCAGGTGCCGGCGAGCGCGTCCGGGGCGAGTTCAATCTGCAGTTCCGGGCCAACCTCGAGCAGCAGATCGAGGTCCGGCATGCCCGTCCGGACATCTATCTCATCGCTGTCTGACGAAAACTGCAGATCGAGATCCAGTTCGACGCGGATCGTGTCGCGTGCGAACAGGCGTCCGCGCAACGGCTTTTCGTTGTCTTCGAACAGGCGCAGGAACCGGCCCCGAAAAATCGGCAGCGGCACCGGCACGACGTTCAGCTGGTTCTCGTCGGAGCCGGGATACGACGGGCCAAAGCGGCTGAACACGGCCGCCCGGAGCTCCCATAGCGCCGGCTGTTCCGTCTCCGCCCCGGTGTCCGCCGCGGCCGCCGGGACGGCAGCGAGACACGCCAGCCATGCCGCCACCAGGCACTTGCACCGCGTTCCCGTCATGGGCTTCCTCCGTCGATCGATCGTTGCACTCTACCGTATTCGGCAAAATCAGGCCTGTGGGTTCGGCCCGCGCGTCTTTGCAACGAGTCGAGGTCAGGCCCGGGCGTTGGCGGCCCGGCAACGCCTGCAATCGCCCCGCCGGACGATCATCGGGTCAAGGTGCTCAATTGATGGGCTCAGGCGCCCAATATTTTCCATCCTGCCAAGAAAACGCAAACGCCGCCGCGGGACTTTACGGCAACGTTCGGGCGATCGTCGTGCTCCGGTGCCCGGGAATTGGTGTCAGACACCAATTCCCGGCTGTCTGACAGTCGGCGATTCATGTCGGTGTGCCAAGGGGATCGGGCAACGGCGGTCCGGCGCTCTGTCCGGTGCTATTCTGTGCTTTCGGGTAGCAGGACGGGCCAATCGCGGCCCCTGCGCAATATCGAGAAACGGTGGCCAATGGAATTCAGGGATTACTACGAGGTGATGGGCGTCGCGCGCGACGCCACCCAGGACGACATCAAGCGCGCCTATCGAAAGCTCGCGCGCAAGTATCAACCGGATGTCAGCAAGGCCGAAGATGCCGAGGCGCGGTTCAAGGAGGTCGGCGAGGCCTACGAGGTCCTCAAGGATCCGGAGAAGCGCGCCGCCTACGACCAGCTCGGCGCCAACTGGAAGACCGGCCAGGAATTCCGGCCGCCGCCGAACTGGGACGAAGGCTTCGAGTTTTCCGGTGGCAACGCCGGTGGCAATGCCGGGGGCTTCAGCCAGCAGCAGTTCAGCGATTTCTTCCAGAGCCTGTTCGGTCAGGGCGGGGTCGGCGGTCGGGCGCGCGGAGGCCCCGGCAATCAGGGCGGCGGTCAGTCCTTCCGGATGCGCGGCGAAGACCGGCACGCGCGCATCTCGATCGATTTTCGCGACAGCTACACCGGCGCGCAGCGGGGCATCACGCTGCATGTGCCCGAGGTCACCGCCGATGGGCATGTCGTGACCCAGGAAAAAACGCTGAACGTCAAGATCCCCAAGGGCATCCGTGACGGCCAGAAGATCCGGCTGGCCGGTCAGGGCAGTCCGGGATTCGGCGGGGGACAAGCCGGCGACCTGTTTCTCGACATCGAGTTTCGTCCGGACCAACGCTATCGCGTCGACGGCGCCGACGTGTATCTCACGCTGCCCGTCGCACCCTGGGAAGCCGCGCTCGGCGCCACGGTCGCGGTGCCGATCCCGTCGGGCAACGTGGAGCTGAAGATTCCGCCGAATTCGAAGCAGGGCAGCAAGCTGCGACTCAAGGGCAAGGGCCTGCCCGGTGCCGCACCGGGCGACCTGTACGTGCTGCTCGACGTGCAACTGCCGCCGGCGGACAGCGACGAGGCAAAAGCGTTGTACGAGAAGATGGCGCAGGACCTGCCTTTCAACCCGCGGGCCAATCTCTGAGGAGGTCGAACCATGAATGAACGTGAAGCAAAGACAGTGGTTGGCATGGTGCTTGACGAGACGACCGAGATCACCGCTACCGAACTCTGCCGGGTGTGCTCGGTGGAACACACGCTGATCGAACGGCTGGTTAGCGAAGGGATCCTCGACCCGGTCGATGAGCAGGCCGACGAACTGCGCTTTCATTACACGAGCGTGCACCGCACGCGCACCGTCGTGCGTCTGCAGAACGATCTCGGCGTCAACCTCGCCGGCGCAGCGCTGGCGGTGGAACTGCTCGAACAGATCGAAGAGCTGCGCCGGCAGGTGCGTGGAACATCAGGGTCCAAAACCCGGTCCTAGCACCAACTCCCGCCGCTCCGTCATGTCGGCCCGTTCTCGATCTTTACGCATGATCGATTCCAGCTATGTTCCAGGTGAAACACCGGTGACTTGATGGGACAGCAGTGGTGTCAGACACCAATTATTTAAGGGCCGTCACGCGATGATCGGGCGGCTGGAGCCGTAATGTCTGTCCCGGGATAATTGGAGGCGTTGCAGGGCCGGAGATTTTTGGGGTCTGACCCCCGCTTTTCCACTTGGTGTCGGAAATTGGTGTCAGACACCCTTTCCCAGGCGGTGCTTGCGGCTGGCCTGGATACCGGGTGCAACGACAAACCGGCCGTTGCGATGCGCCATGGAGTTTTTTTGGCGGCAAATTGGTGTCAGACACCAATTTCAAGGCAATACCTGCCGTCGGTTTGGTTTGAGCGGATGCACCCAGGTGCCGGGTGCTACGATAAACGAGCCATCGCGACACGCCGCAGAATCCCTCTTGCGGCTGATGCGGCGTGTATCCGCGGCGATACCGGCCTGTGGGTATTTGCCAATGCACACTGCGCCGATGACTGCCGCAGATGGCCGGAAAGGACGAGCAAGAACGTGAATGGGTCAACGAGACGTGCGGCGGGACGCATTTTCTGGCGATTGCTGCGTGTGCCTGCGGTCGTCCTGCTGGTTGCGGCCTGTCACCCATTGCCGATGACCACCGCAGACGGTCCGCTCGCGACACCGCCGTCCGGTCAGGTGCGCGTGGCCGGCATCGTGCTCAAGTGGCTGACGGCCGACAAGCCGGGCAACGCCGAACGCATCGAGCCGCTGATCCGCGAGGCGGCGGCCAACGGGGCGCAGATTGTCGTGACGACCGAAAGTTTTCTTGACGGCTACGCGGTGCGCGACAAGGCCATGCCGCTGGACGCATTTCGCAACTTGGGCGAAGCGATTCCGGGCGGCGCGTTCTTTACCCGGCTCGCGCTGCTGGCCGACGAGCTCGATATCTACCTGGTCGCGGGCATGAGCGAGGCGGCGGGCGCGAACCGCTTCAATACCGCCGTCGTGATCGGGCCGGACGGCGCGCTGCTCGGCCGCTACCGCAAACAGGCGATCGGCCACGAAGCCGGGCGCAATACACCCGGTACCGGGCATCCGGTCTTCGCCACCGCATACGGCACGCTCGGCGTGATGATCTGCGCCGACCGGCGGCAGCCGGAGATCGCCGCGACGCTGCAGGCGAACGGCGCCGAGTTGCTGATCGTGCCGTCCGGCGGGATGTTCGGGCGACGCAATGACGGCTTCGTCCGCGATCGCTCTCGCGAAACCGGACTACCCATCGTGTTCGTCCATCCGGCCGAATTCCTGGCCACGGCCCCGGATGGAGCCGTCCTGGCCCGCGCGCTGCTCGGCGACCGGCTGGTGATAGAAGCTGAAGAACGCGACGGCCCGGCCGACAGCCGCGCGGTGTACTACGTCGATGTCGACATCGGGCCGGACATGCCGTGATCGGGTGGCCGTGTCGGCCGTCCGGATGTTTGCGGGAGAGTGCCGACGCAACGACGGGTTCGTCCGCAATCGTTCCCGCAAAACCGGCTTGCCGATCGTGTGCTTCGAATCCCGCCGGGTTCCTTATCGAGACGCCCGACGGGCCCGTTCTGGCTCGCGCGCAACCTGGCGCCGCCGGCCGGCGATCATGCCTTGATGGTTTTCAATAACGGTGATGACATCGGGCAGGCTGTTATATTGCCGCGATGAACAGCACCGATGTCGTAATTCTGGGCGGCGGCGCGGCCGGGTTGATGTGCGCCATCGCCGCCGGCCAGCGTGGCCGCCGCGTCGTCGTGCTGGAGCGCGCGAACAAGATCGGCAAAAAAATCCTGATGTCTGGCGGCGGTCGCTGCAACTTCACGAACCTGCACTGCGAGCCCGTGCGATACCTGTCCGCGAACCCGAACTTCTGCATCTCCGCGCTGAGCCGCTATACGCAATGGGACTTCATCGCACTCGTCGAACAGCACGGCATCGGTTACCACGAGAAGGCGCACGGCGAATTGTTCTGTGATGACTCGTCCAAAGATATTCTGAATATGCTCCGGACCGAGTGCACCCGGGCGGGTGTCGACATCCGGACGGACTGCGACGTTACCGGCGTCACGCGGGACGATCGCTATATCGTCACCTGTGCGGATGCCGTGTTCGACGCCGAATCGCTGGTGATTGCGACCGGCGGGCTGTCGATCCCGAAGATGGGGGCGACCGATTTCGGTTATCGCTTGGCTCGCCAGTTTGGCCTTGCGGTCTGCGAGACACGTGCGGGCCTGGTACCGCTGACCTTCTCGGGCGCCATGCTCGAAGTGGCCGGACGCCTGTCCGGGCTCAGCGTGCCGGCCGTCGTAAGTACCGAAGACGCAGCGCAGGCCTTTGCCGAGAGCATTCTGTTCACACATCGTGGACTCAGCGGCCCGGCCATCCTGCAACTCTCCAATTACTGGCATCCGGGTGAGGCCATCCGGCTGAACCTGCTGCCCGATCAATCGGCCGAAGCGCTGTTGCTGGCAGCCAAGGTGGCACAACCGCGGACATTGTTGCGTACAGTTCTGTTGCCGCTGCTGCCGCGCGCGCTGGTACTGGAACTCGAAGCGCTGTGGTGGCCGGCGCAAGCCCGGATGCGTCTGGCCGACATCCCCGATCGAACGCTGCGCACGGTTGCCGCCAGCTTCAATGACTGGCAGCTCAAGCCCGCCGCCACCGAGGGCTATCGCACGGCAGAAGTCACACTGGGCGGCATCGATACCGACGAACTCTCATCCCAAACCATGGCAAGCAAACGCCAACCCGGCCTGTACTGCATCGGCGAAGCGGTCGATGTCACCGGACATCTCGGTGGCTTCAACTTCCAGTGGGCCTGGTCATCGGCGCAGGCCGCGGGGCGGGTTGCTTGACGGACTGTGATAAAAGGTGCCTGACACAAAATCCAGCCGCGATAAAAGGTGTCTGACACCAAATTCAGCGCGATTCGCGCCGAAATTGGTGTCAGACACCGGAAAATAAAGCACGACCCATCAATTGGTGTCAGACACCGGCAACAGAAAACTTTTTACCTGGAAAACCCAACATGACCGATCTCCCCGCCTGCCCTGAATGCACTTCAAAGTACGTCTACGAAGACGGCAGCCTGTACATCTGCCCGGAGTGCGCCCACGAATGGGGCAAGGATGCGCCGGCGGAGAGCGAGAGCAGGAAAGTCACCGATGCGAACGGCAATACGCTGAGCGACGGCGATACGGTCACCGTGATCAAGGACCTCAAGGTCAAAGGCTCATCGGCGGTCGTCAAGGTGGGCACCAAGGTCAAGAACATCCGCCTGGTCGATGGTGATCACGATATCGATTGCAAAATAGCCGGTATCGGCGCGATGCAGTTGAAGTCCGAGTTTGTGAAAAAAGCCTGAGAATAAACCCGGCACCTTTATTGCCCTAACGCATCGGCTGCATCGCACGGAATACGGCTTCCGGTTCCGCTTCGAGCACCCGCAAGAAGGCCTTGACCGGTCCCGTAAGCGTGCGGTGTTGCTGTTCCCAATTCTGCCAGGTGCGCACACTGACATTCATCAGCGCGGCCATTTCACCCTGGGTCAGGTTGAGGGTCTGACGAATGGCGCGAGGATCGGGCTCCGGGAACTTGCGGCGAGTGAGTGTTGCGGGGTTCGCCGCATACTCGCGGAGGCCCACCTCGATCTCTTTGTACAGGCTGCGTTTGCTCATGGCTCTCATTCTCTGGGGTCTAATGCCCTGATCAGTTGCATCAGTTTCCTGATCTGTTGTCGGGTCAGATTCGTCACGTCACCTTTTCGATACAGCGTCAGCATCAGAATCTGTTGTCCTGGCGTGATCCAGTAATAGATCACTCGTAGCCCGCCTCGTTTACCTTGCCCCGGTAGTGGCCAGCGCAGTTTCCGGATACCGCCCGAGCCCGGAATGATGCGCCCGGCATCCGGCCGCCTGGCCAGGTACCAGCCGAGCAGGGTGTATTGATCGTCCGAAAGGTAATCTGCCCGCCGCCGTGCGAAGAAGTCGGATTCAATGATGACCATTTACCGGGTATACGTCAATGACGTAGTGCCGGTACAGGTGATTTTCAGGGCCGAATATCAGGAAATTGCAGAATAGGGGTCAAACCCCCTTGGAGTCTGACCCCGAATGGCAGACAAATAAACCCGTAATTGGTGTCTGACACCAATCAACGCTATCAGCGCGGCTTACTCCGGTGAGCCTTTCTTTTCCCGCAGGAATTCCCCAATTTTTCTCCGCTACAATGCCCGACAAGATAACGGGATGCCGCATAACTATATAATTTGTCGGGCGATCAATTTAAAAAATTATTTACTGCAATTGAAACTGCGTAGAGTCATCGGTTGCAACGGACGCTGCTGCTATGTTTCGTATCCATCGTGTCTATGACAACACCACGCCGACTAATCAGGATCTGCTTCACCAGGTGCAGGCGATCCTGCGGGAAAATTTTGCAGAACTGACCGAGGCCGATGTCGCCGCGCTGGTCACGCAGATACGCGATCCCTTACGCCATCGTTTTAAAACGATACTGTTTGTGGCTGAGCTTGATTCATCGGTGCAGGGCTTCGCTGTGCTATTGCATATGGCCGATCTGGACTGCTGTTTTCTGGATTTCATTTCAACGGGTGTGGGCAAAACCGGTGGCGGAATTGGCGGTGCCTTGTACGAACGCGTGCGTGACGAAGCTGTGCAGCTGGATGCATTGGGCATCTTTCTGGAATGCCAGACGGATGATCCGGCCCTGGTTGCTGATCCGGAAATGTTGACTGAGAATGCAGCACGCCTGAAATTTTATGAGCGCTATGGCGCCCGCCCGATTATCAATACGGCGTATGAAACCCCGTTGCCGGAAGGTGATGACGATCCCTACTACCTGCTGTTCGACAGTCTGGGTGATGACACTAAAATTGGCCGCGATCAGGCGCGTAAAATTATTGCCACATTTCTGGAGCGCAAGTTTGCCAGGCAATGTCCGAAGAGTTACGTGCGTAAAGTGCGCAATTCAATTGTCGATGACCCCATCCAGCTGCGTCCGCCGCGCTATGTGAAGCGGCGCAGATCTGCGACGACCCGGCGTTCGCCCAAGCGTAAGGGCATTGCGCTGGTCATCAATGACAAACACGATATACACCATGTGCGGGAGCGCGGTTATGTCGAGGCACCGGTGCGGGTCAGGGTGATCAACGAAGAACTGAAGCGCACGGGCTTGTTCGAACTGCACAAGGCGCGGCGTTTTGCCAAACGTCACATACTCGCCGTGCATGACGCCGGGCTGGTCAATTTTCTGCAACGTGCCGGCAATATCGTCGGCCCGGATCAGGCGGTGTATCCCTACACATTCCCGCAGCGCAAGCTGGCACGCGCACCCAAAGAGTTGCCGCTACGGGCTGGCTATTATTGCATCGACAGTTTTACGCCCATCAGCAGCAATGCTTATGAGGCCGCGCGGGCTGCGGTGGATTGCACGCTGACTGCAGCAGACAACATTCTGGCCGGTTACCACCTGGCTTATGCGCTGGTCAGGCCACCCGGGCATCATGCCGAAAGATCATTTTTCGGCGGCTTTTGCTATTTCAATTCAGCCGCAATAGCGGCCAACTATTTGTCGACTTACGGCAACGTGGCGCTACTGGATGTCGACTATCACCATGGCAACGGTTCGCAGGATATTTTCTACGACCGGGCCGATGTGTTGACGGTCTCGCTGCATGCCGACCCGCAAACCACCTACCCCTATTTCTCGGGTTTCGCCAACGAGCGGGGGGAAGCGGCGGGGCTGGGCTTTAACGTGAATATGCCCCTTGCTGAAGGGACCTCAGGCGAACTGTATCTGCAGGCACTGCGTAAGGCGATCAGGCACGTGCGCCGGTTCAAGCCGCGCTTTTTAGTTGTTTCGCTGGGACTGGATACCGCCAAGGATGACCCGACCGGTTCGTTCCTGCTGCGGGCCGCCAACTTCTATGCCAACGGCTTAATGATCGGTGCACTGGGTCTGCCGACGCTGCTGGTGCAGGAGGGCGGGTATCGCACCCGCACCCTGGGAATTAATGCCCGCAATTTTTTCAAAGGCCTCTGGGAGGGGTACGCCCATCAGCGTCGATCGTCAGCGAATAAACAGGGGGCGAACTGATTTGGAAAAGATACCGGGTTTATTTTCTGAAGCAGAAAATAAAACTCGGTACCTTTTCTAATTTTAATCATCATCAGTACCGACAATCACTCGATAACTTACCTGGACGACGTGGGCAAACAGGCTTCCCAATACGGTGTCTCGCCAAAGACTTCAGCCAGATAATCAATCAGTGCGCGTACCCGTGACGGCAACCGGCGAGTTTGCGGGTAGACGGCCCATGCATGCAGGTCGTTCCAGCGGTAATCGAGCAGGGTAGGTTCGAGTTCTCCGGTTGCAATCTGCTCATGCACGATGAATGCCGGCAGGCGCACGATCGCGAGTCCGGCGACTGCAGCATCGCGAAGAAAGGCGCCGTTGTTGGCCGCATGCAGCGTTGGTACGGTAACGGACCCGCGCGCGCCATCCGGTGCTGTATATGTCCAGTTGCGTTGCGCTGCGAGGGTGTAGCGCAGGGCCTGATGTTGTTTAAGGTCGGCGGGTTCCTCTGGCCGACCGTTGGCTGCCCAGTAAGCCGGGCTTGCACAGACTAATTGGCGCACGGGTGCCAGCTTGCGCGCGACCAGCGTCGAGTCACTCAACTTCGCAATTCGAACGCCGAGATCAAAACCTTCGGCGACGAGATCAACCTGGCGGTCATTAAAGTCCATCGTCACGTTGACGGCCGGATGAAGCTGCATGAACTGAATCAGTGCCGGGCCGATGTGGTGCAGGCCAAACGATAACGGTGCGGCGATACGGATAGGGCCTGAAAATTCCGCGTCAGCCTCGCTTACGCCTGCTTCTGCCGCGGCCACCTCGGCGAGAATGGCCGTGCAGCGTTTATAGAAGTCAGCGCCCGCATCAGTCAGGGACAAACGCCGCGTGGTGCGGGTCATCAGGCTCACGTCGAGCCGGGTTTCGAGATCGGCCAGTCGTTTGCTAACGGCCGATTTAGCCATATCCAGCCGTTCCGCGGCCCCACTGATACTGCCGGTGTCGGCCACCGTAGCGAAGATCTCCATTTCCAGCAGGCGATTCATGATTGTTCATATTACACGAACGATCATTTATAGAAAGTTATGTTTTTCTGAACTGTTCGGATGCGCACAATGAGCCCATCGTTACTCAACTGAATCGGGAGCAAAGACATGAAAACACTTATCCCCTATTTCAACACCGTCGGTCGGGTTCTGATCTCCGCCATTTTTCTGCTGTCCGGCATCTCCAAAGTGTCAGCCTACGCGGCCACGCAAGGTTACATGGCGGCGATGGGCGTGCCCGGTGAAGCGCTGCCGCTGGTGATCGCTTTTGAGATCGGCGCCTCTGTCGCAATCATCATCGGCTTTCAGACCCGGTTAGCCGCGCTGGCGCTCGCCGGGTTCAGCCTGGTAACGGCGGTGCTGTTCCACGGCGAACTCGGTGATCAGACGCAATTCATCATGTTTATGAAAAACATCGCCATTGCAGGCGGCTTTCTGTTCCTCGTTGCGAACGGTCCGGGTGCTCTGGCACTCGACAACCGGAATGCCGGCTAAGCAACTCTATTAAAGAAACCTGAGGAGAATAATCATGGGCAAACTCGTTGACGGTATCTGGCACGACGTCTGGTATGAGACTGAAAAACATAATGGCCGCTACCAGCGTCAGGACTCTTCCTTCCGCCACTGGGTCAGCGCTGACGGATCAGCCGGCCCCTCGGGTCACGGCGGGTTTAAGGCCGAAGCCGGGCGCTATCATCTTTATGTGTCGCTGGCCTGCCCATGGGCCCACCGCACGATAATTTTGCGCAGGCTGAAGGGCCTTGAGGACATGATTTCCATGTCCGTGGTGAACGCATTCATGGGCCCCGAAGGCTGGACCTTCGCTGCAGGGCCGGGCGTGATCGCCGACGACGTCAACCATGTCAGTCGACTGCATGAACTGTATACGAAGGCTGATCCTCAATTTACCGGTCGCGTGACGGTGCCGGTATTGTGGGACAAACAGAATGCCACCATCGTCTCGAATGAATCATCCGAAATTATGCGCATGCTAAACAGCGCGTTCGATCAAACCGGTGCCCTGCCGGGTGATTTTTATCCGCAGGCATTGCGTGGCGAGATTGATGAACTGAACGACTTCATCTACCCGAATATCAACAACGGTGTCTATCGCGCCGGCTTCGCGGGCAGTCAGGATGCCTATGATGAAGCGGTCGTTGCTCTGTTCGACGCACTCGATCAGCTTGAAGAACGGCTGACCACCCGCCGTTACCTGACCGGCGACACCATTACCGAAGCAGACTGGCGTTTGTTTACCACGCTGGTGCGCTTCGACCCGGTGTACGTCGGTCATTTCAAGTGCAACATTCGCCGGCTGGCCGACTATCCGAACCTGTGGGGCTACGTAAAAGATCTCTACCAGGTGCCAGGTATTGCCGCGACCGTCGACATCGACTACATCAAGGCGCACTACTACGCCAGTCATACCCACATTAATCCGACGGGTGTCATCCCGCACGGACCGAACCTCGATTACGCAACACCGCATGGTCGCGAAAATGCAGGCCAGGCAGCAGCCTGACCCTGTTCTTTTTCCTCAATCCAACCCCGGTGCCGCCGGCAAATCCAGCACCGTGTCATGAATATGATTGAAATAATTCGATAACGTCTTCTGCGCAATCACGACCGTGATATCGGCAATATTCTGATCTGTATAACCGACCGAACGCACCGCAGCCAGGTCATCATTCGATACAAACCCCTTCGTCGATAAAATTTCCTGCGTGAACACGATCAGCGCCTGCAGTTTCGCATCGTCCGACGTGCCGCGCCTGATATCGAGGATGGCTGCGTCGTCGACGCCGGCGCCTTTCAGTCCCAGCGTATGCGCGGCGACACAATACGTGCACTCGTTATGCACGCTCGCGACCATCCGCACGACCTGCTGCTCGGCCGGCGTCAGGCTGCCGTCGCTGATGAACCGGTCCAGTGCGAGGTAGGCCTCGAGCGCCTGCGGGCTGTTGGCCAGGCCCTTGTAGAGATTCGGGACCATGCTCATCCGGCTCTTGACCTGGCCGTAGATCGCGGCGGTCTTGCCGGTGGCGGTTTCGGGTTCGATGCTTTGCAGGCGGGGGGATTGGGTGGTCATGGGGGGTGCCTTTAACTTGTTGTTCTATGGTTGTATTTCCAGGTTAGCAGTGATTGGGCCTGATGATAGATGAGTAGGTTTTCAGACCGATATTTGGAAGAATCGTTCAAATGATCGATGTCAGATTTCGGCAGGTGTTGAGGGTTTTTGGGCTTGACAGAAAATAAGGAAGCGGCCATACGGGTTGTTGATGCTGTCGGCCGCGTTCGGATTACCGGCGCCATAGGGGTTGCCGGTCGATTCCGGGTCATACGGATTGGCGCTTAGTCGCCCGAGCGACGCCTCAACGGCCCCCGCCAGGCCGGCGAGCAACAGCAGTAACAGAATCAGCGCTGGTATCTTTGGGACCGTTCGCGGGCTCATGCGCCCGCCTACTTATATATAGACATCGTGACTGCCGGGTATATATACATCGTAACCGCCGGCGGCTTTTTCAACCGGCCGGCACCACCCATGTGTCCCAAAACCTTACAGGCCGACGCTTTCACCGCCGCTTTCGGACACTAATTCAGACACCGGAAATAGAAGCGCCACCCATAAATTGGTGTCCGTAAATTGGTGTCTGACACCAATTAGCGGACACCAATTAGCGGATTCGCATATCCGGCACGAAGTACCGTCGTTTAGCGGAAAACGAGCATTTAATTGGTGTCTGACACCAATTTCACTGCGGCGACCGGGTTTCGAGGGGTTGGCCTTCCGGGGCGGCGAGACCTACATTGAAGCCGACTTGATCGGTGATCGCTGTCCGTGCCGCCGGCGTCAGCGTGACCCAGAACTCGACGAACAGGCGCAGCGGGCGCTTCAGCGCCCAGTAATTCCAGTCGCGGCCCTGGTGAACGACGCGCCTGGCCATGTCTTTCAACATTCGGTCGAAAGCGCGTCGTGAAGCCTTGCTGCACCGAGATAATGCATAGACCGTATTGATACCGGTGTCGTAACGCTTGGCATGCGAAGGATTCAGAAAACCTGACAGCAGCGCCGCCTGCACGTGTGCCGGCAGGCCCCACGGCTGGCCTGGCACGTACGCCTCCCCGAGCAGATACTGCGCGGGCGGCTCGCCACTCGTCAGGCATTCGGCGGGGGCGACGACGGCAGCCATGCGATGCCAGTCGGCCGGGCGCAGCCCATCGGTGGATTCGGCGCGCTTGCTGTTTTCGACAATCTCGATAAACGTCAGGTCGCTCTTCGCCTTATTGGCGCGCGTCGACATGACGACGAGATTACCCGGTATGTAGCCGCGCTGGTTATTGCAACGGTCGATACTCCAGTCCGCGCCCGTGCCGGTTGAATGCATCAGCGGCTCGAGCGTCACCGGGCACCGCTCGACATCGATGCGTTCGATGTAGTCCGGTGTGATGCGCTCGTCGACGCGCTTGTCCCGGCGCAGCGCATTCATACGGATCTGCAGCCACTTGCGAATAAAGCGGTTCGAGCGTTGCGGATGCGGATACTGGCGTTTGCCGGTCCGATAGCCGTCAGCAAACTGCAGTGGGGCGTCGTCCGGCGCCGGCCGCGCGAACATCGCATGGTCGTAGCCCAGTTCGAAGGCTATCAGCTCTCGCTCATTCATCGTCCGTCTCCAGCCAGTCGACGGAAAAGTCCGGTTCGAGCGTCTTGAACCGCCCGATGC
>JAJFJS010000054.1 GCA_021773815.1 Gammaproteobacteria bacterium
CCGTGAACACGTCCGTGTGGGCTTGGGGCCCGCGTCCCTGCGGGCCACAGTCTCGGAAAGGTGCCGCTCCGTCATGCCGGCCTGACAGGATGTGCAAGGTTGTGGGACAGCCGTGGTGTCGGACACCAATTTCGGTCCGGCTGATTGCGGGACTCTTTGTTGGCCGGCGCTGGTGCCGAGCGGGCGCCGCGACCGCCGGGACACCCCGCGAACTGTCCCCGCAATTCCCGAACAGGTATCCTTGCGGCCCCGAGCCAGCCAGATTCCACCATCGTGACCGAGAAACCCTACCAACCGGATCAGATAGAAACCCAGGCGCAGCGTTTCTGGGCTGACGCGGGCACGTTCCGCGCCGTCGAGGACCCGGATCGCGAGAAGTTCTATTGCCTGTGCATGTTCCCGTATCCCAGCGGCCGGCTGCACATGGGGCACGTGCGCAATTACACGATCGGCGATGTCGTGTCGCGCTACCAGCGCATGCAGGGCAAGAACGTGCTGCAGCCGATGGGCTGGGACGCGTTTGGCCTGCCGGCCGAGGGCGCGGCGATCAAGCACGGCATGCCGCCGGCGAAATGGACGCGCGAGAATATTGCCTACATGCGCGGTCAGCTCCAGCGACTCGGCTTCGGTTACGACTGGGAGCGCGAGCTGGCGACCTGCGACCCGGCGTATTACCGCTGGGAACAGTGGCTGTTCACGCGGATGCTCGCGAAAGGACTCGCGTACAAGAAGAAGGCCGTCGTCAACTGGGACCCGGTCGACGAAACTGTGCTGGCGAACGAGCAGGTCATCGACGGCTGCGGCTGGCGCTCCGGCGCGCCGGTTGAGCGGCGCGAGATACCGCAGTGGTTCCTGCGCATCACCGACTATGCCGAGGAACTGCTGGCCGAGCTCGACGGGCTGGACTGGCCGGAACCGGTCAAGATCATGCAGCGCAACTGGATCGGCCGGAGCGAGGGTGTCGAGGTCGCGTTCGGCATCGAAGACTCGGACGAGGTGCTGCGTATCTACACGACGCGGCCCGACACGCTGATGGGCGTGTCCTACATGGCCGTGGCCGCCGAGCACCCGCTGGCGATGCATGCCGCGCAAGCCGATCCCGAACTGCAGGCGTTTATCGCTGAATGCCAGCAGCATGCCGTGTCCGAGGCGGCGATGGAGACCATGGAAAAGCAGGGTCGGCCGCTCGGCATCAACGCGGTTCACCCGATCACCGGTGAGTCCGTGCCGGTCTGGGTCGCGAATTTCGTGTTGATCGGCTACGGCACGGGTGCGGTCATGGCGGTGCCCGGTCACGACCAGCGCGACTGGGAATTTGCCCGCGCCTATGATTTGCCGATCCACCAGGTCATCGCGCCCGCGCCGGGTGACGCGCAACCGTGCGATATGGCTACGGCGGCGTTCGTCGACGCCGGCGTGCTCGTGAACTCGGGCAAGTACACGGGTCTGACGTCGGCCGACGCGTTCGCCGCGATCGCCGCGGATCTGACGGCTGCCGGACGCGGCGAGCGCCAGACCAATTATCGGCTGCGCGACTGGCTGATCTCGCGGCAACGCTACTGGGGCGCGCCGATTCCGGTCATCACGACGGCCGACGGCCAGCAGCACGGCGCGCCGGACGACACGCTGCCGGTCGTGCTGCCCGAGGACGTCGATCTGAGTGACGGTGGTTCGCCGATCAAGAAGATGCCGTCGTTCTACGAGACGACGGACCCGGTGACGGGCGCCCCGGCGACGCGTGAAACCGATACGTTCGACACGTTTATGGAGTCGTCATGGTATTACGCGCGGTTCTGTTCGCCCGGCAGCGATCGGGCGATGCTCGATGAGCGGGCGCGTTACTGGCTGCCGGTAGACCTGTATATCGGCGGTATCGAGCACGCGATCCTGCACTTGCTGTACGCGCGCTTCTTCCACAAGATCATGCGCGATGAAGGCCTCGTCGACAGCGACGAGCCGTTCAGCAAGCTGCTGACGCAGGGTATGGTGCTCAAGGACGGCGCGAAGATGTCCAAGTCCAAGGGCAACACCGTCGATCCGCAGGAACTGATCGACCGGTACGGCGCCGATACGGTCCGGTTGTTCGTGATGTTCGCGGCGCCGCCGGAGCAGACGCTCGAATGGTCGGACGACGGCGTGCAGGGCGGTTCCCGATTCCTGCGCCGGCTGTGGCGCATCGTGCAGGAACATGCGGCCGGCGGTCCGGCCGGCGCGGTCCGCGCGGCAACGCTCAACGATGCCCAGCGCGACCTGCGCCGGGCCGTGCATGCGACGATCCAGAAGGTCAGCGACGATATTGGTCGGCGCTATACCTTCAACACGGCTATTGCCGCGGTCATGGAACTGATGAACGCAGTCGGTCGCTACCCGGCGGCCGATGCGCAGGACCGCGCCGTCGTGGCCGAGGCGCTCGATGCCGCCGTGCTGATGCTCGCGCCGATCGTGCCGCATATCTGTCACGAGCTGTGGCATGCGCTGGGTCACGAATCGGCCGTCGTCGACGAGACCTGGCCGACAGTCGACGCCGGCGCCCTGCGCTCTGATACGCTGCAGATTATCGTGCAGGTCAACGGCAAGTTGCGGGCGCGTATCGAGATCGCCGCGACGGCCGGCAAGGAAGATATCGAACGCGCGGCGCTGGCCGATGCGAACGTGCAGCGGTTCGTCGCCGACCAGCCGATCCGCAAGGTCATCGTCGTGCCCGGGAAACTTGTCAATGTTGTCGTGTAGCGTGAACTGGATCGATCGAACCATAGCCGTCACCGACGGGCGTCGCCTTCGGCATTGGGGGCTGATGCTGCTGATGCCGCTGCTGCTCTCGGCGTGCGGGTTTCACTTGCGCGGCGTCGCGGATTTTCCGCCGGGTGTGTCGAGTGTCTATATTCAGGCCGACGACCGCTATTCGCCGTTCTACCGCGAACTCGTGGCGACGATTCGCCGCAACGGACTCGGTCCGGCCCGCGATCCGGTCAGCGCCGACGCCGTCGTGCGGGTGTTGAGTGACGAGACCGGCCGCCGGGCGCTGACCGTGTCGGCGCGTAACATACCGCGTGAGTTCGAGGTCTACTACGTTGTCAATTGTGCGGTCACGATCGACGGCGCCGAGGTCGTTGCGCCGCAACGACTGCTGCTGACGCGCGATTACACCTACGACGAGAAACAGGTGCTCGGCAAAGCGAATGAAGAAGAAGTGCTGCGGCGCGCGCTGGCCAAAGATCTCGTCGGCCTGCTCGTGCGAACGATCAACGCGGCCGAGTGACCGGTGCGGATGTCCGGCGCGGTGTCGTGGATGGTTGTCGCGGGCGCCGGAATGTGCCGGGACTTGCCGGTTGCGCCGTGCCGTTCGTGACCGTGGCCCGGGCCCTGCGGGGCGTCCGGCCGCGGGATCAGAGCTTCGTCGGGTTCGGTACGCCCGGATACACCACTTCGGGATCGAAGACCTTCTCGGTTTCGGTGAACGTCAGCGGCAACGGGCCGGTCGCAGCTGCTTCGCCGCCGAACGGCATGCTGCGATAGAAGCACGACCGGTAGCCGACGTGACAGCTCGCGCCGCCGGCGGCGTCCACGCGCAGCCAGACGCAGTCCTGATCGTCGTCGATCAGCAGCGCCCGGACCGTCTGCACGAGGCCGCTGGTCGCGCCCTTGTGCCAGATAGCCTGGCGGCTGCGGCTGAAGTAATGCGCCTCACCCGTTGCGATGGTCCTGGCCAGCGCCTCGGCGTTCATGTAGCCGTGCATCAGCAGTTCGCCGCTCGCGTAGTCGGTCGTCACCGCCGGAATCAGGCCGTTTTTGTCGAATTTCGGCGCCAGTTCGGCGCCTTCTTCAACCTGTTCTACGGTTTTGCGTTGGGCAAAGATTGACGGGGCATCCACTTGACCGTTCTCCGGGTTTGAGCCGCCCGGGTGAAGCCCTGACGGCGAACTTGGTATTATAACGGGCTTGCCCAGTCATTCAGTAGCTATGAGTATCAATCTGTACAACACGCTGTCACGCCGGAAAGAGGCGTTTGCGCCGCGATCGGCGGCCGGTGACGGCCCGACGCCGGTCACGATGTACGTCTGCGGCCCGACGGTCTACAGCGCGCCGCACATCGGCAACGCGCGTCCGGCGGTCGTCTTCGACGTGCTTGCGCGCCTGCTGCGGGCCCGGCACGAGCTGACGTACGCACGCAATATCACCGACGTCGACGACAAGATTAACGCGGCGGCGCTGGAGGCGGGCGTTGATATCGGCGTGATCACCGACCGGTTCATCACGGCCTATCACACGGATATGCAGGCGCTGGGCGTGGCCAATCCCGATATCGAGCCGCGCGCCACGGCGCATATCGACCAGATCATCGCGATGATCGTGCGGCTGATCGACAGTGGCCATGCCTATGCGGCCGACGGGCATGTATTGTTTCGGGTCGCGGCGTACCCCGGCTACGGCCGGCTGTCGCGGCGCGACCAGCGCGAGCTGCTGGCCGGCGCCCGTGTCGAGGTCGCGCCCTATAAAGAGGCGTCCGGCGATTTCATTCTGTGGAAACCGTCGACGCCGGAGCTGCCGGGCTGGGAGAGTCCGTGGGGCCGAGGTCGTCCTGGCTGGCACATCGAGTGCTCGGTCATGGCTGCCGAGCATCTCGGCGAGACGATCGATATTCACGGCGGCGGCAACGACTTGATCTTTCCGCACCACGAGAACGAGATCGCGCAGAGCACCTGCGCGCACGATGGCGCCGAGTTTGCGCGTTACTGGCTGCACAACGGATTCGTCAACGTCCACCATACGAAAATGTCGAAATCGCTGGGCAACATCGTGCTGGTTCGCGACCTGCTCGTTGACGCGCCGGGTGAGGCGATCCGACTCGCGTTGCTGAATGCACACTACCGGCAGCCGCTCGACTGGTCGGAGCAGATCCTCATCGAGACGAAGCGCAAGCTCGACCGGCTCTACGGCACGCTGCGCGACATCGACGGCTGGCAGTCCGAGTGGCAGTCGGCCGCGCCGGATCCGGCGTTCGTCGTGGCGCTCGAAGACGACCTGAACACGCCGCGGGCGCTCGCGGCCCTGTTCGAACTGGCCCGTGACGCGAATCGGAGCGACTCGGCGGAGTTGCGTGCACAGGCGGCCGCGCGGCTGCGCGCCAGCGCCGAACTGATGGGCCTGTTGTCGGTCGAACCGGAACGCTGGTTTACATCCGGCGGCGCGATGCAGGTCGACGGCGCCGCGATTGATCAACTGATTGCCGACCGGAACGCGGCGCGCGCCGCGAAAGACTTCGCCACGGCGGACCGGATCCGCGATGAACTGGCCGCGCAGGGAATCTCGATCGAGGACAGCGCCGACGGCACGCGCTGGCGACACACGAGCTGACGGACTGACGGTAACGGGATGAACGAAATAGAGGCGGCGCAGGCGGAATTGATCGATGACTTCCGGTTATTCGATAACTGGATCGACCGGTATCAGTACATCATCGATCTCGGTCGGGACCTGCCCGAATTTCCCGCGGACTGGCGCACCGAGGACCGCCGGATTCACGGCTGCCAGTCGCAGGTCTGGCTGCGGACCGATTGCGCCGACGGCCGGCTCAGTTTCGCCGCGGTCAGCGATTCGGCGATCGTCTCCGGACTGATCGCGATTCTGATGCGCGTATACAGCGGCAAGCGTCCCGAGGAAATCGTTGCCGCCACACCCGAATTCATCGCCGCGATCGGACTCGATGCGCACCTGAGCCCGACACGCAGCAACGGCCTGAATTCGATGATCAATGCGATCAAGCATGCCGCCGGGGCCTGTGCCGACGCCGGATGACAACTCGCAGCTGCCCCCGTCGCCGGCCGCGCGCTGGGCGACCGGGCTGATCGGCGGCTATCAGCGCTATATCTCGCCGGTATTGGGGCCTCGTTGCCGGTTTCACCCGACCTGCTCGACGTACGCGGGCCAGGCCATCGGCCGGTTCGGCGCGCTGCGTGGCGGCTGGCTGATGCTGTGTCGGATCGTGCGTTGTCACCCGCTGTGCGACGGCGGCAACGACCCGGTACCGGAGCGATTCGCCTGGTGGCCGGCGCACGGGCACGAGCCGGCGCCGAACGACGAGGACTGAGGCGGCCCATGGTCAACGGGCCGTTCCCGTTGGCCCGTTCTTTCTGGTCTTTTCCCGGGGGGATTTCTTGCCGGGCCGGGCCGTTTCGGGCCGCTGATGCCCGGCCATAGTCTGGTATATTGATGGCCCGCATTCGCAGAACCGCGATGGATAAGAAGTTATTAGACATAATCTGTTGTCCGACGACGAAGCTCCCGCTCGAGCTGCTGGCCACGGAACGGCTGGATGACGTGAACGCCGCGATCCGCGGCGGCGGCCTCAAGAACCAGGCCGACACGCTGTTGACCGATGAACTGACCGAGGCGCTGATGACGCGCGACGGTCGGCGGATCTATCCGGTGCGCGACGGCATTCCGATCCTGCTCGAAGACGAGTGCATCTTCTGGTTGCACAACGACTGATCGCGTGAAGCTGAATCCTCAGCACATCGGTAAGCATGTCCGCGACGGGCTGTTGCCGGTTTACCTCGTGTCGAGCAACGAACCGCTGCTGATCGACGAGACGCTCGCCGCGTTGCGGGCGGCGGCAACCGGGCACGGCTACACCGAACGCGAGCATCATGTCGTCGAGCGCGGTTTCGACTGGGAGGCGTGCGCGGGGGGACTGCAGAACCTGTCGCTGTTCGCGACGCGTCGGGTCGTGGAACTTCGCCTGCCGACCGGCAAGCCGGGCGACAAGGGCTCGCGGTTTTTCGTGGCGGTCACCGCCGACCCGCCGCCGGACACCGTCATCATCGTGATCACACCGGCGCTCGACAGGCGCGCGGCGCAATCGAAGTGGGTGACGAGCCTGAACCGGGCCGGCGCCTGGATCGATCTGCGGCCGCCGGGGCCGGCCGAGCTGCCGGCATGGATCACGGCACGGCTGCAGGCCGCCGGATTGCGCGCCGAACGCGATGCCGTGCAGCTGTTGGCCGGCCAGGTCGAGGGCAACCTGCTCGCGGCGAAGCAGGAGATTGACAAGCTGACGCTGCTGGCGACGGACGGTCGCGTGATGATCGAGACCGTGCGGGCCTCGGTGGCTGACGGCGCGCGCTTTGACGTCTATCAGCTGGCCGATGCGGCGCTCGGCGGTAATGTCGCGCGCGCGGCGCGCATCCTTTACAGCCTGGAGAAGGAAGGCGTCGCCACGCCGCTCGTCGTGTGGAGCCTCGTCCGCGAGAGCATCATGCTGGCAGACCTGCTGCATCAGGTCGCGGCGGGTCGTCCGGCCGCCCGGGCCATGGCCGATGCGCGTATCTGGACCGACCGGCAAAAACTCTATAGCCGTGCCATGCACGGGCGCGATACGGCGTTCGCCCGACGACTCATGGCGAGCGCCGGCCGCACCGAGCGCATCGTCAAGGGTTCGCGGCGCGGCGGTCCGTGGCGGGCGTTGCTGGAATTGACGATGATGCTGGCCGGCGCGGAAGGCTGGCAGGCGGAGATCGCGTGAGGGTTGCGTTCGCGTGTCACCGGTCGGTGGTCGACTGATGGGCCTGATCGGCATATTTGGCGGAACATTCGACCCGGTGCATATCGGGCACCTGCGCACGGCGTACGAACTGCAGCGTCATCTGCGCCTGGAGGAGGTGCGTTTCGTGCCGTGTGGTCAGCCGCCGAATGGCAAACGGCCGGTCGCGCCCGCCACGCTGAGACTCGAGATGCTGCGGGCCGCGCTCGCCGATCAACCGGGGTTCGTGATCGATGAACGCGAACTCGAACGGTCGGGGCCGTCATATACCGTCGATACTCTCGCGGCGTTGCGCGCCGATTTTCCGTCGCGCCCGCTGGGCCTGATCGTCGGCATGGATGCCTTTGTCGACATCGGTTCGTGGCATCGCGCCGAAGAGATACTCGCACTGGCCCATGTCATTGTCGCGCGTCGCCCGGGCGCCCGCCCGCCCGATGCCGGCCCGGCCGGTCGTCTGCTGGCCGCGCACGGCGGTGCGGACGGCGCGGCGCTGGCTGCGTCGCCGGCCGGTCGGATACTCGTGCACGCCGTGACGCAACTGGAGATTTCATCGTCGGCGATCCGTGCCGGTGCCGGCGCCGGCGACAGTGTGCGATTTCTCGTGCCCGGCGCGGTGGCCCGGATCATCGCGACGACCGGCTGTTACGCCTCGTGAACCGGCCGGTGCCCGTTTCGACTCTTGCCATGATTAACAAGGAGCATCCATTACGTGCAAAGCCATGAATTCGCCCAATTGGCCACCGACGCCCTCGCTGACCTGAAGGCGCTCAACGTCGTCACGCTCGACGTCAGGAAGCAGACTTCGATTACCGATTTCATGGTGATCGCGACCGGCACGTCGGATCGTCATGTGCGCTCGATTGCCGACCACGTTATCGAGAAGTTCCGCGAGGCGGGGTTTCCGGCGCTGGGTGTGGAGGGTCATGAATACGGCGAGTGGGTGCTCGTCGATCTCGGTGATGTCGTCGTGCACGTCATGCGGTCCAAGACGCGCGATTTCTACAAGCTGGAGAACCTCTGGGGCATGGATGACCAGGCCGGGCGCCCGACGGACTCCGAACGGACCGGCTGACAGCGGCGATGCGACTTACGGTTTTTGCCGTCGGCACGCGGATGCCGGCCTGGGTCACGGACGGCGTTGATGAATATGCCCGGCGCATGCCGCGTCAGATTCAATTCGGTATCGAGGAGATCCCGCCCGGCCTGCGCAAGGGCCGCGGCACGCCGGCGACCGCGCGCGAGCAGGAAGCGGACCGGCTGCGCAAGCGCGCCTCCGGCGCCGACGTCACGATTGCGCTTGATGAACGCGGCAGCCAGTGGACCTCGGTACAGCTCGCCGACCGGCTGCGGGGCTGGTTCGACACAGCGCCGCAGGTGGCGCTGCTGATCGGCGGCGCCGACGGACTGACGGATGAGCTACAGGATGCGGCCGATTCGCGCTGGTCGCTGTCGACGCTGACGCTGCCGCATGGCCTCGTGCGTGTCGTGCTGGCCGAGCAGTTGTACCGTGCCTGGACGATTGTTGACGGGCACCCCTACCATCGTGGCGGGTAACGGCTCAGACGTTGAACGAACGGACGGAATGAACGAACTCTTTATTTATCTTGCCTCCGGTTCGCCGCGGCGGCGCGAGTTGCTCGCGCAACTCGGCGTGCAGTTCGAGGTCTGTGTCACGGATATCGACGAGTCAGCGCACGCCGATGAGGCCAGCGACGCTTACGTGCGCCGGATGGCAGCCGACAAGGCCCGGGCGGCGCTGGCGCGTTTACCGACGCGTCGCGCGCCGGTGCTCGGCGCCGATACCACCGTCTGTGTCGGTCGCGACAGGCTCGGTAAGCCGGCGGACCGGGCCGCCGGCGCCGCGATGCTCCGTCGGCTGTCCGGTCGCGAGCACGAGGTGCTGACAGCGGTCGCCATCAATGACGGCGAGCGCGAGGTCGTTGCCGTCAGCCGCACGACCGTTACGTTCCGGCCACTGACCGATGCGGAGATCGATGCTTACTGGGCCACCGGCGAGCCACGGGACAAGGCCGGCGGGTATGCCATCCAGGGCCTGGGAGCCGTGTTCATCGAGGCGATCCGCGGCAGCTATACCGGCGTCATGGGCCTGCCGTTATTTGAGACGGCGCGCTTGCTGAATAGCTTCGGTTATCGTTTGATGTAGCGGTTATGCCCGAAGAAATCCTGATCAATGCCACCCTGCGCGAGACGCGCGTCGCCGTCATGGAGAACGGCGTCGTGCAGGAGTTGATGATCGAGCGCACCTCGCGGCGCGGCCTGATCGGCAATATCTACATGGGCAAGGTCTCGCGCGTGCTGCCGGGTATGCAGGCCGCGTTCATCGATATCGGTATTGCGCGGACGGCATTCCTGCATGCCTCGGACATCGCCCGGCCCGGCGCGCCGGCGCCGGATGCTCAGGCGGACGAGCCGGGTATCCGCGAACTGCTGCGCGAAGGCCAGCTGTTGCCGGTGCAGGTCATGAAAGACCCGATCGGCACCAAGGGTGCGCGGCTGACGACGAAGATGACGATACCTTCGCGCTACCTCGTGATGTTGCCGACAGGCGGCAAGGTGGGTGTCTCGTCGCGCATCGAGGATGAGGCCGAACGTGACCGCCTGAAGGCAGCGATGGAGACGATCCTGCCCGCCGACCCCGTATCCGGATATATCGTCAGGACCGCCGCCGAGGGCGCGAGCCTCGAGGCACTGCGTGCCGACACGCTGTTTCTCGACAAGCTCTGGGCCGCGATCAATGCGGGCGCCGCGAGCGCCCGGTCCGGGCAACTGATTCACGAGGATTTGTCGCTGGCCGTGCGGGTAATCCGCGATATCGTCGGCCATGACATCGAACGTGTGCAGGTCGATGCCGAGCGAACGTTCGACCGCATGCGACAATTCGCGGCGCAGTTCATGCCGGAGATCGAGTCGAAGATCGAGCTATATGACGGGCGTCGGCCAATACTCGACCTGTACTGCGTCGAGGAAGACATTGAGAAGGCCCTGAAGCGCCAGGTGGCGCTGAAATCCGGTGGCTACGTGATATTCGATCAGACCGAGGCGATGACCACGATCGACGTCAATACCGGCGGGTATGTCGGTCACCGAAATCTTGAAGAAACGATTTTCCGCACCAATCTCGAGGCGGCGGTGACGATTGCCCGACAACTCAGGCTGCGTAACCTCGGCGGCATCATCATTATCGATTTCATCGACATGCTCGATGCCAATCACCGGGGCCAGGTCCTTGAGGCGCTGGAGACCGCGCTGGCGGCCGATCATGCGCGTACCCAGATCAGCGAGCACTCCGCGCTGGGACTCGTCGAGATGACGCGCAAGCGCACGCGCGAGAGCCTCGAACACATCATGTGCCAGAGTTGTCCGGCCTGCCGCGGCAACGGTTACGTCAAGGCACCCGAGACTGTCTGCTACGAAATCTTTCGCGAGATCCTGCGCCAGCACCGTCAGTTCAGGTTCGATGAGCTCGTCGTGCTGGCGCATCAGGATGTCGTCGAGTTGCTGCTCGACGAAGAATCATCCGGACTTGCGGAGCTTGAAGAACTGACCGGCAAACCGATCCGGCTGCAAAACGAAACGATGTTTGCACCGGACCGGTTCGATGTCGTGTTGATGTAGGCCGAGCGGACGGACTCATGGGCAACCTGTTCGGCAAGATCCTCAAAGGGCTCGTGTACACGGCTGCGGCCGCGGTCATGCTGCTGGCGCTGCTCGTCGGTATCGCGCGCCTGCTGCTGCCGCTGGTGCCCGAATATCAGGACAATATCCGGCAATGGGCGGCACAGGCCACGGGATTCGACGTGCAGTTCGAGAACATCAGCGCGAGCTGGCCGTTTGCCGGTCCCGAGCTGCTGTTTATCGACGTCACGGTATCGGCGCCGGACAACGGAGAACAGATCCTGACCGCAGACACGCTGACGGTCGGCGTCAGCCTGCTCGGGCTGATTCGCGATCGCAAGGCGCTGCTGAGCCGGATCGGCGTGGAGGGTGCGCAGGTTCGCGTGCGTCGTGATGCCGACGGCGCCGTGTGGATTCAGGGTCGGCCGCTCGACTCCTTCCTGGATCCCGAGCGCGACCCGGATGCGCCGCTGCGCCTGCCGGAACTGTCGATCAGCCTGTCGAGCATCGGCATCTTATTCACCGATGTCGTGCGCTCGAATGACGAATACCTGTTTGCCGTCGAGCAGATGGAGATCACGCTGGCGCCGGTTCGGGCCTCGATCGATGGTGAAGTCGACCTGCCTGCCGAGTTCGGCAAGCGTGCGATGCTCGCCGCGGAACTGCCGATCGAACTACTGCGCCCCGAATCGGCGGCCCCGGACAACATTAATCCGCGCGGGGTCATCCGGCCCGCCACGCCATGGCGCCTGTTCGTTGACGGTGAGGACCTGCGGCTGGACCGCTTGCTGCGCTTCGCGCTGAACCGCGATGTCTCGGTCACCGAGGCGCGCGGTGACGTCACGATCTCGGCGGCCTTTGCCGACCGTGCGCCGGTGCGTATTTCCGCGGAACTGGATCTGTCGGGCGTCGGGCTGCGTGTCGGTGAGACGCGCACCTGGCGCTATGAAGCGTTCAGCGGGCGCGTCGAATGGGCACGTGAGCCCAACGGCGGCTGGCTGCTGGCCGGCACCGATATCAGTGTCGAGCAACGGGATCTGTTCCTGCCGCGCAGCGACTTCGCCGTCGTGATGCAGCCCGGTGCGACCGATGCGTCGCAGACGATCAAGATCGGGGCGAGTTACCTGCGGCTGCATGATTTGTATCCGCTGATCAAGGCTGCCGAGAATGAGCGCTGGCTGACCAACCTGCCCGATGACCTGTCGCTGCCGCTGGAGATATTCGGAGAGGTGCAGGGCTTCGACCTGACGCTGCAGCGCTCGGCGAGTGATGCGACCCGTTTTAACGTCGCCGCGCAGTTTGCCGATCTCGGCGTCGTCGGTTTGCCGAGCGGAAACTCCGTTCGTTTCGTCAGCGGCACGCTGGCCGCCGATCAGGACGGCGGTTTCGTGCAACTCGACAGCGACGCAACCGAGATCGAAATGCCCGGTGTTTTCCCGGCACCGATCCGCACGCAGCGTATTTCCGGCTTGTTGCGCTGGAGCGTCAATGCCGAGGTGATTCGTGTCAACAGCGACGATCTCTCGGTGAGTACGCCGCACGGCGCAATCGACTCGCAGCTCCGGTTCGACTGGCCGCGCAACGGCGACTCGCCCTGGATCGATCTGCAGGCCACTGCGACCGCGAGCGACAATCGGGAGGTCGTCCCGCTGTTGCCGTTGCGCAGGTTTCCGGAACCGGTGGGGAACTGGCTCGGCCGGGCGATTGTCGCCGGCCGCATTCCGCAGGCCGCCATCGAAATCAACGGGCCGTTGCGGTCGTTTCCGTTTGCCGCGGGCGAGGGGGTGTTTCACATCGAGGTCGATATCGCCGACGGCGTGCTCGATTATGCGGCGCGCTGGCCGCGAATCGAGGGTATCGATGCGACCATCGTGTTTGACGGCGTCAGCCTGACGTCGCAACGAAACAGCGGCCGCCTTGGCGGCCTCGGATTCCGGGATGCCGATGTGCGCATTGTCGATCTGCGCAAAGGCCAGCTGGAAATTTCCGGTCGCCAGGCGCTGGGCGTGCGGACGGGACTCGATTTTCTGCGTGCGACGCCGGTCGCCGATGCGATCGGCCGGTCGCTGCTCAACAAGGTCACCGGCACCGGTGCCGTCAGCGCCGATTTGCAGCTGGCCGTGCCCGTCATGCGGCCCGAGGAATTCGATCTGCAGTTGCTGCTCGAACCCGGCGGGGCGACGCTCGGCATGCAGGGGCTTGGCTGGGGCCTTACCGATGTTCGCGGTACGTTGACGGTGCGCAATACGCAATTTTTTGCCGACGGGCTGACGGCGACGTTGCTTGATGAGCCCGTCACGATCGATCTGTATCCGGCCGCGGATTCGAACGAACTGTTCGGCCAGTTTGTCCGGGTAGCCGGCCGCACACCGATTGAACGCTGGATGCAAACGCTGTCATTGCCGTTCGCCGGGCGTGTCGACGGGCCGGCGGACTGGGACGCGCTGGTGCTCATTCCCAGGCGCGACCCGGAGACGCAGGCGCCCGTGCATATTCAGGTGCGTTCGGACCTGGCCGGCGTCGAGAGCCGCCTGCCCGAGCCGCTGGCAAAGACCGCCGAGCAGCGGGACGCGCTGGAACTCGACATCGCGTTCCCGGCTGACAAGATGCTCGAGGTAACCGGACGGTTGCGGCGCGACCTGACCTGGGCGCTGGAACTCGATTCCGTCGCCGATCGCTGGCGCCTCGGACGCGGCGCGGTGCATGCAGGGTCGGCCGCCGCGATTCTGCCCGCCGAGCCGGGCATCGAGGTGTCCGGGCGCCTGGCCCGGCTGCGCTTCGATGACTGGCTCGCGCTGACGGCCGATGGCGAAGGGGAAGGCGATGGGTCGGGCCTGCACGAGACCTGGCGCGAGGTCATCGTCGATATCGATCGGCTGTCGGTCTTCGGCCGGTTATTCGCCGACGTACAACTCGAAGCCCGCCACGATGACCGGGACTGGTTGCTGACCGTCGAGGCGCCGAACGCGGCCGGCCGCATCGCCGTGCCGTTCGATCTGGACGCCGGACGTCCGATCGACGTTGACATGCTGCGCCTCTGGTTGCAGGACACCGAGCCCGAATCCGACGCCGGAGAAGATGCCGATCCGCGCACCTGGCCGGCCATCAATGTCGCCGTCGCGGACTTCGTGCTGCGGGACATGCGCCTCGGCGCGTTGAACACGCGCATCGCCAAGGTTGCCGGCGGCGTTGTTGCCGAGCCGATACAGATCGAGGGTGGGACGTTCACGATTAACGGCAACGGCGCGTGGCTCGTGCATCCGAACGACGATGCGTTACGCCAGAGTCGCGTCGCGCTGAACCTGAGCGGCAAGAACATCGCCGCCGTGCTGGCGGCGCTCGGTTATCAGCCGGTCATCGAGGGCAAATCGCTGACGGTCGGTGGCGAGCTCACGTGGCTCGGCGGGCCGGACGAGGGTTTTCTCGAACGTGCCGACGGGAAGATCTCCATGCGTATGGATGAGGGGTCGCTGCTGGCCGTCGAACCGGGCAGCGGTCGGCTGCTCGGCGTATTGAGCCTGGCCGCGTTGCCGCGGCGCCTGTCGTTCGATTTCAGCGACGTGTTCGATGACGGGCTGGGCTTCGATACGATCAAGGGTGACTTCACGATCGACGATGGCAATGCCTATACCTGCAACCTCGGCATGGAGGGTTCGGTCGCCGACATGGGCGTCGTCGGCCGCACGGGTCTGGGCGCGCGCGACTACGATCAGCTGGCCGTGGTTCGTCCGCATGTCTCGAATCTGCTCGCGGTCGGCGGTGTGGTCGTCGGCGGACCGGCCGCCGGCGCCGCGATGCTGTTGTTTTCGCAGATCTTCCGCAAGCCGCTGAGTACGCTCGGTGAATCGTACTATCGCGTCAAGGGTTCGTGGGACGATCCGAGCGTCGAACAGATCCAGGGAAACGCGCTCGATGCCGCGCCGCTGCGTAATTGCGAGGCGTATCTCGCCGAGGCGATCAGCGAGTCGCTGAAGCCGTGACCACGGTTCGCGTTGCGGCCGTGCAGATGACATCGGGCGTCGATGTCGCTGCAAACCTGGCGACGGCGGCGGGGTTGATCGAAGGCGCGGCGGCGGCTGGTGCGCGGCTCGTCGTGCTGCCGGAAAATTTTGCGGCGCTGGGCCGTGACGAAGCGGACCGCTGCGCGCTCGCCGAACCGGACGGCGACGGTCCGCTGCAGGTCTTTCTCGCGGCAACGGCCGCACGCTGTGGCGTATGGCTGGTCGGCGGCACTGTGCCGATCGCCGGCGACGATCCGTTACGGCCGTTTGCCGCGGCGCTGGTTTTTGCCGATGACGGCCGCCGCGTGGCGCGCTACGACAAGATGCACCTGTTTGACGTCGGCATCCCGGGCAGTGAAGAACTGTTCGGGGAGTCGCGTCATACGCAGGCCGGTATGACGCCGTCGCGCGTCGAAACGCCGTGGGGCGGGTTGCTGGTTGCGGTCTGTTACGACCTGCGGTTCCCGGAACTGTTTCGACAATTTCCGCCGGCACAGCAGCGATTCATCGCGCTGCCGGCGGCGTTTACGGCGCCGACCGGCGAGGCGCACTGGGCGACGCTGCTCAAAGCGCGCGCCATCGAAAACCTGTGTTTTGTCATCGCCGCCGCGCAGACCGGTCGACACGAGAACGGCCGGCGTACTCACGGTCACTCGATGATCGTGTCGCCGTGGGGCAAAACTATTGCCGAGGCGGGGGCCGAGCCGGGCTTTATTGTCGGCGATCTGGATCTTGCCGATCAGGACCGGATGCGTGATCGGTTCCCGGTGCTCGAGCACCGTCGGCTGTAATGGCGGCGAGAATTTCCGTTGCCGTTGTGAAATCAAGGGACAGGGGATTTAGGGACGGTTCACTTACATTTTCCGCAGCGTCGGGAATTAAGGGACAGTTTACTGATCTCCTCAAGTACCCTGCCTGAAATTGGACGCGATGCTTCAGGAGATCAGTAAACTGTCCCTTAATTCCCTTAATTCCTGATTCCCGAGGAGACTGGAGGACGGTCCCTGAAGGCGTGAAAGCGAAGGTGTTCCTGCGCTCCGGTCCTTTAATCGCGCCGAACCCCCCGCTGCATTCGCAAGACAAGTAAACTGTCTCCCTGCTTTGATTCTCCTTGCTGATTGCCCTTTGAATTTTTGCCGGATGAGTATTCAGACGATGTCAGACGAACACAGCCCGATACAGATTGCGCGGCAGGCCCTGCTGGCGCCGACCGGACTCGATGACCTGCATCTCGACAAGGCACTGAATGCGCTGATGCGCGGCGGCGTCGATTCCGCCGACCTGTATTTTCAGGTGACGCGTCACGAGTCGTGGTCGCTCGAAGACGGGATAGTCAAGGAAGGCAGCTATAACCTCGATCAGGGTGTCGGCGTGCGGGCGATGGCCGGTGAGAAGACCGGGTTCGCCTATTCCGACGAACTCGCGCCGCCGGCGCTGATGCAGGTCGCCCAGGCGGCCAGTGCGATCGCGCGTGGCGGCCGGCAGGGTGCAACGCAGGTGGTCGTGCCGCGTGACGGGCATCGCCTGTACGCGCCGGTCGACCCGATCGCGTCACTGACCGATGCGGACAAGGTCGGCCTGTTGCAGGACATCGATCGCGACACCCGCAAGCTCGATCCGCGCGTCCGTCAGGTCATGGCGAGCCTGTCCGGCGTGCAGGACGTGATCCTGGTCTGTTCGAGCGATGGCGTGCTGGCGGCCGATGTGCGTCCGCTCGTGCGGCTGAACGTTACGGTGGTCGTCGAGGATGGCGACAACCGCGAACAGGGCTATGCCGGCGGCGGCGGGCGCTATGGTTACGAGTATTTCATGTCGGGTGATCTGCCGATGACGTATGCGCGCGAAGCCGTGCGCCAGGCGCTCGTCAATCTTGAGGCCGTGCCGGCGCCCGCCGGTGAAATGGTGGTCGTGCTCGGCCCCGGCTGGCCCGGCGTGCTGCTGCACGAGGCGATCGGTCATGGTCTCGAGGGTGATTTCAACCGCAAGGGGACGTCGGCGTTTGCCGGCCGGGTCGGCGAGAAGGTTGCGTCCGATCTGTGTACCGTCGTCGATGACGGCATGCTGCCCGGCCGCCGCGGCTCATTGAATATCGATGATGAGGGCGTGCCGACGCAGACGACGGTGCTGATCGATCGCGGCAAGCTGTGCGGCTACATGCAGGATCGGCTGAACGCGCGCCTGATGGGCGTCGAACCCACGGGCAATGGCCGGCGTCAGTCCTTCGCGCACCTGCCGCTGCCGCGCATGACGAACACGTACATGCTGGCCGGCGACAGCGACCCGCAGGAGATCCTCGCGTCGGTCGACAAGGGCGTTTATGCGAAAAACTTCGGCGGCGGGCAGGTCGATATTACGTCCGGAAAATTCGTGTTTTCCGCGAGCGAGTCATACCTGATCGAGGGCGGCAAGATCGGCGCGCCGCTCAAGGGCGCGACGCTGATCGGCGACGGTCCGTCGGTGCTGCACAAGGTGTCGATGGTCGGCAACGACCTCGAACTCGATGCCGGCGTCGGTGTTTGCGGCAAGGATGGGCAGTCTGTCCCGGTCGGCGTCGGGCAGCCGACGCTGCGCGTGGACGGACTCACGGTCGGCGGCACGGGATAACCAGTCGGCGTCAAGACCGCCGGCGTCCGGCCTGCGGCGATGATCGGGGCATGTGCCGTCCTGTGACGGTCGACACGGCTGCGTGCCGAAATACGCGCTATGGTCGACCGCACACTCGAGCCTGAATCGACGCATGCCCTCCTCGACATCACGAGACAAGACCAATAGGCGCGAACCGACCGCCGCACACCCGCCGAAGCAGCCGGATAGCCGTGCCGATGCTACCGCCGAGGTATTCGCCGTCGACGGCTGGGAGCCGTCCCTGCTGGCGCGGATGCGCAAGGTAATGGGCGGGCGGAAAGCCTGACAGGCGGTTGAAAAAACCTCAGGCGTCACCATCTGGCGTTCAGAACAGCTAACCCTTGCCCGGTCCACGAGGGCCCATGTGCCGGCGGGCACCCTGCGCCTGCTTCGCTATTCTTGCCTGGTCATGCGCCCGAAGGAAGTGCCCTTGGGGTACTACAGTTACCTGAGAATTTTTCAACAGGCTGACGGCCTGCATCCGGCACTGTAGCGATGCCGGATCTCGCCGACCGGCAACATTGGCCCGCCGTACCGGGCTGTTTATGCGTCGCGGGGATCGGGCAGCGCGGCGACGGCGCGCGACTGTTCGGCGCGAAATGCATCGAGTACGTCGCGCAGACGCGGATCTTCGAGCGCCAGGATCGATGTCGCGAGGATCGCGGCATTCTTTGCGCCGGCCTTGCCAATCGCGAGGGTGCCGACCGGGATACCGGCCGGCATCTGCACGATTGACAGCAGTGCATCCAGCCCCCCCAGCGCCCTGGACTCCATCGGTACGCCCAGCACCGGCAAAGGCGTCTTGGCCGCCACGACGCCCGGCAGCGCCGCAGCCAGGCCCGCGGCCGCGATCAGTACCTTCAGCCCGCGCTCCCGGGCCGTTTCGCAATACTCCGCGAGCAGGTCGGGGGCGCGATGCGCCGAGATGATCCGGACTTCGTGCTCGATGCCGAATGACTCGAGCATGTCCGATGCGTTTTTCATGACGTCCCAGTCGGACTGGGAGCCCATGATGATTCCGATGACAGCGTTCATTGGTAAATTCTAGTGCAATTCGGGGTCAGACCCCAATCCCTCATGAAATTGCGGGTTAGACTAGCAACCTGTTACCAAACTCCCGGGCGGCACCATTCGGCGTCAAGAATTGGTCAGGCATGTCGATTGAGCAAGGGCTCATGGTTCCGTGTGTACGCGGCGCTTGCTCACCATCTTGCCTTGATGTTGCACTTGCCCGGGAATTTTCCGCCAGGCCGCCAGCCGTCCTGCCGAATCACCTGCCGAGCGAAATTTGATGACCGAACAGTCCCAGCCCGATATCGAGACGCTGCGCGGGCGCGTCGAGCGCGCGTTAGAGTTGACCCGTCAGCATGGCGCGAGCGCCGCGGAAGCCAGCGCGAGCTTCGGCGCCGGACTGTCGGTGACCGTGCGGATGCGCGACGTCGAGACCCTCGAATATCACCGCGATCAGGGGCTCGGTCTGACCGTGTATTTCGGTCGTCGCAAGGGCAATGCGAGCACGTCGGACATGAGCGATGCGGCGATCGCGGAAACGGTCCGGCGCGCCTGCGGGCTGGCCCGGTTTGCGGCCGAAGACGACTGCGCGGGACTGGCGGATCCGGGGAGACTCGCGACCGAGATCCCCGACCTCGACCTGCACCATCCGTGGTCCGTCGAGCCGCATCAGGCGATCGATACCGCGACCGAATGCGAAGCGGCGGCGCTCGATCTGGACGCTCGCGTCACCAATTCGGAAGGGGCGACACTCGCGACGTCGAGCGGCTGTCGCGTCTACGGCAACACAAACGCGTTTCTGGCCGGTTACCGTGAATCGAGCCATAGCCTGTCGTGCGCCGTCGTCGCGCAGGACGGCGGGCAGATGGAACGCGATTACGAATACACGGTAGCGCGGCGTCCGGGTGAACTGGAGTCCGCCGTGTCGATCGGCCGACAGGCCGCCGAGCGCAGCCTGCGGCGGCTCGGCGCCCGTAAGCTCGATACACGCAAGGCGCCGGTGCTGCTGTCGCCGCGGATTGCGCGCGGGTTTTTCGGTCACCTGATCGGGGCGCTCAGCGGCGGCAGCCTGTATCGCAAAACGACCTTCCTGCTCGACAGTATCGACACGCAGGTGCTGGCCGACTGCGTGACGCTCGACGAGCGCCCGCATCTTGCGGCCGGCCTGGCCAGTGCGCCTTTCGATGCGGAAGGCGTCGCCACGTGTGACCGGCGTCTTGTCGATGCGGGCGTGGTCCGCGGCTACGTGCTCGGCAGCTACTACGCGCGCAAGCTGGGTCTGCAAACGACCGGTAATGCCGGCGGCACCCATAATCTTATTGTCGGCGATACCGGCCAGAGCCGCACCGACTTGCTGCAGGCGATGGGAACGGGACTGCTGGTGAACGAGGTCATGGGCCAGGGCGTCAACCCCGTGACCGGCGATTACTCGCGCGGCGCGGCCGGTTTCTGGGTCGAGCGTGGCGAGATTCAATACCCGGTCAGCGAGATCACGATTGCCGGCAATCTGCGCGACCTGTATCGGCGAATCGTTGCGATCGGCGCGGACACGGATCGGCGTGGCGGCATTCAGACGGGTTCGGTGCTGATCGAGGAAATGACGCTCGCGGGTAACTGACCGGTCGTCGCCGCGTTCACAACGGGCGGGCCCCGCAAATTACCCGGCAACGAATTCGCTACGAAGACCGGCCACGACGTCCGGCTGCGGAAACGCGGTATCGGGTTGCCTCGGAAGTTATTGTTGTTCGTGGCTCGTGCCGGACTCAGCGGCTGTATCTTCGTTCGCATCCGCGTCGAGTAGTGCATAGATCGACGTGTCGCCGAGTTCCCGCTCGAGCACCTCGTCGATGCGCCCGCTCAGATTGCGGACGACGCGCGGCCAGACGCCTGTCGACCAGACATCGATCGCCTGCGTGTCGCGCACGGCGGCCAGAATCTCGCGCAGCGTGATGCCGCCCGGATCCCGCTGCGGGAACAGCTCGTTCTTGTCCGTGCGGGTCAGCAGGTTTGCCGCGATCAGCCGATTGATAACCGGCATCAGCATCAGCGACGGCAGTCCCACTGCATCACTGACCGTGGCGATCGTCGGTTGCGGCGCGCCGTCGCGGAACGCGGCGGACGCGTTCGTCATGACGCCGATCGCGATCTGTTCCCAGGTCCGGCTGCCGACGTTGAGGGGGCGGTAACCGATCCGCAGGTATTCGGGATTCTGTGCGTAGAAGGACACGAGAGCGCCGATGAGCAGGATCAGCCAGCACAGGTACAGCCAGATCAGCGCCATGATCACGATTGCAAACGTCGCGTAGATCGACATCGTACGCACCGACGACACGACGAAGGTCGTGAACAACACGCCGCTGGACGCCCATAACACGCCGCCGGCAACGCCGCCGGCGAGTGCGGAGGTAAAGCGCACGCGGGTGTTGGGCACGAACCAGTAGACCAGCGTGAAGCCGAGCACGACGAGCCCGTACGGCGCGACTTGCTCGATCAGTTGCAGTGTCTGCCCGACCGGCTGGAATTCGGCGGCCTGCTGGACCAGCGCATTCGCCCTGAATTTGGCGATCAGCGTCATGGCCGCAACCATGACGACCGGCCCGACGAGAATCAGCGTCAGGTACTCACTGATGCGCTGGGCGATGCTGCGCGCCTGGTCGACGCGCCAGACGTAGTTGAAGCTGTTCTCGACCTTCTGCGCCATCGACACGGCCGTGATGAACAGCAGCACGAGACCGACGCCGGCCAGTACGTCGCCCTGGATGTTCTCGACGAAGCCGATGACGCGGTCAGTCAGTTCGACGCCCTTGTCGCCGAGCGGTTCGAGAAACGTGTACAGCACCGGTTGCAGTTGCCGATGAAAACCGAAGGCCTTGAGGATCGAGAAACTGATCGCGATGATCGGCACGACCGACAGGATCGTTACATAGACGAGGCCCATCGCGCGCAGCGTCAGGTTGCCGGCGATCACATCGCGCAGCACTGCGTAGACAAAACGCAGGACCAATATGCCGTGGCGCAACCCGGACGGCAACGTGTCGACGCGGGCATCCCAGAGCAGGCCTTCGAGTCGATCGGTTATGGCGTCACTCATCTGCGTATCCTGACATCGGCGCGGGAATGCGGTGCCTTGGCTTCGGCTCCGGACGTAACCTTAGCGCTTAGTGTCGAACCGGGTCCCGGCCGGAGCAAATTCCGGCGCGAGTGCCGGCGCTACGCCGGGCCCGTCAGGATGTCGAAAGCCTGACGGTACTTGGCGGCCGTCTTGCGCACGATGTCGTCGGGCAGGCTAGGCCCCGGCGCGGTCTTGTTCCAGTCGAGGGTTTCCAGGTAATCGCGCACGAACTGCTTGTCGAAACTCGGCGGGCTCGCGCCGAGGCGGTAATCGGCCGCCGGCCAGAAGCGCGACGAATCGGGTGTCAGGACCTCGTCGATCAGGTACAGCCGGCCGGCGTCGTCGCGGCCGAATTCGAATTTCGTATCGGCAACGATGATGCCGCGCGCGGCCGCGTGCGCGGCGCCGCGCGCATAGATGGCCAGCGCCAGCGACTTGACCTGTGCGGCCAGCTCGGCGCCGATCAGTTGTTCGACATCCGCATAACTGATGTTCTCGTCGTGATCGCCGATGTTCGCCTTGGTCGCCGGCGTGAAAATTGGTTCCGGCAACCGCTCGGCCAGTTGCAGGCCGGCGTCCAGTTCTATGCCGCAGACGCGGCCCGTGGCCTGGTAATCCTTCCAGCCGGAGCCGATCAGGTAGCCGCGGACGACGGCCTCGATCGGCAGCGGTGCGAGGCGCCGGACCACGGCGCCGCGGCCGGCAATCGCGGCGCGTTCGGCAGCATCGGTGACGACCGATTCGAGCGGTACGTCGGTCAGGTGGTTCGGGACGATGTCGCCGGTCTGGCGCATCCAGAACTCGGTGAGTTCGGTCAATACGGCGCCCTTGCCGGGGATCGGGTCCGGCAGTACGACGTCGAATGCCGATAACCGGTCGGTCGTGACGATCAGCAGGTGATCGTCATCGACTGCATAGATATCGCGCACTTTGCCCTTGCTGATACGGGACAACCCCGACAGGTTCGATTCGAACAGGGCGTCCGGCAGGTGTTTTTCTGACGTGGTCATGAATCCGCAGTTCCGCTGCAAAAGTCGGTTATTCTAACGCCAGCCCGGATATTGCACGATACCGTGGCATATTTCCCGGTCGTGGGGTTGGTTCGATACGGTTGGTTTCCGTCGGTGACACAGCGTAAATTCTTGGTATTCCCGTCTCAGCCTCATGCGTGAGGCCACCGCATGAGCTGGGCCGGCAAGCTGGTCGGCGCGGCGCTCGGCCTCATCGTCTCCGGCGGTAACGTCATCGGCGGTGCGCTCGGCGCGCTGGTCGGCCACCAGTTCGATCGCGGTCTGCAGCGCGGGGACCGCGGGCCGCAGGTCGGCGCCGGCCGGTTCAGCGGCGCGGAACGCCAGGCGGCGTTCTTCGAGGCGACCTTCCTCGTCATGGGGCATCTGGCCAAGGCCGACGGGCGGGTCTCCGAAGAAGAAATCCAGGCGGCCCGACAGGTCATGCATCGCATGCAGCTGCGGCCGGAAGCCGTGCGCCGCGCCATCGAACTGTTCTCCGAAGGCAAGCAACCGGGTGCGCGGATCGAGCCGCGGGTGCGCCGGCTGCGCGAGACCTGCGGCCGTCAGCCGGAGTTGATTCGCGCCTTCCTCGAGGTGCAGCTGGAACTGGCGCTGAGCCAGGGCAGTATCTCGCCGCAGGAACGCAGCCTGCTGTGGCGGATCGCCGATATCCTCGGCGTCAGTCGCGTCGAACTCGCGCAACTGGAGGCCGTGTTGCGTGCCCAGCGCAGCTTCGGCCACGGACGCGCGCAACAGCAGCGGACAGACGGTTTGTCGTCGGCCTACCAGGCGCTCGGCATCAGCGCATCGGCGACGGACAAGGAGGTCAAGACGGCGTATCGGCGGCTGATGAACGAACATCACCCGGACAAGCTCGTCGCCAAGGGGTTGCCCGATTCGATGATGGAGGTCGCCAAGGAGCGAACGCGCGAAATACGCGCGGCCTATGAGGTCATCAAGGAACATCGGGGCATGAAGTAGGCGCCGGGGTGAGTACGCCCGGCGCCGCAGCGTATCCCCATGCACAGACGGCTGCGCGGCTCCGTTTGGTACCCGGCTCGGTTACCGGACCTGCGCGGCACCGGCGCCTCGTTTTCGGGCTATCATTCGCAGCTGTGAACGTCAGGGAGTGCAACCGTGCGTGATGTGCTGATCGCCCCGTCGATATTGTCGGCCGATTTCGCCCGGCTCGGCGAAGAGGTGGAGGTTGTGCTCGATGCGGGTGCGGACGTCGTGCACTTCGACGTCATGGACAATCATTACGTGCCGAACCTCACTGTGGGGCCGCTCGTCTGCCGGGCGTTGCGGGACCATGGCATTACCGCCCCGATCGACGTTCACCTCATGGCGCGCCCCGTAGACCGTCTGGTGCACGATTTTGCCGCCGCCGGCGCGACGTATATCAGTTTTCATCCGGAAGCGACGGAACATGTCGATCGAACGATCGGGCTGATTCGTGAACTCGGCTGCAAGCCGGGCATTGCACTGAACCCGGCGACGCCGCTGGAGTGCCTGAATTTTACGCTGGAGAAACTCGACCTGGTGCTGGTCATGTCGGTCAACCCGGGGTTTGGCGGCCAGGCGTTCATCGATTCGAGCCTCGCCAAGCTCGCCGCGATACGCGCGCGCATCGATGCGCTCGGACGCATCGCCGGGAATGAGATACGGCTGGAGGTCGACGGCGGTGTCAAACCGGACAATATTCGCCGGATCGCCGCGGCCGGCGCCGACATGTTCGTTGCAGGTTCCGCTATCTTCGGCGCGGAGGACTATGCGGGCGTGATCGCCACTATGCGCAAAGAAATCGCCGCCGCCGGCTAGTCGCCGGCGGCAAGCGGCGGTTTACTGTGCGACTGCGCTGATGGTCGGTTTCGGTCGTGCGTTGTAGACGACGATCGTCTTGCCGCTGGCCGATACCAGACCCTGCTCCTCGAGCACCTTGAGCACGCGACCGGCCATTTCCCGTGAGCAGCCGACGAGGCGGCTCAGTTCCTGACGGCTGACCTTGATCTGCATGCCGTCCGGGTGCGTCATCGCATCGGGTTCGTTACACAGGTCCATGATGGCGTGCGCGACGCGACCGGTGACGTCGACGAACGCGAGGTCGCCGAGCTTGCGGTTGGTGCGGTCGAGGCGCGTGGCGAGCTGGGTCGCGAGTTCGAATACCAGCCCGGGACTCTCGCTGGCGATCTGCCGGAAGCGCGGGTAGGTCATTTCGGCGATTTCCGAGGCGACCCGGGTGCGCACCCAGGCGCTGCGTTCCGGCTGTTCGTGGAACAGACCCATTTCGCCGAAGAACTGGCCCTTGTTCAGATAGGCGAGCACCATCTCATTACCGTCTTCGTCCTCGATCATGACCTCGACCGAGCCGGACGTAATGTAGTACAGGCTGTCCGGAACATCGCCGGCGTGAATCATCACGGTCTTGGCCGGCACCGTGCGTACGCGACAGTAGGTCAGAAATCGATTGATGGCGGGAATATCACTCGCCGTTTTGCTGTTGTAAGCCATAACACACATCACTCCCCAATAACCCAGCCCTGATTTATACTGATTTCAACATAAGAAGCAAAGACTTACACGGAATTTGTGACGTAGGTCTCAGGATACGGGCGTTTCGGGCCGAATATGACAAGCTGCGGCGGCCCCGGCGCACACTTTTTGCGTGAGTTGCGTCACAGGAGCGACGCCGGCATGAACCCGAATGCGTTTACCCGGCGAATGAAACGCTTCCGGCGCTGATATATCATGGCGCCTGTTTTTTGCACCGGAAAAAGAAAAATCGTATGAAAACCAATCGACTATGGATTCTTGCGTCGTCGGTGTTGCTGCTGGCCCCGCTGCTGGTCAACGCACACGACGAGCCCGCAGAGGCTGATACCGGACCCTGGTCGGGGTATATATCGGCGGGTTATCTGCGGACCGCCGGCAATACCAACACGTCGACTTATAATTTCGCCGGCCAGGTCAAATACGACCAGGATCGTTGGCACCACAAGGGTTTTGCGGGCACGTCCGGCGGCAATGAAAAGGATGAAGCCACGCTGCAGACGTCCGCCACGTCCGAGACCTATCGGTTGCGATACGACGTGCAATTCGATGTCACGGATCGGCTCTATGCGTTCGGTGATGCCGAGTGGACCAAGAATCGCTTCAGCGCCTACGATCGGCAGGTTTTCGAAACGGTCGGCGCCGGCTACCGCTTCCTGAAGACCAGGACTCACAAGCTGAGCGGGCAGGCCGGTATTGGTGCGACGCAATCGGACTATCGTGACCAGCGACCGAGTGATACGCCGGATGCGCGCTGGGGTACGAGCCAGAACGAAGTCGTCTATGTGCTGGGTGCCGATTACACGTGGAATTTCAGCGAAACGGCCTCCTTCGTCCAGGCGCTGGGCACCAAGGTCGGCGCCGATAACACCTATTCCTTCTCGGTCTCGGAGCTCCGTGCTAGCCTGCTGAGTAGCCTGGCGCTCGTGCTGTCGTACAAGATCGAGCAGAATTCCGACGTGCCAAGCGGCGCGGACAAGCGGGACTCCTATACGGTCATTTCGCTCTCTTACGACTTCTGACCTCGTTTTCGCCCGGATTCCGGGCCAGATGTTTGAAATGTCCGGCCCGGATCAGTATGATTCCCGGCCCTCTCGCGCCTGCTCCTCAGGCGTCGGGATTACTGGATTTGAAGATATATGAGCACCTTTTCCGCAAAACCGGCAGAAGTAGAGCACGACTGGTATGTCGTGGATGCGAGTGGCCGTACACTCGGCCGCCTGGCATCCGAGATTGCCACGCGGTTGCGCGGCAAGCACAAGCCCCAATTTACGCCGCATGTCGACACCGGTGACTACATTGTCGTCGTCAATGCCGCCAAGATCCGGGTGACGGGCAATAAGCTCAAGGACAAGATATACCATCATCACACGGGGTATATCGGTAACCTGAAGTCGATCAGTCTTGAGGATCTGCTGGCCAAGGCGCCGGACCAGGTTATTCGCACCGCCGTCAAAGGCATGCTGCCGAAGAACAAGCTCGGCACCGCAATGCTCCGGAAGTTGCGGGTATACGGCGGTCCCGATCATGAACATTCGGCGCAGCAGCCGCAGCCCCTGGAAATCTAAGCGAATCAGTTATGGCAAATGAAATGTATTACGGCACCGGACGGCGTAAGTCTTCGACGGCCCGCGTCTATCTCCGCCCCGGCAACGGCACCATCACCGTAAATGCCCGGCCGCTGGACACGTTCTTCGGGCGCAAGACCGCGCGCATGATTGTGCGTCAGCCGCTGGATCTCACTGATCTCGGTGACAAATTCGACGTGACGGTCCGGGTTCACGGTGGCGGCACGACCGGACAGGCCGGCGCCATTCGCCATGGTTTGACCAGGGCGCTGATGGCCTATGACGAGAGTCTTCGTCCGGGTCTGCGCAAGGCCGGTTTCGTCACGCGGGATGCCCGCGAGGTCGAGCGCAAGAAGGTCGGTCTGCGCAAGGCGCGTCGCGCGACGCAATACTCCAAGCGTTAGGCGTACCCACCCGGAGCGGCGACCGGTCGCGACCTGTTTGGGGGATCGTCTAGCGGTAGGACTGCGGACTCTGACTCCGCCAACCCAGGTTCGAATCCTGGTCCCCCAGCCAAACAAAAAAAGGGTGTCAGACACCAATGGTGTCTGACACCCTTTTTTTATTTGGCGTGGGGGACCCTGGTCCCGCTTGTTACCCAGGTCCGCTGGCGCGGACCTGGGGGGTCTGGTGCCGGTGTACAGTTTCTTAAGTTTCTTAAGTTATTGATGGCCAGAAGACTCCCCGGCTCCGATAGCAGGGCAATTCGCTGACGACAGTGGTTTGAGCCCTTCCCGGTATGCCTTCGTCCATCCGCGGCCGAGAAGCTGACGGAGAACTCAGAAACCGGAC
>JAJFJS010000055.1 GCA_021773815.1 Gammaproteobacteria bacterium
GCAGAGACCAACCGCGAGAAGCTCGAGGCGTACTGGCTCTCGGTCGCGAATCCACCCAAGCCCGGGCAGCAAGAGCGGTGCCTCGAGAAGCTGATCGACATCGAGCGCGAGGTCGCCGGCGAGACCCCGACCTCTGCGCCGCGAGAGGAGCAGGCCGCATGACTGTCGCGGATTGCAGGGCTGGGGAAACGGTTCAGATCCCCGGAGTCGGGAGTGCTGAGGTTCTCGAGGCCGGACGTGGTCGCGTGCGAATCGCGCGTGTCTGCGCCGCCGCTCGAGGTCGTCGGCCCCTCGTCTGCGGGATTGTCACAAACATGGCTCCGGCAACAACGGTGCGCCGGGGAGTGGAGGTCCAACCATGATCTTACATCGACTCGAATTCACCGGAATTTCGACGGCGTTCCCCGATCCGGTTGTGATCGACTTCGACGAACTCGGAGGCGGCCTGATCGCCTTCGTTGGGGAGAACGGCGAGGGCAAGTCCCACGCGATGGAGCTCAGCGGCCCGGGTACGACCCACCGGAAGTTCCCGTCGTACGGCGACGACTCATTCCACCTGCACGCGCACCCGGCCGCGGCCATCTCCACGTCCGAGCTCACGTGGTCCGTCGGTGGGCACCGGTACCGGCTGCTCGTCAAGTACGACGCCGGCGCCGGGAAGACGCGCGCCACTCTCTACCGCGACGACGCGCCCAAGCCGATCGCCGGGCCCGAGCGCCTGGGGGACGTCGACGCCGTGCTCGAGAAGATCCTTCCCTCCTATAAGGTCATCCTCGCCAGCAGCTTTGCGAGCCAGAGCCGGGAGGGTGCCTTCGCCGATCTCTCGAAGGCAAAGCGGAAAGAACTCTTCATGGAGCTGCTCGGGCTGGTTCGCCTCGAGGAGCTCGCAGCCGTGGCGAAGGCTCGCAGGCTGGGCGAGGAGCACTCCCTTGAGTTGCTCCGGCCCCAGATCGACACGGCCCGAACCAAAGCCGAGCGGTCCGAGCAGTTGACTGGCGAGATCGACGGGCACTCGACCCGAATCGACGCGCTCACCGAGAAGCTCGAGACCGTGCGCGCCGACCAGACGACAGGTGCGGAACAGCTCGAGGCCGCGCGCGCTGAGCAACAGAAGCTCGAGGCGAAGGCCGAGACGTACGCATCGCAGCGAGAGCAATTCGTCGCCGCAGTGACCGTCGCTCACGATGCCGAGACCTTCGCAGCCAACGCCCTCGGAGAGAATCAGCGAAGTCTGTCCAACGCGGTCGAGGTCGAGAGCGCCTACAAACGATGCCAGGAGATCGACGCGGGCATCGCGGAGGCGCAGAAGCTCATCGACGATGCGACCACGAAGCGGAGCCCCGTCGAGTCAGAGCGGGCGACACTCGCCGAGAGACGCTCGACGCTCCTGACCGAACACGGCCGCATCAAGGGCGAGCTCGACAGAGCGGAGGCAGCAGAGAAGCGACTCGCCGGCGCCGACGATCTCGAAGGAGCCGTCCAGCAACGAAAGACCGAGCGCGAGGAAGCCAAGACGACGCTCGCAGACGCTGAGGCGAAAACCGAGCAGCTCGAGACGGACGCCAACACTGAGAGGACCGCGATCACCCGGCGCGCAGCCATCGCGGTTCGGAAGACCGATTTCGAGAAGCGCGCGAAGCTGGTTTCGGCGGTCGATGTCGAGCACTCCATGTGCAGCGAATGCCCAGCGATCACCGATGCTCGAGAAGCCGCGCTCGCCCTCCCCGACATCAACCACGAGTTGGAAGAACTACAGATCGACGGCACGCCGGCTCAGGACGCACTGCGCAATCACCGCACCGAGGTCACTCGACTTCGCGGAGTCGATCAGACCACGGCCGAGAACTTGTCCGCAGCCCAGAAGGCACTGGCCGAGTCCAAAGCCGACATCGAGAAGGCTGGCGAGGCTCCCCGCCTGCGGGAAGAACTCAAGACGAACGTCGCCGAGGGAACGAACCTGCGCGGCCGCATCGATGCTCTCGAGTCAGAGATCGCCCAGGCGCAGACAACCATCGACCACCACATCCGCATCCGTACCGAGCTCGCGGAAGAGCGCGTGCCTCTCGTCCCACTCGCCGAGTCCATGGCGACGGTGACCGCCGCCCGGACGCAGAAGGAGCAAGTCGAGTCCGCACACGCTTCTGCAGTCACGCGGCGAGAGGGGGCCGAGGCCGACCTGACCGAACTCGGAGCGGAGCCAGACCTCACAGCGGCCAAGCAGGCGGTCGAGTCAGCCCAAGCAGTCGTCACCGCGAAGAACGCAGAGATCGACTCCGTCAACGCGGAACTCACCCCGCTGTCGGAGTCAGTCCAGCGACTGACCGGTGAGCGAGGTGCACTCGGGGAGGATCCCGCCGGGGCACTGAAGCTGCTCGAGTCGCAGGAGAAGGAACTCGAGACCGCCGCGGCCGACTTCGCGCAGATCGAGAAGGCCTTCGGTAAGGACGGCATCCAGGCGCTCGAGATCGACGCAGCGGGCCCGACCGTCACGGCGATCGCCAACGATCTCCTCAGCAGCTGCTACGGGTCGAGGTTCCAGCTCCGCATCGACACCACCGAGCCCATGTCGAAGGGCGAAGGCGTCAAAGAGGTCTTCGACGTGAAGATCCTCGATGCCGAGTCCCCCGACGGCGAACGCAAGAGCGGGTCCGGCGGTGAGCAAGCGATCCTTGACGAAGCTCTCCGACTGGCGATCGCCATCTTCAACACGCAGCGGTCCGGTCACGAGATGCTCACTCTCTGGCGAGACGAAACTGGGGGTGCCTTGTCGGAAAACAACGCGAGTCGCTACATGCGAATGTTGCGCCGGGCTCGGGAGATCGGCGGCTTCCATTCCATAATTTTCATCAGCCACAACCCGTCGATCTGGGCGCAAGCTGACGCCAGGGTGTTCTTTGCCGGCGGCAAGGCTTCGGAGACGCAGCCAGACCAGGTGGCGGCATGATCGACTACCTGACATTTCGACGGCCCGAGAGCGTGGCTCCCGGCATCTGCGCATGCGGATGTGGTCTCGCAACACGGTTGGCCGCTCAGACCCACACCAAAGACGGCCACGTGCAGGGGCAGCCAATGCGGTTCCTCCGCGGACATGCTTATCGCCTGCCTCGCTACGTGTCCGATCCCACTCCATCGGGGTGTCTCGAATGGCTGGGGAGTAGTTGGTCCGGGTACGGGCGAGTGCGGTGGCGTGGGGTAATGAAGCCAGCCCACCGGGTGATCTACGAGCAGTACAAGGGACCGATCCCCGCCGGCCTGTTGCTCGACCACCTTTGTCGCAACCGTATCTGCGTCAACCCGGACCACCTAGAGCCGGTGACAAACACCGAAAACTGCCAGCGAGGAGCCAAGGCCAAGCTGACCGTCGAGGATGTAATCGAAATACGAAGGCTGTTGGCCACACGGAGGCACACACAGAGGGCGATTGGAGAACGCTTCAACGTCGGTAAGGACACGGTATCCCTAATCCACACAGGCAAGATCTGGGTCGACGCCGTTAGCGAATCCCCCGAGAGCCAATGAGCGAAGAACCGGCCCGCTACGGGCTCCCGGAAACTCTCACCGCGCGCAACGCGCTCGAGGATACGATACGCGCGGAGCTGTCGCCGGAAGAGATCCACAAGCTGGGTGGACTCGTCGCCTATGCCGATCGGGAGAACCTCGGTCCGGGCGAACTGTTTCGCGTCCTCTGTCGAGTGTCCCCCGACCTCGCCAGCGTCCCCGAGGAACTCGAGAGACGGATCCAGGACCGGAAGAGCGGTGGCAAAGTCGTTCGCCCGAACTTCGGGGGCGTCCAACTCACGGATCAGCAGAATTCGCTTTTGGCTGCGGTGCTCGAGGGGATCGAGCGGCGCCGGATGGTGCAAACGGTCGGCGGCCTGGCCGGCACCGGGAAGACCGTGCTCATCAAGCACCTGAAAGCGGAGCTCCCCAAGTTCGCCGTCTGCGCCTACACGGGAAAGGCCGCGCATGTGCTGCGCAAGAAGGGTGTGGCCGCGAGCACGATTCACGCCGCAATCTACGAGCCTAACGAAGACTCAGGGGGCGTCGTTCACTGGAGCCGACGACCACAAGTCGACTGCAAGGGCTTCCTTGTCGATGAATCGTCGATGGTCAACCAGCAGACTTACGATGACCTGCTCTCGTACGACGTGCCGCTGATCTTCGTTGGCGACCACGGGCAGCTCGAGCCGATCGATGGTTCGGACTTCAACTTGATGAAGTCACCGCAGCACGTCCTCACGGAGATCCACCGGAACGCCGGTCCGATCGCACGATTTGCCGAGCTGCTCCGAAACGACGAATCCGTCCGAGGCTTCGAAGGCGGCGATGATGTCCAGTTGGTTCGCCAATCGATCCTGTCGAAGTCCACGGTACTGGCAGCCGACCAGGTCATCGTCCCGTTCAACCAGATGCGCGCCGCCTATAACCGCACGATCCGCGAGGCTCTCGGGTTCGCTGATCGAGTCGAGTCGGGGGAGCGCATCGTGTGCCTTCGAAACAACCGCGACGAGGGTCTGTTCAACGGGATGCAGGGCGTCGTCGAGCGGGTGTGGGAGGACAAGCCGCGGCGGTGGCTGATGGACTTCCGGTCCGATGACGGACGGCCCTTTCGGAACATCTGGTTCGACCCGACCACGTTCGGTCAGGACCCGTACGCGATCACCCAGAAGCGCGGCACACCGAACCCGTTTGACTGGGCGTACGCGATCACTTGTCACCGCGCCCAAGGTTCGGAGTGGGACACGGTTCTGGTCATCGCGAAGAAGTCGAAACATTGGGAGTGGCGCCGGTGGGCCTACACGGCCGCATCGCGCGCCCGAGAGACGCTGATCTGGGTTTCCTGATCGGTGTTCATGTTGGGGAGAAGGAAATGTCAGAAGGTGCAACTGTAACCACGGTCAAAATTGGTGAGATCGTCCCGGGCGCAAACCCGAGGAAGACGATCAACCAGAAGACGTACGGAGAGCTGCGCGACAACATCGGCAAGCTGGGGATCTTGGTTCCGCTGATCGTCCGCCCGGACGTCCGCGGCTACGAGCTCGTGGCGGGGTCACGCAGGTTCAAGGCGGCAACCGAGCTCGGGCTCGAGAACATCCCGGTCCTCGTTCGTAAGTTCACCGACGACCAGGTCCGAGAGGTCCAGCTCATCGAGAACGCGCAGCGGGAAGATCTCGACCCGATCGACGAGGCGCAGGCGTACCACGAACTCCTGAAGCTCCCCGGGTACGACGTCGACCAGGTCGCGGCGAAGGTCGGGAAGTCGAAGTCCTACGTCTACCAGCGGCTGTCGCTGATCAACCTAGTTCCGCCGGCGAAAGTCGCCCTGGAGAAAGGGGAGATCCTGCTCGGCCACGCGCGACTGCTGGCAACCCTCCAGCCAGAAGACCAGAAGGCGGCGCTCAAGGACGGTTGTCACGACTTCCGGTGGGACGGCAAGAAGCATCGGAAGATCGCTGCCCCAGTCTCGGCCCTCGAGGGCTGGGTCGAGGACCACGTTCTCCGCGAGTTGACCAAAACATGCTTCGACATCGCCGACCCAACTCTCATCGACGGCGCCGGCCCCTGCTCAGACTGCCCGAAGCGATCGGGCTTCACCCCCGAGCTGTTTCC
>JAJFJS010000056.1 GCA_021773815.1 Gammaproteobacteria bacterium
CATTCATAAAGCCTTACAGGGTCTGGCAGCGGAATATTCCACTGGTCGATTCGTCTACTCCGCCCTATACGGGAGGGTTGAGTAAGCTGATTTTGGCTCGTGCGGGCGTGTTTCGATCCAGGCATCCCACCCATCCTTTCGCCGCAATCGGTCGGCACGCCAGAGCGATACTTGCCGGGCATGATCATGAATCTTCCTGCTTTGCGCCAATGGGTAAGATTATCGATTTTCGGGGCAGGATGATGCTGATGGGCTGCGTGACGGACAGCCCCGGATTTTCGACGATTCACCATGTTCAATATGAATTGGGCCTTTCGCAGCGGCACTACAACAGGTTATTCAACCATGTGAAAATCCTGGTTGATAATGAGGCGGTGCTTTTCCGTTCAGGTGAAACTCCAGGGTGCAGTGATGGATTCTCCAGGTTTTATCGGGATTACATTAATTCGGAAAATTTGATAACCGGGAGAGTCGGAGACGCATGGACTATCTGCGTGCAGGCAAAAGAAGCCTATGAGGTAGAAAGGAGAATTCTGAGTGAGGATCCAAGGTATACCATTTGCAGTGACCCGATTTGCATTAGCTGCAGGGTTTTACGCGGTTACAATAAGCGTGCAATACCTGTGGCCTTGATCAGGCTGATGATTAATAGGATTTCTTTACTGTTTCGCGGGAATACATGAATAGTCCTTCGATCGCGAGGTTCATTGTGAAGTGGAAGCTCGGGTCGGATTGATAGAAAACATTTCTAAAGAGAGTATTTGGTGAAGATATGTACAGTGGTTGGTGCTCGCCCGCAATTTATAAAGGCGGCGCCTGTTTCCAGGGCGTTGGCCGGGGTGGAGGAGATACTGATTCATACCGGACAGCATTACGACAGCAATATGTCAGATGTATTTTTTTCTGAATTGGGAATACCGCGCCCAAATTACTGTCTCGATGTCGGATCCGGATCGGGGCGGCACGGCGAGCAAACCGCATTGATGCTGCAGGGTATTGAAAAGATCCTGCTGGAGGAGTGTCCTGATTGGACGCTGGTTTACGGAGATACGAATTCCACGCTTGCGGGCGCCCTCGCTGCTGCCAAGTTGAATTTACCGTTGGCGCATATCGAAGCCGGTTTGCGATCGCATAACAGAAAAATGCCCGAGGAGATTAATAGAATACTGACTGATCATGCGTCCGATATTCTTTTTGTTCCATCTGAGGCCGGTAGAGAAAATCTTTTAAAAGAGGGCATATCTGAAGAGAAAATTTTGTCCGTCGGCGACGTGATGTTTGATGCGGCGCTTTATTTCGGAGAAAGGGCCGAGAGCCAAAGCCGGATTCTCAACGATCTGGCGCTTGAACGGGGCGGCTATGTGTTGTGTTCCATTCATCGAGCGGAAAATACGGATGACGTCGCACGTCTGCGGGCGGTTTTTTCCGGTTTGAACAGGGTTGCTGAGAGTCTGCCGGTAATACTGCCGCTTCATCCGCGGACGAAGGTCGCTATAGCGCGGGAGAATTTCGACGTAGATGTGTCTCGAATTCGGTTTATTGCTCCCGTGGGTTATCTTGACATGGTTGTGCTGGAGCGTAATGCAAGATTGATTGCAACGGATTCTGGTGGCGTCCAGAAGGAGGCGTTTTTCTACGGGAAACCCTGCGTCACCCTGAGGGATGAGACGGAGTGGACGGAGTTGGTGGATCTGGGGTGGAATTTGATCGTTTCTCCCGAATCATCGGAAATCGTGGCGGAGACGATTTTGAGTAATCTGGACTCTGTGGGCAGGCAAGGGGCTCCCTATGGCGCCGGAAATGCGGCCACCGCGATCGCTGACCGACTTATCCGGAACTAGAAGGCAATGGACGCTGCGGAGAATACCATTACCCGTTCCGGGGCTAGTGGAATTGGGAGAAAAGCCTCGAGTCCAATATGATGTGGAGGCGCTTTTGCGTTTTTCGCCATCGGCCGGTTTTGTTCCAGATCGTAAATTTTGCTGGTTAACACGGCCATGCTTCGTTGTTTCGGAACCCGATTGGGGCGTTACCGGTGGTCTGCTTGCGAATGCTCGCGCCGTCTGCAGCTTCGCATCCAGGGCGGTCCGGGGGGTATTTCCCCGCCCGGTGTGGCGTCGTAGATTTCCGAGGATCATTCGATTCGGCTGGACTATTGCGCATTATGCGGCGTCCGCTGATGAATATTCGCTAGAATGCGGGTCGCAGGAATTGGTTTGGCTGGAGTATTAATGAAGACATTCGCTTTGATCGGTGCGGCAGGCTATATAGCGCCGCGTCATATGGGGGCAATCGCGGATACCGGAAATATTCTGGTCGCGGCGTTGGATAAAAGTGATTCCGTGGGAGTCATGGATAGCTTTTTTCCGGAAGCGGATTTTTTTACGGAATTTGAGCGATTTGATCGACATGTCGACTTGCGTCGTCGCCAGGGGGAAACCATCGACTATGTATCGATATGTTCGCCGAACTATCTTCATGATGCGCATGTTCGTTATGCCCTGAGGGCAGGCGCCGACGCAATCTGCGAGAAGCCACTGGTGTTGAATCCATGGAATCTTGATGGCCTTAGTGAAATGGAAAAGGCTACCGGGAAACGCGTTTACTCAATACTTCAGCTCAGGCTCCATCCGTCTATTATTGCATTGAGAAAACGAGTAAAAGAGGCTTCGCCAGATACGAAATTCGATGTGGATTTGACGTACATCACGTCACGTGGGCGTTGGTATGGTGTGTCATGGAAAGGTGACGTCAATCAATCCGGTGGGATCGCCACAAATATCGGCGTGCATTTTTTTGATATGTTGAATTTCGTTTTTGGCGCCATCGAGGAATACCGGCTGCATATCAGCTCCGGTCAAATTGCTTCGGGCTATCTCGAGCTGAAGCGCGCACGGGTCCGTTGGTTACTGTCGATCGATTCGAATCATCTTCCTGAATCAGTGAAGGCGCAGGCAGCGAACAGGACATATCGCAGCATTACCGTTAATGGAGACGAAATTGAGTTTTCAGGCGGTTTTACCGATCTTCATACGCAGAGTTATGAGCAGATATTGGCGGGTCAGGGATTCGGAATTGATGAAAACCGCGCCGCGGTCACCGCCGTTTCGGAGCTCCGATCAATGAGTCCGGTTGGCATGCAGGGCGAATTCCATCCGTTATTGCGGACATTGGATCTGGGTAGAATGTAAGCATTGATAAATTTTTTCAGTCGAGGCGGCAGCGATGAATGAAGATTATTGGGTTCATCACACGGCTATTGTTGATGAAGGGGCGCAACTTGGGAATGGTACCCGAGTGTGGCACTGGACCCATGTATGCGGTGGCGCAAGAATCGGATCGCAGTGTTCGTTGGGCCAGAATGTCTTTGTCGCCAACAATGTGCTGATCGGGGATAACGCAAAAATACAAAATAACGTTTCCATTTACGACAATGTGACTTTGGAATCGGATGTATTTTGTGGGCCGAGCATGGTGTTCACGAATGTGTACAATCCTCGCGCCGAGATCGTTAGAAAGCATGAATACAGGGATACGCTGGTCAGAAAAGGAGCAACGCTGGGGGCCAACTGCACAATCGTATGTGGCGTGACGATTGGCCGTTATGCGTTTGTCGCCGCGGGGGCGGTAGTGACCCGGGATGTTCCGGATTATGCCCTGGTAGTGGGGGTTCCGGCGAAACATGTCGGTTGGATGAGCGCCGTGGGTGAGAGGCTGAAGTTGCCGCTCGGAGGCCAGGACGTGGAGGCGGTGTGCCCGGTCAGTACTACCGTCTATGTATTGAAGAACGGTGTCGTGTCGCCCAGGGAGTAGACTCGATCAAATGGAATTTATTGATCTTAAAGCGCAGTACGTCGCACTGAAGGGCGAAATCGACCGAAGAATTGCCGCGGTCCTGGATCACGGGCAGTATATTCTCGGTCCGGAGGTGCAGGAGCTCGAGGCATTGCTGGCGAATTTCGCGGGCGTCGAGCACGCGATCGGTGTCGGGAATGGAACTGATGCGCTGCAACTTGCCCTGATGGCGCTTGAGATCGGTCCGGGCGATGCGGTTTTTACTTCGGCATTTTCTTTTGTGGCTTCGGCAGAAGTCATCAGTTTGGTTGGAGCAACCCCTGTATTCGTTGATATTGACGCGTCAAGCTACAATATTTCTCCGGAAGCGCTCGCTGATTCGATTACAGCGGTATTGTCGGCAGGTCGTCTCAAGCCAAAGGCGGTTATTGGCGTGGATATGTTTGGGTTGCCGGCAGATTATCCTGCGCTAACGGCGGTCTCGGAAGGATATGGTATCGCCGTGATTGAAGATGGCGCTCAGTCTTTTGGGGCGTCCATCGATGGGCGTCGAAGTGGCAGTTTCGGCGTCTTGGCCGCAACCAGTTTCTTTCCGGCGAAACCCCTCGGTTGTTATGGCGATGGTGGTGCAGTATTCACTAATGACGATCGACTCGCTGATGTAGTGAAATCCTTGCGCGTGCACGGGAAGGGGCGAGATAAATACGACAACGTCCGGATTGGGATGAACAGCAGGCTGGATACTATCCAGGCGGCTATTTTGCTCGCAAAGATGCAGGTATTTGATCAGGAATTGGATCGACGTCGGGAGATCGCGAAGATCTATGGTGAAAGTCTGCGGGAAAAATATGTTGTTCCCGAATCGGCAGCCGGATATGTAAGCGCCTGGGCGCAGTATACCGTCAGGCCGCGTTATGAGAATCGCGATCGGGTGATATCGAATTTGCGGGATCGTGGGGTGCCGACCGCCATATATTATGGCAAGCCACTGCACTTGCAGACTGCATTTGCAAAATTGATGCCTAAGTCCGATGGCTGCCCGGTCGCAGAGAAGATTTCGACTGAGGTTCTCAGTCTGCCGATGCACCCCTATATGAGCGAGGAGGACCTGGAAGAAATTATCGCTGCATTAATATAGATGCAGATAGCCGATCGCCACGGGATTCATGCGATCCGACTACTTTTTTTCCTTTATCAGTTCAAACGTAAAAATCCACGCCAGATATTTTACCAGAGGAGTTCCGGTCAATATTTTGTCGATGGCATTCAGGATGGGCAGTAATTTTGGTGCGTATGGAGCGATGATACTGGTGATGTGCCAGAATTTAACTTCGCCGATATCGAAAAATCTTTTGGCAAATCTAACGTCACTCATGTCGAGGATATGGGCTTTTTCCCATTCTGTGCGCATTGCAGGTGTAATTGTCCTGTAGAGCTTGATCAGTGGATTATAGTCGAGAGCTTCTATGGCCAAGAGCTTTCCGCCCGGCGCAAGAATACGTCGTAGTTCCGGAAATGCATAAGAAAGATCAAGGTGATGAAGCATTCCGCAGCAAATTACGATGTCGATGGAATCAGCGGGAAGTTTTGTATTTTCAGCGTCTGATTGCAGAAAATATGTGTTGTCCGCGAGGCCCGCTTCTTTTGCATCGTTGGCAGCGTTTTGGACGGATGTTCTACTGATATCGATGCCAATCGCGAGCTTGGCCCCTGCTTTCGCGGCCCGTATTGCATTTAGTCCGTTTCCACACGCATAGTCCAGAACGACCTTATCTTTGACGTTGTTCTTTATCCATTCGTCCATGTAAGAATTTGATAAGGCGGTAGTCGAATAGAATTTCTTGTTTCCATACAGTTTTTCGTATGTATCTGCATCAGCCTGTCGCATTTCCTCCGCCTTTGAGCGGTCTCTATGCATGTCATGAAATTCGAGCTCTTTTTTCTTTCTTTCGCTCAGGCTATTCAGCCAATATTCATCGGAAATTTTCTCCATTTCCTGGAGGTGCGAGCGTAATTCTTCAAGTTCCATCGATTCTTAGAGCCTTAGCGATTAATTAGAGGGGCAGCTGATGCCGGGTCGGTGACCATTTTGCCGGGAATCAGGGCTCAAACTCAAACATTATTTCCTTCGGCCGGCCGACAATACGAAATGTCGGTGCCCATCGGCGTTTCCGGAAATTCAGATTGGTGTGCTCCACGGGAGAATCTATTGGTATTGGGCTGTTGGGTTACTTGGGGTAGACTTCGTCTGTTTTTGGGGGCGGAAATACTCGTGACTGGATCTTGCTGGAGTGGTGGATGCTGACTTTTGCCTTGGTGGGTTGTGGACGGATCGCTGTGCGCCATTCGGAGTTGCTGGGCAGCGGTTCCATTGGCGGCGCTCGACTCGGGGCCGTCTGCGATATCGATGCAGATGCGGCCGCTAGCCTGGGAGAAAAGTACTCAGTCCCGTATTTCACGGATTTGCATGAAATGATGCGCTCTGTCGACGTGGACTGCGTCGTCGTGCTGACTGAAAGTGGCAAGCATGCTGCCAATACAATAGAGCTCGCCCCTTATCGCAAGCACATCATGGTAGAGAAGCCAATGGCGCTCACCCTGGATGACGCGGATGCAATGATCAAGGCATGCGACCGATACGGGTGCAAACTATTTGTCGTCAAGCAGAATCGATTCAATACTCCGGTCGTCAAGCTGCGTGAGGCATTGGAGGCGGAACGGTTCGGCAAGCTCGTTATGGGCACTGTCCGGGTCAGGTGGTGCCGTGATCAGGCTTATTACGATCAGGCTGCATGGCGCGGGAAGTGGAGTTCGGACGGCGGCGTGCTGGCAAACCAGGCAAGCCATCATATTGATTTACTCGAATGGATGATGGGCGATGTGGAAAGTGTCTTTGCCAAGAGTGCGACAGCATTGGTCGACATCGAGGCGGAAGATACGGCTATCGTTGTGCTGAAATTTCGCAGCGGAGCACTGGGGATTGTGGAAGCAACGACAGCAACGCGTCCGAAAGATCTCGAGGGTTCGATTTCGATCCTGGGCGAGAAGGGTAGTGTCGTCATCGGCGGGTTCGCGGTTAACGAGATGCAGACATGGAACTTTTCTGAAGAATCGCCTGAAGATCTGGATATACGGGAGCGCTACTCGGTGAACCCTCCGGATGTTTATGGTTTTGGACACAAGGCGTATTACGAACATGTCGTGGATTGCATCAGCAACAAAACACGTCAGCTTGTCGACGGGCTGGAGGGTAGACGGAGCCTCGAACTGATCATGGCAATTTACGAGTCGGTAGAAACCGGCCGCGAGGTACAACTGCGTTTTTCCCCGAAGCAATGCAGGCTCGGGGTTCCCGTGACATGATCTCGCCGGAGAAATCCATCCCGGCGGGAATAAGAGACGTCGATTTCGGTGCCGGAGTGACGGTTATCGAGCCGGTAAATCTCTACGGGTGTAAAATTTCGGCCGGGTGTTTTGTCGGCCCGTTTGTCGAAATTCAAAATGACGTAACGATTGGATGTCGAACTCGTATCCAGTCTCACAGCTTTGTCTGTTCTTTGGTGACCATTGGCGCAGATTGTTTCGTCGGGCATGGCGTCATGTTTATCAATGACTCCTTTTCCAATGGTGGGCCTGCCCGGGGCGATAGGTCTTTATGGAAGCCGACAAAAATAGGCGATCACGTCTCGATCGGCTCGAATGCGACCATCATGCCCGTGACAATTTGTGATGATGTTGTCATTGGCGCAGGGTCCGTCGTTACAAAATCCATCATCGAACCGGGAATCTATGCGGGAAATCCCGCCAGGAAGCTTAACTAGAATCATGAGGGTGCCATTTCTCGATTTGCCGGCTCAGTATCAATCGATAAAGGAAGACATCGATGCGGCCATGGCAGAGGTCGTTGACGCATGCGCGTTTATCGGTGGTCAGGCGCTACGGGAATTTGAAAGCGCTTTCTCGGCATTCCAGTCCGTCGAACAGTGTGTGGGTGTCGGCAACGGGACCGATGCGCTTGAGATTGTTTTCGAGGCGCTGGATATCCCGTCGGGCAGCGAAATTATCGTTCCCGCGAATACCTTTATAGCGACTGCCGAGGCGGTTACGCGGACCGGCCACAAGGTCGTGTTTTGCGACTGCGACGAAGCCAACATGACGATCGACGTGGGAGATGCGGAAAATTGTATTTCCGAGAAAACGGCTGCGATTGTTGCGGTTCACTTGTACGGACATCCCTGTGATATGGACCCGTTATTGTCTCTGGCCAGGCAGCATGATCTGGCGATCATCGAAGATTGTGCGCAGGCGCATGGTGCGGAGTACAAGGGTCGGCGGGTCGGCGGTATCGGGCAGGCCGGAACGTTTAGTTTCTTTCCGGGGAAGAATCTCGGCGCATTTGGAGACGCCGGCGCAATTACCACCAATAGCGGGCAATTTGCGGAACGTTGCCGAAGGATTGCCAATCACGGGAGGCTGGAAAAATTTGACCATGAAATCGTTGGGCGAAATTCCAGGCTCGATAATCTTCAGGCAGCCGTACTGGCGGTAAAACTGAGGCATTTGGAGAAGTGGACGGAACATCGCATCAGGATTGCGGATCGCTATCTTTCCGGGTTGACCGATTGTTCCGGCGTGCAACTTCCGGGGCGGGCGGACTGGGCGCGGCAGGTCTACCACTTGTTTGTGATTCGCTGTGATGCCCGAAATGAATTGCAGGCGTTCCTTGCCGACCATGGTGTTTCCAGCGGCATTCATTATCCAATGGCCATTCCAAAAATGGCGGCCTATGCATCCCTGGAGCAGGCGACGGAGTCGTTGCGCGCAAATCGCGAGGATAGCCGTTTATTGAGCCTTCCAATAGGGGAACATGTTGATGCCGAAGCATGTGATTACGTCTGTATGAAAATAAGGGAGTTTTTTCACTCGTGATACGCCGGACGGATTTATTCGGCTAATGAAGATTTGGCTGATTCAAACCGGAGAAGATATTCCTTTCAGTCGTAACCTGCGAAAATTGCGCACCGCGGTGTTGGCGGAAGAGTTAGTGTCTCGCGGTCATGAGGTAATTTGGTGGGCCGCTGCATTTTCCCATTTGCGCAAGGAATGGGCCACGCGTGAGCGAAGCGGAACGCTTGAAAGTGGAGTGCGCCTCGAGCTGTTGCATGGAAGCGGTTACCGGTCGAATCTTTCAATTGCCAGAATCATCGATCACAGAATTGTCGCGCGAGAATTCAAAAAGCGCAGCAGGAATCTTCCCGCACCGGATATCATCGTTTGTTCACTGCCGCCATATGATTTGGCGTATCAGGCGTCGAAGTATGCGAAGCAGCGGGATATTCCCCTGATCATCGATGCCAGGGATTACTGGCCGGATATATTTTTAACGGCTATTCCGCGTTTGTTGCGGCCTTTGGCAAGAGTATTGCTGATGAACGAGTTTCGCATGACGCGTTTTTCCTTCCGGTCGGCCGACAGGATTACGGCAATGTCGGAGGACGTTCTGGAATGGGCAATGAGTTACTGCACACGGAAGCGAAATGACGGCGATCGGGTTTTTCATCTTGGGTTCCGGCCCGCACCGGTTTCGGAAATCGAATCGCCGGACTGGCTGCGTCGGCTGGACGGTCGGTTTATCGTGGTATTCGTGGGGACGTTTTCACCGTTTCACAGCCCGGCAATTCTTATCAAGCTCGCCGAGAGGCTGATTTCGGAAGGGCGTGAGGATATCGCCATTGTTATCGGGGGGGCAGGCGGCGATCTATACGACGAAATCGTCGCAGGTGCCCGCAATCTGCCGAATATCACATTGACCGGTTGGCTGGAGCAGGATGCTATCAGCGCGTTGCTTGAAAAGGCCGCCGTGGGAATTTGTCCAACGAGCATGAAAGCGCTTTTTTTCCCCAACAAGGCTTTTCTGTATTTTTCCAGGGGCCTGCCGGTTCTTTCGGCGTTCGAGGGAGAAATGCGCAGGGTGCTGGATGAACAGGGCTTGGGGGGGTACTTTCCGTATGATGACGACGAGGCTCTGGCGAGGCAGGTAATCAGGCTGTGCGATGACGAGCGTCAGTATAGAGAAACCCGTGAGCGGGTCCGGAAGATTTTTGATGAGCGATATGACGAGCGTATTATCTATTCGGATTTTGCCGACTATATCGAGCAGCAAATGGGTCGGGAGCCTGCCGATAAGTTGGTAGCCTGAGCGGTTTATCCATCCCTTTCGGGGATTCATTTTTTTCGGTGTTAGTGCGATATTCTCCCCCTCCGAAATAAGCAGTACATTTGGTCGATAAGGAAGGCACCTTTGAGCGCGGTCGCACAGGATTTTCTTGATGTTACGGAGTTGGCTGGTGAGCCGATTTCAGCGGAACAGTTGGAACGGCTTGCCAACCGGTATGTCTGGGCCGGCGAATACTGCCGGGACAAGGACGTGGCTGAAATTGCCTGCGGTACCGGCCCGGGACTCGGGTTGCTGGACAGGGTTTCCCATACATTTGATGCGGGCGATTTCAGTGCTGCGATGCTGGAGATCGTTCGAGCGCATTACGGTGCCAGGATCTCGACGAAACAATTCGATGCGCAGAAAATGCCCTATCCGGACGCGTCGAAAGATGTATTGATCCTGTTCGAGGCGATCTACTATATCGAGAGAATTGACAGACTGGCTGACGAATGCCGACGGGTTCTTCGACCCGGTGGCAAGCTTCTGATTGCAACCGCGAACAAGGATTTGGCAGATTTCAATCCCAGCCCGCACAGTCACCGATATCTTGGTGGCGCCGAATTGCAACGCGAGTTTTCGGGTTTGGGTTCTGTCGAGTTGTTCGGATACTTGGATATCGGTCAGGTATCGTGGCGCCAGCAAATACTTCGGCCTATCAAGATGATGGTGGTAGGGTTGGGGCTGATGCCAAAGTCCATGCTGGGGAAGAGGCTGCTCAAGCGACTGGTTTTCGGTCAGCCCGTAATAATGCCTGCGGAAATATCCGGCACTGAGGTTCAATATCAGCCGCCGGATGTTTTGACGCCGGGGATGCCGGATCGTCGCCACAAGGTTCTGTATTGCGTGGTGACGAAAAACGGACCTGCAGTCGATAAATGAATTCAGAATAATCGAGAGTCCATGATGACGTCATATAGAGATATCCCATTCTTCAACTACGCAGATCATTTCTTGCGACAGGAAGAAGAGTTAACCGCGGTTATGCGCGATGTGCTGAGCCGTGGAGCATATATCCTGCAAAGTGATTTGGTAAATTTCGAAAAATCGTTGCAGGAATTTCTGAACGTAAAACACGTGCTTGGGGTTGCCGACGGCACCAACGCACTAATGTTGGTTCTACGTGCGGCCGGGATCGGTCCGGGTGACGAGGTAATCGTTCCTTCACATACCTATGTTGCAAGCGTGGCATCGATTCATTTCTTGGGCGCCACGCCAGTGCTTGTCGAATGCGGCTCGGATCATATGATGGATCCCGAATTCGCTCGTCAGGCAGTGACTTCAAAGACGAAGGCGATAATGCCGGTCCAGCTGAATGGCAGGACCTGCGATATGGCCGCGATAAAGGCCATTGCCGATGATTTCGGTCTCGGTATCGTAGAGGATGCGGCGCAGGCACTGGGTTCCCGGTATGACGGCCAATTCGCGGGGACTTTTGGCCTGGGTGGGACTTTTTCCTTCTATCCGGCGAAGTTGCTCGGCTGTTTCGGTGACGGCGGCGCGGTGGTAACCAATGACGATGAAATTGCGCGGCAGGTATATTTGTTGCGCGACCATGGGCGCGATGCCAGTGGGGAGGTGGTCTCCTGGGGTACGAATTGTCGGTTAGACAATCTTCAGGCAGCCGTTTTGGACTTCAAATTGAAGTCATTTGATCAGGACATTGTCCGCCGGCGTCGGATTGCGATGATGTACCAGGAGGGATTGGGGGGCATTGAGCAGCTGCATCTGCCACCGTCTCCGGATTCGGAGTCGAAAAATTTTGATGTCTTTCAGAATTATGAAATGGAAGCCGTTCGGCGAGATGAATACGCGCAGTACCTGAAGGATCGTGGTATTCGAACCATCGTTCAGTTTGGCGGGAAGGCCGTTCATCAGATGCCCGGCCTGGGGCTGACAAATTATTCGCTGCCAAAAACCGAAGATATCTACCGGAAGGCGATTCTGCTGCCGATGAACACGTCTTTATCTGACGATGGCGTCGAATATATTATTGAGACGACAAAACTGTTTTACGGAGTTGGGCATTGAGTGATCGGATGAGGCGTGATTCGGACCTTGGTGGGCTGGCCGATCCGGGTCGGTTTTCCGAGCCTCTCGAAATAGCGGGAAACGACGCCGGAACACTGTTGGAATACCTCCGTTCCATGCAGTTGATCAGATGTGCGGAGGAGCTGATCGGTGAGATGGTAACGGAAGGCGTCGCGAAGACGCCGTGTCATCTGGGCATTGGCCAGGAGGCAGTCGCCGTTGGGGTGGCGTCCGGTTTGAATGCCACGGACAGGGTATTTGGCAACCATCGATCTCATTCTCAGTTCCTTGCCCTGGGCGGAGACGTCTACTCGTTGATTGCCGAGGTTCTGGGGAAAGCGGATGGCGCATCAAATGGCATGGGTGGGTCGATGCATTTATACGGTGCCTCGGTGGGATTCCAGGGTTCGGTCCCATTGGTTGGGGCTACGATTCCCATAGCGGTCGGCGCTGCGCTCGCGGCCAAGATGGGCGGCGGACAGGAAGTCGCGGTGGCTTTTTTCGGCGACGGGGCTTGCGAGGAGGGCGTTTTTCATGAATCGCTCAATCTCGCCTCTGTTTACGAGTTACCGATTCTGTTTGTCGTCGAGAATAATCTGTTTTCGAGTCATCTCGATATTCAATTGCGCCAGCCCAGCGACTCGGTTGCCCGGTTCGCAGAGGCGCATCGTATTCAAAGCAGGATTGTCGACGGCAACGATGTGGTCAGGGTTTCGGCAGCCGCGGGTGAGCTTATTTCCAGGGCCCGGGCAGGCGGCGGTCCCGGATTTCTCGAGGCGGTTACGTATCGGTTGCGGGGACATGTCGGGCCGAATGAGGATATTGACGTCGGGGTGCATCGGAAGATGCAGGACGTCAACGCATGGAAGCAGCGCTGTCCGATAAAGCGGCTGCATGCGGCGATGGCGGGCGCAGGTCTTATCACTCCGGATGAGTTTGACGAGCAATCCAGAGGTGTGATGAGTGAGGTGCGCAGTGCGGTCGACCGGGCGCGGGCAGCGCCTTATCCGGACAAGAGTACTTTGTTGGATCTTGTTTACTCGACGAGGGCCCGGGCATGAGCGCGGGTGATCCGGTCAATTACGGTGAGGCCATCCGGGAGGGATTCGTCTACCTGCTTGAGACGTATCCGGAGGTATTCTGTATCGGTCAGGGACTTTGGAGTCCATGGTACGTCGGTAATACGATGACGGATCTGGACCAGTTGTTTGGTCGCGACAGGATTATCGATACACCGGTTTCGGAGCTTGCCTGTACGGGAGCGGCCATAGGCGCTTCCTTATTCGGTTATCGGCCCATCGTTGTGCATCCGCGCATGGATTTCATGGTGTTGGCCGCGGATCAGATTATCAACCAGGCGGCGAAGTGGTCTCATATGCTCGGCGGTCAGGCATCTCCCGCCGTGACTATTCGATCCATCATTAACCGCGGTGGAGAGCAGGGTGCGCAGCATTCCCAGGCCTTGCATTCCTGGTTTGCGCATATCCCCGGTTTGCGGGTCGTTATGCCCACAACGGTGCAGGATGCGCGCGACTTATTGATTTCCAGCGTGCTTTGTGATGACCCGGTCATGTACATCGATGATCGTTGGCTGTACGAACGAACGGCGGTATTGCCGGCGGTGACTGAACGTCCCCTTGAAGACGAGGGGCCGAAGATTCTCCGGCATGGTCAGGACATCACGGTCGTCGGGGTCGGGCATTCCACCTGGCTGTCTGAACAAGCTGCGCAACACTTGGAGGAAGAGCAGATATCCGTCGAAGTTATAGATGTCAGAGTCCTGAATCCTTTTCGCTCCGATATTATCTGCGAATCCGTCAAACGAACCGGGAAGCTGTGTGTTATCGACGGTGGTTGGCGAACCGCGGGGATGGGCGGGGAGATCATTGCTGCGGTCGTGGAAAATATCGAATCGGGCGTGCTGAAGGCTTCGCCCGTGCGCGTGACTTTGCCCGATGCGCCGGTGCCAACGAGCAAGGCGCTTGAGGATGGTTACTATCCCAGTGTCAACGATGTTATTGACGCGGCGAAAAAATTGGTTCGACACGGATAATTGTTTCGCCGTATGTTTTATCGCCTGTTAGATTTTCTGGCCGCTTTCTTTGGTCTGGTTCTGTTGTCACCACTTCTCATCCCGGTTTGTCTGGCCGTATGGATTCAGGACTGGCATTCGCCCTTTTACATCGCACCGAGAGTAGGGAAAGGCGGCAGAATTTTCCGTATGGTAAAGCTGCGTTCGATGCTGATTCATGCGGACACCACCGGAGTCGATTCCACGGCGCTCAATGATTCCCGCATCACGCCGGTCGGCCATTTCATTCGAAAATATAAGCTGGATGAAGTGACGCAATTATGGAACGTCCTGATCGGCCAGATGAGTCTCGTCGGTCCACGGCCAAACGTCGAAGCGGAAACCCGGCTGTATACGAAGGAGGAGCGACGATTACTGTCGGTTCGGCCCGGAATTACGGATTTCTCATCGATCGTTTTCGCCGATGAGGGTGAAATCCTGGACGGTCGTGAGAATCCGGATCTTGCTTACAACCAGTTAATCAGGCCGTGGAAGAGCAGGCTGAGTCTGTTTTATATCGATCAACGAAGCCTGGCTCTGAACCTGAGGCTGATCTATCTGACTCTGGTCGGCATCATTTCGCGCGGGCGGGTTCTGGAGGAAGTCGCAAAGGAACTCCGTCACAGGGGCGCATCGGCTGAATTGGTTCAGATTGCGTTGCGCACGGCCCCCTTGGTGCCTCATCCGCCGCCCGGCGCCGACGAAGTGGTGACAACCCGTGGCACAGGCTCCGCTCCACATGGAGGGGTTATAGAGTAGACTTGGCGCTCCCGGTTTGCGTGGGGCGAGTCTCAGGCGTATTGGCTCGTCACTCGCAAGGCGAAGAATTCCGCTGCGACAGATTGCTTTTTATCCCAATCTCCTTGTGGGGCCTGCAAGTGAAAGACAACGCTGTTTTTTCTGCGCGTCAGCGGGTGGCGGAGCCATCACGCCAGATTTTCTCCTGTCGATTTCGTTGTGCCAGCTGTCCCGCAATCGGCACCGGCGCGATTGGTTTGTAAACGGCTTGATTCACATCGGATCCATTCCGGATGGATGCGTACCTCCAGATTGATCGAGTTGATATGAATCCATTGTCATCGCACATTCAATCGATCATCGAATGACGACGTCGATGCTGCGGTGGACTGGAACAGATCCTGAGATTGGAAAAGATGCTTTACGGGTAACGCCACACGCGTATAATCACGCTCTGGATTGGCGCATCAACTATCGAGTGAAATTTTTTGATGAGTTGTAATGTCTAGTTCCCCAGGCGAATTCCAGAGGATCGCGACGGCTCTGCAGCTTCATCTGGTTCAGTTCTCGCAACGCACCAAGCGCCTGATCGCAATCCTTTCCGATGTCACCGTCTTGATGACGGCGCTCGCGGTAACCATCTTTCTAACCAATAATCAGTCGGTTAGCGCAATTACCGAGCGTGCACCCCTGTTTCTGGCAACGCTATTGATCGCGCTTCCCGTGTTCGTTCAGCAGGGGCTTTATCGAGCTATCATCCGTTTCGTCGGCGCCCAGATGGTGTTCGGCGTGCTTCGTGGCGTATCGCTCGTTGCGGTATTACTGGCGGGGATCAGCTACCTGATCCGCCAGGATCCGGCACCCGTCATATACACGACCGCGCTGATCTTCTGGGCTTTTGCGCTGCTCGGTATCGTCGGCAGCCGGTTCGCGATGCGGGCCTACCTGATGCGCCAATATCTCGTCGGCGAGCGAGTTGCGATCTACGGGGCCGGTGAGGCGGGTGTCAGCCTTGTCGGCACCCTGGCCGGTGGTCAGGATTTTGTCCCGGTCGTTTATCTGGATGACAGCCCGGCCCTGCAGGGCCGCTCGATTAACGGGGTCCAGGTCTATAGCCCCGAGGAATTGCCGCGCCTCGTCGATGAACTGGTAATCAAGCGGGTACTCCTCGCGCTGCCGTCCGTGTCTCGCTGGAAGCGCCGGAAGATCATCGCCAGACTCGAAGCCCTTCCCGTCCACGTCCAGACGATCCCCGACATCGCCGATATCGTGTCGGGCCACGCCCGGGTCGACGAGATTCGCGATGTGGATGTCGTGGATTTGCTGGGCCGGGACTCGATTCAACCCACCGAGCACCTGCTCGATGCCTGCATCCGCGGCAAGTCCGTTGCGGTCACGGGCGCCGGCGGTTCGATCGGTTCGGAGCTGTGCCGGCAGATCCTCGTGCTGCGGCCCCGGCGCCTCGTGTTGCTGGAAGTGTCGGAGGTCGCGCTGTACCAGATCGACCGTGACCTGCGGCAGATCATCGGCCGCGACCGGCTGGACGTCGAACTCGTGGCGCTGCTGGGTTCGGTCAATCATCGTGAGCGAGTGCGGTCGATCTTCGCGACCTATGAGACGCAGACGGTATACCACGCTGCCGCCTATAAGCACGTGCCGATCGTCGAGCACAACATGATCGAGGGCATCTTTAACAACGTCTTCGGTACCTGGTACACGGCTCAGGCGGCCGAGGATGCCGGGGTCGAGACCTTCGTGCTCGTGTCGACGGACAAGGCCGTGTCGCCGGTCAACGTCATGGGCGCCACCAAGCGCATGGCCGAACTGGCGCTGCAGGGTCTGCATCAGCGCGGCGGCAAGACGCGCTTCTGCATGGTGCGGTTCGGTAACGTACTCGCGTCGTCGGGCTCGGTGGTGCCGTTGTTCCGGGATCAGATCCGCCGCGGCGGACCGGTCACGGTCACGCACCCGGAGATCATCCGCTATTTCATGACGATCCCCGAAGCGGCGCAGCTCGTGATTCAGGCCGGCTCGATGGCCAAGGGCGGCGATGTGTTCGTGCTCGATATGGGCCGCCCGGTGCGCATCGAGGACCTGGCGCGTCGCATGATTCACCTGATGGGCCTGACGGTGCGCGACGAGGACGATCCCGACGGCGATGTCGCGATCGAGTACACGGGCCTGCGGCCCGCCGAAAAACTTTATGAGGAACTGCTGATCGGCAATAACGTTGCCGGTACCGAGCATCCTATGATCATGCGGGCCATGGAGGAGTCGCTGCCGTGGGATGAACTCCAGGTATTTCTCGACGAACTCGTCGAGGCCGCGCGAAGTTTCGACTGTGAGCGGGCCCGCGATATCCTGCTGGCCGGCGTCGCCGGCTATCAGCCGACGAACGGTATCGACGACCTGGTCTGGCAGGCCGGGCACGGCGCCGCGCATCCTGTGGAGGCCGCGAGCACCGTTGTCACACAACTGGAATCGAGACGCCCGAACCGCAGCGCCTGATGCCGCGATCGACGGCGGAAATCGTCATCTTGGCCCGTTTCCGGGCTGTTTTCCGACCAAAAACCCGCCACCGGACCGGTCACGGGCCGATTGCGTGACGGCTCCCGTTTCAATCCGTCGCCGGACCCATTAATCTTGCGTTGGTTTTTTCCTCAGACCTGTTGCATATACGATGAACTTGACAATACACGGATCCGGGTACGTCGGCCTGGTCACGGGCGCCTGTATGGCCGACGCCGGCAATCACGTCATCTGCGTCGATATCGACGCGGACAAGATCGCCCGGCTGCAGGCCGGAGATATACCGATTCACGAGCCCGGGCTCGAGGACCTGGTGCGCCGTAACGCGGCCGCCGGCCGGCTGACGTTTACGACCGATATCGACCGGGGTGTCCGCGAGGGACTGTTCCAGTTCATCGCGGTCGGCACGCCGCCCGACGAAGACGGTTCGGCGGACTTGCAATATGTACTCGCAGTCGCGCGCTCGATCGGCGAGCACATGGACGATTACAAGGTCGTCGTCGACAAGTCGACGGTACCGGTCGGTACTGCGCTGCGGGTGCGGGACGTCGTTGCCGAGACGCTGGCGGCGCGTGAGGCCGTGATCGAGTTCGACGTCGTTTCCAACCCGGAGTTTCTGAAAGAGGGCGCCGCGATCGGCGATTTCCTGAAGCCGGATCGCATCATCGTCGGCACCGACAGCGAGCGCGCCGCGCAGCACATCAAGGCGCTGTACAAGCCCTTCAGTCGCAACCACGACAAGCTGATCCTGATGGATATCCCGTCGGCGGAGCTGACCAAGTATGCGGCCAATGCGATGCTGGCCACGAAGATCAGTTTCATGAACGAGCTGTCGAATATCGCCGATCTTTATGGCGCCGACATCGAGCAGGTCCGGGTCGGAATCGGTTCGGATCCGCGCATCGGTTACGAGTTCATCTACCCCGGGATCGGCTACGGGGGATCGTGTTTCCCGAAGGATGTGACGGCGCTCGCACATTCTGCGGGTCTGGCCGGTTACGACGCGGAGCTGGTCCGGGCCGTCGAACGCGTCAATACGCGGCAGAAAACCATTTTGGGCCGGAAGATCATTGCGCATTTCGGCGGCGATCTGGCGGGCAAGACCATCGCGCTGTGGGGACTGGCGTTCAAGCCCCGGACCGATGACATGCGCGAGGCGCCCAGCCGCGTGCTAATGGAGCAGGTCTGGGCCGCCGGCGGCCAGGTGCGTGCTTTTGACCCCGAGGCGATGGATGAGACACACCGCATCTTCGGCGACCGCGAAGGCCTGACGCTATGCGAGTCGGCGGTCGCAGCCCTGCAGGGCGCCAACGCGCTGGCGGTCGTGACGGAGTGGCAGGAGTTCCGCAGCCCGGATTTTGCCAGCCTGCGGCAGAATCTGGCGGAGCCGACCGTATTCGACGGTCGCAATATCTATGATCCGGAGACAATGGCCGAGCAGGGATTCACGTACTACTCGATCGGGCGCGCGGCCCGCGGGCGGCCATCATGAAGGCGCCGGACGGCCGGCGTACGGAATGATCAGGAGGATCCGTTCATGAAACTTCGACCGGTCATCATGTGCGGGGGCTCAGGCTCGCGTCTCTGGCCGCTGTCGCGTGCGCAGTATCCCAAACAGCTGCTGGCATTGACGGGCGGGCACTCCCTGCTGCAGCAGACGGTGCAGCGACTCGACGGACTGGGCGACCGGCTACTCGAACCGCTGGTGAGCTGCAATGAGGGGCATCGGTTCCTCGTGGCCCGGCAGCTTGCCGAAATCGGCGCGACGCCGACCCTGGTGCTGGAACCGGAAGGGCGCAACACAGCGCCTGCCGTTGCCGTGGCGGCGTTGCTCGAGTCGGAGCCCGAGTCGACGCTGCTGCTCGTGTTACCGGCCGATCACGTGATCCGGGATGGTACGGCGCTGGTGCGCGCGGTGCAGGTGGCCATCCCTGCCGCCGAGGCCGGCCGGCTCGTGACCTTCGGCATCGTGCCGTCGTCGCCGGAGACCGGTTATGGGTACATCCGGTCGATCGCGGGCGACGGCGACGTGCTCGCGGTCGACCGGTTTGTCGAGAAACCCGACTTTGAGACCGCCCGACGCTACGTGCAATCCGGCTCGTATTTCTGGAACAGCGGCATGTTCTTGTTCTCCGCGGCTGCCTATCTCGCAGAACTGGCGGCGCACCACCCGGACATGGTCGAGGCCTGTCGGCTCGCCCTTGGCGATGCGGCGCACGGCACCGAGCGCCGGGAGATCAGGCTCGACGCCGGGGCTTTTCATGCCTGTCCGGCCGATTCGATCGACTATGCGGTCATGGAACGCACCGACCGCGCGAGCGTGGTGCCGCTCGACGCCGGCTGGAGCGATGTCGGGTCCTGGGCGTCACTGCATGACGTCAGTGATCAGGATGCGGCGTCCAACACGCTGACGGGCGATGTCGTGGCCGTTGACTGCACGGACACGCTGATCCGCGCGGAAAGCCGGCTCGTCGCGGCCGTCGGCCTTGACGGGTGTGTCGTCGTCGAGACGAAGGACGCGATTCTCGTCGCGCCGAAGGCCAGGGCGCAGGACGTCAAGTCGATCGTCGCCGAGCTCGACGCCGCCGGTCGACCGGAAACGCAACTCGGTCGGGAGGTATTCCGGCCGTGGGGCAGTTACGACAGCCTGGAGAACGCGGCCGGGTTCCAGGTCAAGCGCCTGACGGTGTTGCCGGGCGCCATCCTGTCGCTGCAGCTGCATCACCGCCGCGCGGAACACTGGGTGGTCGTCGCCGGCGTCGCGCGCATCACGCTGGATGATCAGGTGTTCGATCTGCGCGTCAACGAGCACACATTCATTCCGGTCGGCGCCAAACATCGAATCGAAAATCCCGGTGAGTCGCTGCTGCATATCATCGAAGTTCAGGTCGGCGATTATCTGGGCGAGGATGATATCGTGCGTTTCGAGGACAAATATGGCCGCGAGGGCCGCACCGATTGACGACTGCCCGGCCAACCTGCCGGTGTGCATGAAGAAAAAGGAAGAGTCACGATGGGCAGAGACCTGAGTTGTTTCAAGGCGTATGACCTGCGCGGGCGGGTTCCCGACCAGCTCGACGAGGATCTGGCGCACGATATCGGCCTGGCCTGTGCGGCATTCCTGCAGCCGAGCGAGATCGTCGTCGGCCACGATATCCGGCTGTCCAGCCCGGTGATGGCCGCGGCGCTGATCGATGGCCTGACGAGCGCGGGTGTCACGGTTCGCGACATCGGCATCTGCGGCACCGAGGAGGTCTATTTCGCGACGGCGCACCTGGGCGCCGACGGCGGCGTCATGGTCACGGCCAGTCACAACCCCTCGGACTACAACGGCATGAAATTCGTCCGGGAGGAATCACGGCCGATCAGCGCCGACACCGGCCTGAACGATATTCGTGACCTGATCGCGGCCGGCGGCCTCGCCGGGTCCGGCACCCGGGGCGCGGTCAAGCCGACTGACTGCATCGCGCCGTATATCGATCATCTGCTCGGCTATGTCGATGTCGATGCGCTCAAGCCGCTGCGAATCGTCGTCAATGCCGGCAACGGCGGCGCCGGCGCGACCGTCGACCGGCTCGCGTCCCGCCTGCCGTTCGAATTCATTCGCGTGCACCACGAGCCGGACGGCAATTTTCCGCACGGCGTACCGAACCCGCTGCTGCCCGAGAACCGTGCCGCGACGATCGACGCGATCCGGTCCTCGGGCGCGGACCTGGGCGTGGCCTGGGACGGGGACTTCGATCGCTGCTTCCTGTTCGATGAGACCGGCGGTTTTATCGAGGGCTATTACATCGTCGGCCTGCTGGCCGAAGCCATGCTGGCGCTGCACCCGGGCGGCAAGGTGATCTACGACCCGCGCCTGACCTGGAATACGCAGGACATCGTCACGCGCCTCGGCGGCACGCCGGTGCAGTGCAAGTCCGGGCATGCTTTTATCAAGGAGCGGATGCGCGCCGAGGATGCGATCTACGGCGGGGAGATGAGCGCGCACCACTATTTCCGTGATTTTTCCTACTGCGACAGCGGCATGATCCCGTGGCTGCTCGTGGCCCAGATCATCTCGAAGTCGGGCCAGCCGCTGTCCGCGCTCGTCAACGAGCGGATCGCGGCCTACCCGGCATCCGGTGAGATCAACCGCAAGGTCGCCGATGCCGGCCAGGTACTGGCCGCCATACATGCGCGGTACGCGCCCGATGCGCTGGCCGTCGATGATATGGACGGCTACGGATTTGAATACGTGGACTGGCGTTTCAACCTGCGGATGTCCAACACCGAGCCGGTCATCCGGCTCAACGTCGAGTCGCGCGGCGACATCGCATTGATGGAGCGGCGCACCGCGGAGATTCTGGAGCTGATTAGTAATTACGAGTAAAAACAGATAATTAAGTAATATATCTAATATCTGTTTTAACTATACGGAAAGGCCTGTCTGCAGCCCGCAGCGACGCTGCCGCATGCTTCCGTCACTAATGGCAGCCCGCCCGGATCGGCAGATGATCGCATCGAGCTAGTTTCCCGCCGTCAGCCACGCCGACAGATCCGCCGGCGTCTCGCCGTCGAGAAACATCCGGAACCACAATTCCAGGGACAGCAGAGCCATCAATTGATCGGTATGGTCGGCCCGCTGGGTGCGATGATCGTCGAGGATGCGCGCAACCTGTCGCGGATCGAGCACGCCGCGGCGTTCTACGGCGGCGCGTGACAGCAGTTTGTTGGTGACCGGCTCGAGTTCGCGCCGCAGCCAGGCGCCCATCGGCGCGCCGAAGCCGCGTTTCTTGCGGTCGATGATCGTGTCCGGCAGCACGCCGCGCAGGGCCTTTTTGAGGATATAGCGGGTCTGGCGACCGCGCACCCGCAGGTCGTCCGGCATCGTTGTCGCGAGCCGCAGCAGGCGTTCGTCGAGCAGCGGCACGCGGCATTCCAGCGACTGCGCCATACTCATCTTGTCGGTCAGCAGTAACAGTTCATCGGTCAGTTGCGTGCCGACGTCGGCGGCCAGGATGCGGTCCAGTTCCGGCGCGTCGGCGTAGCGGGTCAGGATACGGGCCAGCGCATCCTCGCCGACCCGCGTGTCGGCGCGAAGCAATGCATCGAGGTCGCGGCGGCCGAACACCTCCATCATCTGGCGATAGCGGTCCGATTCGGGCGCATCGGCGAGCAGCGATACGCTGCGCACGTAGCGGAACAGGTTCAGCAGCCTTGAATGCCGGTCCTCCGGCAGCGCGCGGATCAGCGGCGCCAGCACCCCGCGGCGCAGCCAGCCGGGCACGCGCCGGATCTGTGCCACGTAATGGCTCATCAGGTAGCGGTTGTAGCCGCCGAACAATTCGTCACCGCCGACGCCCGACAGGATGACCTTGACGTCCCGGCTCGCGAACTCGGAGACGAGATAGCTCGTGATCAGTGCCGAGTCCACCGTCGGTTCGTCCATGTGCCACAGCAGGTTCGGCAGCAGCGAGATCACGTTGGGTTCCACCATGATCTCGTGGTGCTCGGTGCCGAACAGGTCCGCGACCTGGCGTGCGAACGGGAGTTCGTTATACAGGTCGGCGGCGCTCGAGCCGCTGTAGCCAATCGAGTAGGTGCGGACCGGCTGCGGCGTGGCACGTTTCATGTAGGCGATAATCGCGCTCGAATCGATGCCGCCGCTCAGGAATGCGCCGATCGGCACGTCGCTGATCATCTGGGCGGCGACGCTGTCGGCCAGCGTCGCGTCGATCTCGTCGATCCAGTCCTGCTCGGACCGGCCGTGGCGGGTCGCAAACTCGAGGTGCCACCAGCAATGCTCGGTCAGGCGGCCATGCTCGACGATGGCCAGATGGCCGGGGCGCAGCTTGTGTACGCCGGCGAACAGGCTGTGCGGATTCGGCACGTAACCGAGAGCCAGAAACTGTTCCAGGGCTTCGGGATCCAGCGCCGCGCCGACATCCGCGCGGCCGACCAGCGCCTTGGATTCGGAGCAGAACGCGACCCGGTCGTTCTGCGTCGTGTAATACAGCGGCTTGATGCCGATGCGATCCCGGGCGAGCAGCAGGCGGGCGCCGGCTTCGTCCCATAACGCGAAGCCGAACATGCCTTCGACGTGGGCGAGAAAATCGTCGCCGTATTCCTCGTAGAGATGAACCAGCACCTCGGCGTCGCTGCCGGTGCGGAAGGTATGTCCGCTGGCGGTCAGCTTGGCGCGCAGTTGGCGGAAATTGTAGATTTCCCCGTTGCAGACGACCGCGACGGTCCGGTCCTCGTTGAACAGCGGCTGGTGCCCACCGTCCACATCGATGATTGACAGTCTGCGCAGGCCGATGGCCACGCGTTCGGTCATGTGTACACCGTCGTCGTCGGGTCCGCGGTGGATAATCGCGTCGCCCATCGAGCGCACGACGCGGGGATCGATCCGGCCCCGGTCAGACAGCAGGACTTCGCCGTAGATGCCGCACATTATCGTGGGGTCCGATGCCGGCGTGTCGTTACGTGGCTCACGGCAGCCGCCTCGACAACGGCGGACCCAGCCGATTGGCGACCCACAGTGGCAGCCGCTGCCAGGCATTGATCGCCAGCGCATATTTCGGGTTGTCCGGGTTCAGCCGCGGCGGCGCCTGGCCGTCGCGCAACCAGTAGTGCCAGTACAGGGGCACGGGTTCGGCGCCCCACTGCCGCTTGAAGCGATACGTGCCGCTGTCGATGCTGGAACGGCCAAAATCAAAATGCCGCGCGCCGCGCGCGATCGATCGTTGCAGGCATGACCAATACAGCAGCATGTTGACGCCGAGCCGGTTGCAGTGACGCAGCGATGACGCGGAGGGGATCTCGGTCGTCAGGCCATGATGCAACAGCATCCCGGCGGCGACCGGCGCGTCATTGAGGTAGACGACGACGATCTCCGCGCGGCTGCCGAGTTCCTCGGCGATTCGTTCGAACAGCGTGCGGGGGTAGACCGGCGTGCCGAGGTCCCGCATGTTGCGCGAAAACACCCGGTAAAAATCATCGATCAGCTCGCTGCCCCCGGATCGGACGACAGCACCTTCGCGTCCCGGACGCCGCACCTGGGCGCGGACTTTCGACGTCAGCGCCGCCCATTGCGCGTCCTCGCTGTCGGCCAGGTCGAGGATCATCTCGGCCTTGTCGGTGCGCACGGGCCAATCGGTGGTGCGCGGTCGACGGTCGCGGAATTCGATGTGTGTGACGCCCAGCGAGCGACCCAGTTTGCAGGCATGGTTCATCAGCTGCGCGTCGGCCGCGTCATCGTCGGTGAGCGCGCCGCAATAATTGACGTACGGCAGCGAGACCATGAAATGCCCGAACAGCCGGCTTTGCAGGCGCACCAGCGGCAGAATGCCGCGGATCCGGCCCCGCGCGTCGCGCGCGCATAGCGGATGCAACTCGTGTCCGAACGCGCGCGCGGCGATACGCTGCCATGCGCGCGTGTGGTACAGCGTGCCGTCGGGATGGGTGGCGACGAAGTCGTCCCAGTCATAATCGGCCCCGGAATCCGGCAGCACCTGCGTCGTGATCGCGCTCATGTGGCTTGTCGTGCGTCGAGCAGCCGGTCGAACCGGTCCCAGCGAAAATCGCTCAGCAGGCGATGCAGGCGCGGCTCGGTCCGGTCCAGGTTGGTGTAGTGGCGCAGTCGAGACTTGAGTCCCAGGCCCGTGACGCGCGGCTGCTGCGGATCGACCTCCCACGGGTGAAAGTAGAAGAACGTAGGCTGGCGATCGACTGCATGCAGTCGGCGGACAGCCCAGCGGAACAGTCCATAGGGCAGTACCCGAAACCAGCCGCCGCCACCGCAGGCAAAGCGCCGTCCGGCGATGACAATCGTCGGTCCGGGCCATTCGACCAGCTGCGTCAGGTTCGGCGGCCGGAAAGCGAAGCGGGGCGCATCCGGCAGACCGTAGATATCGTGCTGTACCGGGTAGATGCTCGACGAGTAGCGAAACCCGCAGCGTTCGAGTTCTTCCAGGGCCCACAGGTTCGTGGCATTGATCGAAAAACTCGCGGCCCGGTAACCGATGACCTCGATGCCGCCGATGTCTTCGAGCGTCTGCTTGGTGCGCAGGATATCGTCGCGGAATTCGCCGCGGGTCTGTTCATCGGCCGGTTGATGGGCCCAGCCGTGGCTGGCGATCTCGTGACCGTTTGCTGCGATCTGTCGGACCAGGGTGGGATGCCGCTCGGCAATCCAGCCGAGGATGAAAAACGTGGCCTGCACCGAGTGCTCGTCGAACAGCGCCAGGATGCGCTCGACGGCGCCCTCGACCCGTCCGGGCAGCGTGTCCCACTGGTCACGCCCGATCCGGCCGGCCATGGCCTTGACCTGAAAGTATTCTTCGACATCGACCGACATGCCGTTCACGGCCGCGGCCGGCGTGTCGAGTGCGGGGAACAGGCGCTGCGAAGATCGGAGATCCTGCAACATGTGCCGGGTTTGTTGCGACATGGGTCCGGGCATGGAGGCCCGGCTAGAACGAGCGCGTGAGAGAGATGCCGAACTGGTTCTCGGTATAGTCAAACGCGCGATTGACGGCGCCGGTGCGCTCCGAGCGTCGATAATAGCCTTCGAGTGACGTGCGTCGGCCCAGCTCGCGGCGAAGTCGCACGATGCCGCCGTACGTGTCTTTGATATCGTCGTTGCCGGTGAAACTGCGGTCAACCCAACTGAGCTCGGTGTCGAGTTGGGTCTTCGGTCCGAGTTCCATGGCCCAGCGCAGGATCGTGCCGAGCTGGCTCTGGTTGCCCGGCGTGGTCGCGTTGATGCCGCGGGCCTGGAAATCGCTTTGTTTTTCGTAATAGACGAGCAGCGTCAGCGTATTGCGGTTGAAGGCGCGGCTGAAGCCGGCCTGTGCAAATCGTTCGACATAGACGAAGCCGGTACCCGGTCGATCGATGTCAGACGGTACGGTCGGCAGGGGCGGGACCGTCGTCAACACGGAGTCCTGGTTGACGGTGCGTTCGCGGTAAGCCGATTCGGAGGTTCGCGGCGCCTGGGTGAACGTCGCGGTAAACTCGCCGTTGGGGCCCATGCGACGCACTAGCGACAGATTAAAGGTGCGGCCGAAGCTGCGTTCGCCGACGGACGCGGCCAGATCCGTGCGCGTCCCCGACGACTCGAAGCCGGCGCTCCAGATGGAATCGTCGAGCTTCGAGCTCGTGTAATTGCCGAACTCGCTCTCGCGTCCGTATGACCCGACCAGCGAGAATCCGGGGCTGAGCGCGTAGTCGAGAGTCAGCACCAGTTCCTGCGCCTTGGAGTCCGGTGGCGTGTCGTACTCGAAGCGCAGGTAGCGATGGTTCAGTCGCCAGCCCAGCCCGGTGTCCGCCTCCGGACTTGCGAGGCTCGTGTCGGCCACCTGAAATTTCGTGTCCTGCGTCAACGGATCGTCGTAATCGAACCGGCCGACGGTATAACGGACGTCCAGGATCTGCCCGAACACCGGTGAGCGCCAGTGCGGCGCCGTCTGAATCAGCGAGCGGTCCGTGCGATTGATGATGAACGGGATATTCGTGCTGCTGATCGGCTGCTCCGGGTCGATCTGGATCTGGCTGCGATCGTAAAACGATTCCAGGAAGAACCGGTCCTGGAGCAATTCGAGATCGAGTCCGACCTTGCCGAGGTGCAGCGTCTGGTCCGCGCCATCGGGTTCTTCATACCAGATCAACTGCGCCCGGTAGTCCACGTCCAGCGCAACGCGGCTCGATTCGTGATTGATCTTGATGGCTGGTTCGAGCATGCCGACCCACGATTCGGTCTCGAGTCCCGGACCGTCGAGCGAGATATTGTCCGAGTAGATCGCGTGCGCGGTAATACTCGGTTCGATGTCCATGGCTGCGACTGGAATGGCCGCCGACAGGGCGAGGCAGGCGATGGCGCCGCGCACCATTGTCAACAGCGGTGCGCCCGCGCTTGCGGGTCGGCCGGGTTGCTCGTCACACATCATCCGCTCCATAGTGCCTGCCATAGTAGCCCAGCAGCGAACTGCTGGACTTCGTGGCCTTGTTCAGGATCAGGCCGACGGTGTTTTTCTCACCGAAAATCTCGAGCGCCTGCTCGATGTCCCGACGCGTCGTTGCGCCGGCCTCGACGACCAGCAGGAACAGCCCACCGAGATCGGCCAGCGCCGGGGCATCGGGGGTCGCCAGCAGCGGCGGGGCATCGAAGATCACCAGCCGGTCCGGGTCGTCCTGGGCCAGCCGGGTAACGACCGCCTTGGCCCGGCGGCTGCTCAGTAACTCCGATGAATCGGCATAGCGGCCGCCGGCCGCCATGACATCGAGGTTCGGCAGTGGCGTATGCACGATCAGTTCATCGATCGACAGGCTCTCATCGCTCAGCAGGTCAAAAAAGCCGGGTCGGTCGTTGAGCTCCAGCGCATTCGTCAGCGTTCTCTTCGCATTGTCGGTGTCGACGAGCAGAACGTTGCGATCGCGTTCATGCGACAGGGCCTGAGCCACGTTTCTGGCAATGAAGGTCTTGCCGGCATTCGGCAGCGCACTGGTAATGATCAACAGATTGGCGCCGGGCTCGGCGAGCGGGCCGAAAGATGCGCGCAGAATCGAACGCTTGAGCTGCCGAAACTGATTGACGAATACCGGATCAGTGAGCTGCGTTTCGAACTGCCCGGCAAAGACGGCCGATGATGTGTCGGACTCCCGCGGCACGGGCGCCGCCTTCGGCGGCGTTTTGTCGGGTTTCGCCGTCTCGTGGGCGCGTTTTTCCGCGGTCAGGACCGATTTTTCGATAATTGACATAGTTTCAAACGGCCTTGCCCACGGCGCGAACGATATCGACCGCAGAGTTTTCGACGACGATCAGTGTCACGCAGGCGGCGATCAACCCGGCCGTCGCCGCGGCGAATGCCCAGTCGGACCGGTGGTTCGACCCAGTCGAGAAGTCGCTGATGACACCAAAGACAGGCAGCCCCGAAAAATTGCCCAGTTGCTGAGCGGAAAAGAACACGGGGAACTGCAGATTCAGCAGGTAGGACACGACCCCGCCTGCGCCCAGCGCCACGAGCAATCCGGCCAGCAGCATCGGCAGCCGGTTCGGGCCGGACGGGTCGATCGGCACGAACGGCGGGTCGATGACCCGGAAGGCGATCTTTTCATTGTCTATCTGCAGGTCTTCCGCGAGCCGGGCGCTCTCGAGACGCGCGAGCATGGATTCATGGCGGGACTTGATAACGTTGTAGTCGCGATTGAGCCGCGTCAGTTCGGCTTCGACCTCAGGGATGGCATCAACCTGCTGCTGCAGGAAGCCCAGCGATCTTTTCTTGTCCGTCAGTTCGGCCTGCAGTGTGACCATCTCGACGTCGCTCTCGCTGAGCTCGATGCGCATGTGCTGGTAGACCGGATTCATGTCGAGCGCGCTGGCCTGATACTGTCCGGTGGTGCTTGGCAAGCTCGCGGGTGCCGGTGCGCCGGCCAGTTCCTCGTCACGGATCTCTTGCAGGTCGTTGAGCGTCTCGCGTGCGCGGACGACGTCGGGGTGCTTGTCTGTCAGGCGCAGCAACATCTCCTGGATGCGAGCTTCGACGTTGGCGATCGCGCCGTCGACCGAACTGCTCGCCTTGGAGCCGAACGGATCGTTGGATGACGGTGTGACGAGCCCGAATGTCGGTTCCTCGCCCTCGAGCTGCCGCAGGAGTTCGTTGCGGCGCTGTTGCAGCAACCGCATGCGTGCCTCGATATTGCGAATGTCGGCTTCATTCTGGGCCAGCTTGGAGAAATAGTCTCCCTCTGCGCCGGGCAGCAGGCCGACGTTCGACTTCTTGAATTCGGCGAGGCGCATCTCGGCATCGAACAGGCGCTGCTCGTCGTCTTCGATTTGTTTCACGATGAAACTCTGGGCCTGCTTCGAATCTCTCCGGGTCTCGCCGAGCGACTCGACCATGAACCGGTCGAGCAGGGAACTGACGACGGCGCGGGCCATGACCGGATCGTGATCGGAATAACTGATCGAGAACAACTGTGGCGTCGATGAGCCGTCGATCGAGATCATCTGCTCCAGCCGGACCAGCAGCTTCTCGAAATCTTCGGGGGTCTCTGCGCGCATCTCGAGGCCGGTTTCGAGCGCCACCGCCTGGAGCTGAGGACGGCTCAGTAGCGCGCGGGTCATGAGCTGCACCTGGCTGATCGTATCGGTCTCGACGGTCAGTCCCTGCATCAGCGGCGCCAGTACCGATTCCGTATCGACATACACCCGCGAACGGGCCTGAAACTGATCCGGCAGGCTCAGCACCCAAATCCAGATAAAGGCGGCGACGATCCATGCGATGGCCAGTGCGGGCCAGCGGAATCGCCACATGCCGAGCGCGTCGGTGAAGGTCTGGCGTAATTTTGCGTCAAACGTCATGGGTGGGGGGTGCCGTGTGTGTGCCGTGTGTGTGTGATCGCAGAAGCCGGACTACAGCCAGGACTCGGGAATGATCAGGACGTCGCCCGGTTGCATCAGCACGTTTTCGGACATGTCTCCGCTGTTGAGCAGGCCGTTGATGCGCACCCGGATCTCTACCGTCTGGCCGTCTCTCTTGCGAATGATCTTGGCTCGATTGCCCGATGCGTTCTCGGTCAGGCCGCCGACCGCGATCATGACGTCGAGCAACGTCATGTTGCGCCGGTAGGCCAGCGCCTGCGGCACGGCCGCCTCGCCGACAACGCGAATCTGGGTTTCGAAGGTGCCGACGAAGCCGGTAACGATAATATTGACCGTCGGCGAACGGATGAATTCGGATAATGCGGTCTCGATGTCCCGCGCGAGCTGATTGGGCGTCTTGCCGACGGCCTGCATGTCCTCGACCAGTGGTGTGGAAATCCGGCCGTCCGGTCGCACGGGAACGGTCTCCGAGACGTCGGGGTGTTCCCATACGAAGACGCGCAACTGGTCACCGGGCCCGATGATGTATTGGCTGGCAATCGCGCTGCTTTCGGCGTCGTCGCCCATCGCCGCGCCACCGCTGCTGCCGCAGCCGGACAGGGCAAAGCTCGCGATTAGACTCGTTATCAGTAAACCCCGGATATTCATCGCCTCTTTCTCCCGGCCGTGAAATGTTGGGCCTGCACGAACCGCTCGAAATTATACGCATAAATCCGGGTGTTATCTTCACCGGAATTTGGGTATTGAGCCGTTCGGGCCACCTTGGTCGCGAAGCGCCACGCGATACTCATTGGCTGGCATTCGGGCGATTCGAAGACACTCATGCGGTTATTGCCGCTATTGTAGTCACGTTGGTTGTCATTCGCGTGTCATATGCCACATTTGCCGGCATTGGCATGCGTATGTTTTAACGCTATCGTCCTCCCGCAATCCGCCGGCGGTTCATGGCAATGACCGATAGTTTATGTAATATGCGTCCGAAACGGCAATACGACCTTCGAGTGATTTATTCTTCGTCGATTGGACGCGATCTGCGTCACAACATAGAGGTTTTGCGTCCGTCTTTCTGTGACGCGGATCAAGAAATGACAGAACGGTCGATGAGAGTTTCATAATGTCCACGCCGTTGATTGCGCACATCGTCTACCGGCTGGACTACGGCGGCCTCGAAAACGGTCTCGTCAACCTGATCAACGGGCTGCCGTTGGGCGGCTACCGACACGCGGTTATCTGCCTGACGACCTTTACCGACTTCCGGGATCGCATTGTCCGCGACGACGTCGAAGTCTTCGCGCTCGACAAGCGTCCGGGGAAGGATCCGAAAACCTATCTGCGACTTTGGCGGTTGCTGCGACGTCTGCGCCCGCAAGTGGTCCATACGCGCAATACCGGCACGATCGACTGTAGCGTCATCGCATTTCTTGCCGGTGTGCCCGTCCGGTTGCACGGCTACCATGGTTGGGATGCCGCCGATCTGCACGGCCGGAAGCCGCGCGGCGTTCGGCTAAGACGATGGTGTAACCCGTTTATCGCCACTTACGTGACGGTCTCGCAGCACCTCGCGGACTGGCTGGTGCAGACGCAGGGTGTTGCCGCCGCGCGCGTGCGTCACATCTGCAACGGCGTTGATACGGACCATTTTCACCCCGGAGTATCGGCCGCCGAGCCGTTGTTTGCGGAACCGGGCGGGGAGCCACCGTTCGTCATCGGCACGGTGGGGCGAATGGATCCGGTCAAGGATCAGTGCACGCTGGTCCGCGCTTTCGTTGACCTCGTGCATCGGCATCCCGGAGCGGCGCGTCACGTCCGCCTGGTTTTGGTCGGCGACGGTGAAATGCGATCGCAAATTGCCGGGCTACTGGCGGCCGCCGGTCTCGATGACACCGCGCGGATCTGCGGCTGGCGCGACGACATCGGCGAGTTGTTGAAGCAATTCGATGTCTTCGTGCTGCCGTCGCTGAACGAGGGCATATCCAATACGCTGCTCGAGGCGATGGCGACCGGGTTGCCGATCGTCGCGACGCGGGTCGGCGGCAACGTCGAATTGATCATCGACGGTGAGACCGGCGTCCTCGTCGATGCCGGCAATGCCGGGCAGGTCACTGCCGCGCTGGAGCGGTATGTCGCATCGCCCGGGTTGGCGCGGTCGCACGGTGAGGCCGGGCTGCGCCGGGCCCGGACCGCATTCAGTATCGCGAGCATGCTGGCCGCCTACGACGGGCTGTATCGCGAGGTCATCTTCGGTGAGGGGGTGGCCGGCAGCGCGGCCGTCAAGCCATGACCACGGCCGGCGACGACAAATTGCGCATGCTGTTCGTGGCGACGATGTTTTTGTATCCGGTCGATACCGGCGCGAAGATACGCACGACACAGGTACTGCGCGGGCTGCATGACGGGCGTTTCGATGTGACGCTGGCCGGGCCGGCGACGGCGGCGGAGCAGGCTGAACACAGCGCCGCGGTCGCTGCATTCGCCGATCGGGTCGTGCACTGGCCCGTCGGGTCGCGCAACGCCTGGTTCCGGATCAGCCGCATGCGCCACCTGTGGTCCCGGCAACCGATCCCCGTTGTGACGGACCGGTCCGCGGCGGGACGGGCAACCGTTGCCGCATTGCTGGCCGAGCGGCCCGATGTCGTCGTCGCGGATTTTCCGCACGCGATGGTGCTGTTGCCCGAGCGACTCGACGTTCCGCTCGTGGTATTCACGCACAATGTCGAGGCGGAGATATTCGCCCGGCATCGTGACGTCAGCGCCGATCCCGTGCGCCGGGCTATCTGGAATGATCAGTACCGGAAGATGGTGCGCTACGAGAAGTCCGTGATCGAGCGCGCCGATGCGGTCGTCGCCGTGTCCGAGCGCGATGCCAAAATCCTCGAACGTGACTACGGCGGGCGATCCGTGCGCGTGATCCCGACGGGCGTGGATCTCGAATACTACGCGTGGCAGCCGCCGGGCGAAGGTCGCGATATCGTGTTTTGCGGCTCGATGGACTGGCTGGCGAATATCGATGGTGTCCGCTTCCTGCTCGACGATGTCTGGCCGCGACTGCTCGCGTTGGTGCCGGATGCGACGATGACGATCGTCGGCCGCGATCCGCCGCGCAACCTCGTCGACGAAGCGGCACGCCGGGGCTTTGACTGGCGGTTCACCGGGCGCGTACCCGATACGCGGCCGTATGTGCACGCAGGGGCGGCATTCGTGATCCCGCTGCGGGTCGGCGGCGGCACGCGTTTGAAGGTCTACGAGGCGATGGCCATGGGTTGCCCGGTCGTGTCGACATCCATTGGCGTCGAGGGGCTGCCGGTCCGACATCGCGAGCATTGCCTGATCGGCGATACCGCGGATGAACTGGCCGCGAGTCTGGCCGATGCATTACGCGATGCATCGTTGCGCCGGTCGTTATCGGAGGCTGCGCGCGATCACGTCGAGCGGCATTTCTCGTACCGTAACGCTGCGGCCGTCTTCGAGGATATCGCGCTCGAGGCCGTGCGCCGGCGGGCAGGCATCAGCGCTACCTGAGCCAGTCGATACACCGTGTTGCCAGTTCGTCGCGCCATGTCCGGCGCGAGAACGTGTGGTCGGCCGCGTCCATGCGCGCCCACGATATGTTGTCGCGGCCGCGCAGGATACGTTGCCACGGCCGGGTCCGGGACGCCGCATCGAATTCACCGGCCGTCAGGTCCTGGCCGCTCATGACGAACAGCACCGGTCGCGGAAAGGTGCCGACGGCGGCGGCCATCCGCTCCGGCAGCGCCGCGTTCGATGCGGGATCGTCGCCATTGCCATGCTCATCGCCGGGACCCGGAGGTGCCGATCGACCCCCGAGGCCGGCGGCGACATCCGCGCAGAACGACGTCAGCATCGCGCCGACCCGGATACGGCCGGTCAGCAGCTGCTTCCAGAAGTCAGCGTCCAGCAGGCGCCGCCCGTAGTAATTTCGCAGGTAGGAACGCGCGATGCCCTGTTCGGTACGGACCCAAGGATTGACGAGAATCAGTCCGGCGACGCGGGCATCGGCCGCCGCGTAAAAGGCCGCGGCGGTCGCCGCGTCGCACAGGCCCCACAGGATGACCTCGGTGATGTCGGTGTGACGCCGCATCAGTTCGTCGATCGCGGCGCGTATATCCGTACCGATATCCTCGAACGTGCGCGCGGCGCCGTCGCTGTCGCCCATGCCGCGGTAGTCGAAGCGCAGCGTCGGAAAGCCGGCGGCCGCCAGGCTGCGGGCGAGGTGCACAAATTGCCGGTGGCTGCCGGCTCGGTACTGCGGACCGCCGACGACGATCAGGACGCCGCGCGTCGACGGTGCAGCCGATTCATGCAGCATGCCGACGCAATCATCGTCGGCGCAACGAAAGACGATCGGGGCGACATCAGTCGCCATCGTTCGACTCCAGTGCGACCGCCGTGCGCTCGACGAGTTCGGGGCAGGTCGTCGTTTCGACCGAGGACCAGAAGGTATCGCCGTGCAGTGCGGTGGTGGCAACTGACGCGCCATGCGCCGCCAGCGCCGTGGCGGCGCGTTCGTTGCCGGCGCCGAGTCGCGGTGCATCCATCGCCGAGATCGCGAACCAGTGCACCGCAACGCCGGGCCCCGGCGGCCGGGCCGTGAGCCGGGGTTCGAGGAGCCCGCGGTACAGCGTCGGCGAGATATCGTAGCCGGCGACCTCGACAGTCTCGCCGGCCTGCAGGGTGCTGACGAGATCGGCGACCGATTCACGGTTGGACGCATCTGCGGTCAGGCCGGCCATCGTGCGCAGCCGCAGAAATTGTGTGATGACCTGTTCGCCGCTCAGAGCCGGTTGCCACAGGACGACCTGTCGGCAGGTCGCGATGTCGGCGGCGAGATCCAGCGCCAGCATGGCGCCGAAGCGGATGCCGACGATCCCGGTCAGTTTGCCGTCCTGCGCGGCGATCCAGTGGGCACAGGCGTCGAGATCGGCGCGCCACAGATCCCACGATGCATCGGCGAAATCGCCCGAACTGTCGCCGGTGCCGGTCAGATCGGGAATCAGGACCGCCGTGCCGCCGCTGGCAATACGGCGCGCGGTCAACGCCATCTGGCGCCGGCACTTGTTCATTTCCTCGGCGAACGGCGGCACGATCAGTACCCAGGCGCGGGCGCGGCCCGGCCCGGCGGCCGGGTGATATGCCGTCAACAGGATGTCCCGGTCCGGCAGCGGCAGGAAGAACGGTCGGACCGTCGCCGGGGCCGTTGCCGCGGCTGTCGCGTTCACGTCGCCAGCTTGTCTGCGACGAAGCTGGCCAGGCTGCCGATCGTGGCAAACGTTTCCGCGGAAACCTCATCGTCTTCGATCGTCACGCCACATTCGTCTTCGATAGCGAGCAGGACGGTCAGCACGGCCATTGAATCGAGTTCCGGGATATGGCCGAGCAACGGCGTGTCGGCATCGAGGCCGTCCGCCCGCGGCCCGAGCTGGAGTGTGTTTTTCAGGATGGCGCGGGTCAACTCGATTTCGTTCATGGGGTCCCTTTCGCTGCCGGGCGACAGTCTACCCGATCGGTCAATGGCGATTTTGCTGAATCCGGCGCCGTTAATCCATGTCCGGCGATTTTTCGACGGTTGCGGGTGAGGGTGGCCTGGAACTGAGCCACATCGTATATCGCTTCCCGGCGATCGCTTCGCAGACGCCGACAAGGCTTGCCGTGTTGACGAGGCAGAAATAGAACGGAATCTGCACGAAACGCGTGGACGGGGCGCCCGTTATCCACAGCAGCCAGCCGATGGCGGCCGCGCCGTAAATGACGATCTGCCCGGCCAGCGCGACCGCATAGATGCCACTCCGGCCGGCGATGACGAGGTTGGATGCCAGCAACAGGATCAGGAACACGGGCACGAGCCAGCGCAGCAGTTTGTGTGACCAGAACTGGATGGCGAAAAAGCCGTGCCGGAAGGGATTGAGCAGGCCGCGCATTTTTCTTGTTGCATGCCAGGCGCGGTTGACGATGCGTACCTTGCGGCGAAATTCGGCGTCGAATCCGTCGGCGCCACCCTCGTAGGAGACGGCGGTCGGCTCAAAAATATTTCGGTAGCCGCCGGCAATAATTTGCATCGGGTTGACGAAGTCGGACAGGTCGCCGGCATCCATCGTCGCATACAACTCTCGACGGATCGCATAGATCGCGCCGTCACCGCCGACGACCGAGCCAATCGCGCTCTCCATTGCCTTGATGCGCAGCTCGTAGTGCCAGTAGGCGGATTCGTTGCGCGTCGATGCGTCGCTCAGATCTTCGGCATATCTCGATTCGCCGGTTACGGCGCCGACCGTCGGGTCGGCGAAATTGCGCACCAGGCAGCGGATGGCATCCGGTCGGTACATCGCGTTGGCATCGGAGAAGACGATGATCTCGCCACGGGCGTCGGCGACCGCCGTATTCAGCCCGATTGTTTTGCCGCTGCGTTCCGGCAGGCGCAGCAGGCGCACCCGGGGATCGTCGGTATGCTGCACGATCTCGTCGGTCCGGTCGCTGGAATGATCGGAAACGACGAGAATCTCGAGCCGGTCGGACGGGTAGTCGAGCGACAGGGAATTGCCCAGCTTTTCGCCAATGACGCTTTCCTCGTTATAGGCGGAAATCACCAGCGTGACCATTGGTTCGGCCCGGTCGTCCGTGAGCGGCATACGCGAGCCGCTGCGCGCCATTAAATGGAGCGTGAACGGATAGCCGGCATAGACCCAGACCACCAGGGCCAGGTTTATCCAGAACAGAACAGGCCAGAAATCAGCAGGCATACATTATTATTTGTGAAGTTACTCGGTGGACAGTGGTCGGCATAATGATGAACAATCCCGGCAACAATCACCCAGCGCCCGCATTCCCATAAAGCCAATGCCCAACGTCTTCAGTGTCTATGTCGCCGGCGGTTTTCAATGCCCCGATGGCGGATCGCAACAGGATATTGCTCGCCGTAGTGACGTGCAAGTAACCGTGTCACCTTTCGCCGGCAGCGACAGCGTGTCCGTGCCGCGTGCGTCGGCGTTCGACGACGGTATTCATGTCTTTGTCGAGGGCAATCCGTACCGATTGGGTGAGGCAGATGCCGCGGGGCGCGTGCTGGGGGAATACCGGGCCGCGGGTCGGCAGTGCATCGCATCGATGACCGGCGATTTTGCCGTCGCGATTGTCGATACGCATCGCCGGCGTGTATTGCTGGCCGTTGATCGTATGGGCATTCGCCAGATGTATTTCGCGCGGGGTGCCCGGGGTGAAATCGTACTGGGTTCCCGCGGTGCCGCCGTCGCCGGCCATCCCGTGATTCGGGTCGGTGTCCGCCGACAGGCGATCTTCGATTACATGTATTTTCATATGGTGCCCGCGCCCGACACCGTTTTCGACGGCGTCACGAAGCTGCGCGCCGCGCATGTTGCTGTCCTCGATGCCGGATCAACGACGGTACAACGTTACTGGGATCCCGTGTTTCACGACGATGCGATGACGACGTCGGATGAACTGGCGGCCGAGGTTCGTGACGTCCTGCGCGACAGCGTCGCCCGTTGCCGGCCGGATGCTCACACGGGGGCATTCCTCAGCGGCGGCCTGGACAGTTCGTCGGTCGTCGGCATGCTGGCCGCCGTCAGCGGGGAGCGCCCGCGAACCTTCTCGATCGGGTTCGACGCCGAGGGCTACGACGAAACCCGTTATGCGCGTATCGCGGCGCGTCACTTCGATGCCGATGCGCACGAGATGGCGCTGAACGCGCAGCATATCGTCGAGGCCGTGCCACTGCTCGCCGCCGCCTATGACGAACCGTTCGGCAACTCGTCGGCTGTCCCGACCTATTTCTGCGCCAAACTGGCGGCCTCGGCCGGTATGTCGCGACTGCTCGCCGGCGATGGCGGCGATGAGATATTTGCCGGAAATCCGCACTACACACGGCAACTGACGTTTGAGCGATACCGGATGATCCCGGCGGCGGTGCGCCGTCATTTTCTGGAACGGGTCGTGATGCCGGTTATACCGACCGACGCGGTGTTTCCGTTCGGCAAGATCAAGAGCTACATCGAGCAGGCGCGCCTGCCGTTACCTCTGCGACTGCGTTCCTGGGACTATATGTTCCGGCAGCAGCCCGGAACCGTGTTTGCCGGTGATTTTCTGGACGGCCTCGTGCTCGATAACCCGGCGCGGCTGATGGCGGCCGTGTACGACGAGCCGCAGGATATCGAGACGCTGAACCGACTCTTGTATTTTGACTGGGAACACGTCTTGGCCGACAACGACCTGCAGAAAGTTAATCGCAGTTGTGAACTCGCGGGCATTGACGTCAGCTACCCGATGCTGGATCAGGAAATGCTCGATTTCGCCTTGCGTGTGCCGATGCGCTGGAAGATACGCCGCGGTGAACTGCGGCACTATTACAAGAATGCGATGAAAGGTTTTCTGCCCGATGAGATCATCACGAAGCAGAAGCACGGTTTCGGGTTGCCGTTCGGTCCCTGGCTCAAGACGTCGCCCGAGTTACAGGCGCTCGTCTACCCGTCGCTGACGGCGCTGCGGGCGCGCCGGATATTCAACGATGCCTTCCTCGATCGTGTCGTCGATGAGCACCGGGAAGGGCATGCGTCCTATCATGGTTACGTCATCTGGGACCTGTTGATGCTCGAGGCCTGGTTATCGGCGCACGACATCTCGTTGTGATGCTGCAGCGTCAGCTGCTCGCATAGATGCGTGCGAGGTTGGCCGTCAATTTGGCCGACGTGGCGCTCCAGATTGTCACCCGCGGCAATTCAAACGGATCATCGTTCCGCGCAGCACAACGGGCAGCCGTCGACACGGCACACTCGAAACCGGCATTACGCACCATCTCGACGTGCGCGGCGCTGTAATCCTGGCCGGGTTGTCCGTTCGGATACGCAAACGTCCGCGGCGATTTCCCGAGCAGGTCCGTCAGCGTGCCGTAGCTTGAGTCGATCTCGTTCTGCGCCTCGGCGGCGGGCAGTCGTGTCAGAATCGGGTGGCTGACCGTGTGCGCGCCGATATCGATGCCGGCGGCGTGTAACTGGCGCAGTTCATCGGGCGTCATCATCAATCGGCGCGCGTCGGTCAGCCCGGCCCTTTCGGCGATGAGCGCCGCGTATTCCGCACGTGCTGCCGGCGGCTCGTATTTGAACCGTTCGATGAGTTGCTTGGCCGCGGCCGCGCGCGCCACGTCATCGCGCAGATCAATATGGCCGAGGTTCAGCGCGGACAGGTCGAGCAGCGGTGCGGGGCAGGCCCGCATCGATTCGATAATCGTATCGTTGAACATGCGACCGTCGCCGAGCAGGCCGGTGGCGACGAAGACAGTTGCCGTGAGTCCGTGACGCTGGAGAATCGGCAGCGCGACGTCCAGGTTGTTGGCATAGCCGTCGTCGAACGTGATACAGGCGGCCAGTTCGGGCAAGGAACCGTCGGCCATTTGGCGGGCCGCGTCGGCGAGTGGCAGCACGGTGAAATGTTGCGCGATGAATCGCGCCTGAATATCGAACAGGCCGGCGTCGGGTTCGCCCGGAAGCAGCGGGTCCGGTTCGGCCAGGATGCGGTGCCAGGTCATGATCAGCAATCGCGGGCCGCGATGACGCCGAGCGGCGAGGCGCAGCCCGGTCCGTTCGATGCGTTCTCTGGTGTCCTGGATCAGCGACATGTCCTGATAATTCCGGGTTCGTCGGTCGCCGATTATAGAGAAATCATCGCCGCGGATTGCGGTTACCTCGCGTCGGTCCGCCGCCGGCCCGGCGACTGTGACGCGGGCCGCTGCAGGCGAGGCGGTGCTGGTTTATGATCACGGCAAGCCCAAATGTGGATTCCCGTTCAATGCGTCAAGGTCGTCGAGGCGTTTGCCCAGGTAATTTTGCCGTCGCTGTTCCCTTGTCGGGGGGCGGGCGATGCGGTGCCGTGGCGGGCGGCAACCGCCATGCTGATGCATTAATTCACGGCACGAGCAAACGACGATGTCACTGACCGCCTTAGCGTTCGCCGCGAGCTACCTGTCCGGGCTGCTGCTCGCCCTGTTTCGCAATCCGTTATACGGACTATATACGTATATCGCCGTTTTCTACCTGCATCCGCCCGCCCGCTGGTGGGGGATGGACCTGCCTGACATGCGCTGGTCGCTGCTGGCGGGTATCGTGACGTTGATCGCCGCGTTGCGCGCCGAGCCGCTGGCCGGCCGCGAGTCGTGGTTCGGGAGTCGCGGCGTCAAGATCCTTGCCGTCTTCGTCGCCTGGTTCTGGATCCAGTCGCTATGGGCGCTCGACGGACCGGTGCATCGCGAGGCCGCGGCCCTGTTCACGAAATACCTGGTCCTGTTCTACCTGATCTATCGCCTGGTGCAGGATGAGGAGACCCTGCAGCGGGTCATGCTGGCGCACATGCTAGGTTGTTTGTATCTCGGCTGGCTCGCGCTGCTCGCGCCGCCCTGGGGTCGGCTCGAAGGCGTCGGCGGGCCGGCGATCAACTCGGCGAATGCGCTGGCGATGCAGTTGAATGTCGGGCTGATCTTTTCGTCGGTGATCCTGTTCCACGGCAGTAAGGCGGCCAAGGTCATGGCTATTATTGCGATACCGTTGATCGTCAACGGAATCGTGCAGACCGAGAGTCGCGGCGCTGTCGTCGGCCTGTTTGCCGCAGGCGGCGTGATGATGTACCTGTCGCCGCCGAAATTTCGTCGCTGGTTCGTGGTGGCGGGCGTTGCCGGACTGATCTTGCTGGTGCAGATTGCACCGCAGAATTTCCTCGAGCGCATCGGCACGATTACGTCGGCGGTCGATAAACCCGAGGAGATGGATACGAGTTCGAGCGGCCGGCTGGTGCTGATCGAAGCGCAATGGGAGATGTTCCTGGCTCATCCGCTCGGCGTCGGTCATCGCGGCACGGCGGTGTTGAGCCCGATGTATCTCGACGAGTCGTTACTGGCGGCCGATACACGGGTCGACGGCAGCAAGGGCCGGCGTTCGTCGCACAACACGCTGATGACCGTGCTCGTGGAGCAGGGCATTCCCGGCGTGCTGCTGTTTATCCCGCTGGTCTGGTGGGCGTTCCGGTCGTTGCAGAAGATCCGGCAGGCCGATCCGAAGTTCGAGAGCGGCTTCGCGACCTATCAGGCTGCCGTCGGTGGTGCGCTCGCCTCGGTGCTGGCTTCGGGGATGTTCGCCGATTATCTGAAAATGGAGATTTTCTACTGGAACCTCACGCTGGTTGCGGTACTCGCCGATATCACCGCCCGCTACCATGCCGCTGCCAAACCGGCGGCTGACGAAAAGCCGGCGCCTGTGGTGCGGCAGGCCCCACGACCCGCGTCGCGCGGCTGATATGCCCCGGGGCACTGCGCGGGGCGAGCTACGCGGCGGCGCAATCCATGACCTGTAACACATCCGGACCCCCCGCAATTTGGGTACTATGCAGGCTCGAGTCGGGTTTGCCACAATAAGAATATGTTAAAGCAGCTGATTCTCATCATTGCACTCTGTCTGGCGGCCGTGGCGGCCGGTGCTGCGCCGTGGGTGGGCGAGACGCTGAACGGTGAACGCTGCCTGGGTGACGCCGCATCAGTCGGCCCGTATGACTACTTCGATGCCGACGATGAGAGCGATCGACTCTGGGAAGAGGCACGGTTGTGGGAAACACGCTACGTGCACCTGCTGCCCGCGCAGCAGGCGCTGGCGGCGAAACCGTTCGGCTTCATTCCGTATGATCGTGCGACCCACGAATTCGATTACCTGCTGCGCCAGTTTCCCAATCATCCCGAGGCGCTGCAGGGCCTAATCGAGCTGGAGCTCAAGGCGCGGTTTCATGCGAGTACGGGCCAGCGGCTCGTCAGCAAGCATCCGCGACCGGAGTGCTATTTTCAGCGCGGCATTGCGTTCCGGCCGCAGCAGCCGCACATTCGTTTGCTCTTCGGCATCTATCTGCATCGCCTGAAGTTGTATGACAAGGCCGTTGAGCAATACCTCGCGGCCGAATCACTCGATGCCGACAATTCCGAGGTGCAATACAACATGGGCCTGGCCTATGCGGAGCTCAAGCAGTACGACGAGGCCGTCGCACATGCGCAGCGCGCCTACGAGCTGGGCCATCCGTTGCCCGGTTTGCGGCGTAAGCTCGAGCGCGCCGGCCGGTGGCCGGGCACCTGACCCGCGCAGCGGGATCCTTTCGGGCTGGCGCCAACACGTTCCGTGATGATCTTTCCAATGTGGAGCCGCGGCCGCGCATGCGCTCGCATGCCCGGCGCGAAACCCGTTCGTTCATGAAGCGGCATCCGACACTGCAATGGGCCGATGTCGGGCTACGACCCGACCCGGTGGCTGCCGAGTTGCTGCGCGACCCGGATCTGCGCCTGACCTATAACGGCCGCGGCGCGATCTGCCGCTTGCTGGCCGCGTTGCCCGAGGGTGCCGGCAGCGGGGTACTCGTTCCGGCCTTTCATTGTCCGACGGTCGTTGAGCCGATATTACGCGCCGGCAAGCGACCGCACTTCTATGCGATCACCCCGCAGCTCGATATCGATATCGCCGACCTGCGCAGCCGGCTGAATGACGACATCGCGGCCGTCATCGTCATCAATTACTTCGGTTTTCCGGCGCCGCTGGACGAAGTGCGCGCGCTGTGCGGGCGGGCCGGCGCCGTGCTGGTCGAGGACTGTGCCCATTCTTTCCTCGCGGCAAACCCCGTGCGACCCTGCGGTGAGCGCGGTGATGCCGCGATCTTCAGTTTCAAGAAGCTCGTGCCGACGATCGTCGGCGGCGGCGTGCGGATTAACAATCTGAAGTGGCCGGTTCCGGCGCCGGATTGTGCTGCGCCCGTGGCCGATACCGTACGCAATATCCGTCGTGCCGCCGGGGAGGCGGTCGACAACAGCGCGTCGGCGCCGGTGCGGATGCTGCGGGCATTGCGGACCGGGTTGCGTGGCCGGCGTCATGCGCCGCCTGCACCAGAGGGTGTTGTGACGAATGCGGCGACGACCTTCGACTACCCGTACATCGAGCGGCTGGCGCGGTCCCGCATGCCCGGCTATGCGCGGCGCATACTTGCGGGGACCTCGCTGGCGGATGTCGTTGGCCGGCGGCGGGCAAACTATGCAGCACTGGCGGAGGTATTACGCGACACCGATAACCTCCGGTCGCTCTACCGTGTGCTGCCCGAGGAAGTGTGCCCGTGGGCGTACCCGGTGTTGCTGGAGAACCGTCCGGTGCTCGACCAACAGTTGCATGAGGCCGGCGTGCCGCTGTTTACGTTCGGTGAAACCCTGCATCCGGCGTTCGAACGGACCGGCGCCGTCGAACAGGCATTGCTCGATAGCGGGCGCTGGATTTCCGCACGCATCCTGTGTTTTTCCATTCATCAGCAACTGAGCCCGGCGCAGGTTCGCGAAGTCGGCGCGACGATCAACCGGGTGCTGGCGTCGACCGGTGATGACCCGGTGGCACGGAGCCGAACTTGATCGAGGTCATCGAATCACCGCAGCAGGCAGCCGAGCTTGCCGCCGGATGGAACCGGCTGGTCGCCGCGGACCGGGGCCGTGCCGACGGGATCGGCCTGATGTCGCGCTGTGAGCTGGCGATCGAGGCCTGGCGTGTGTACGGCGCGGGCTCGACGCTGAGCATCCATATGGACGGCGCCGGCGATGGGCTGCGCGGGTTGCTGCCGGGTTATCGACACATCGATGGCCTGTTGCGCTGGCGGCGACTGGGCATCGTCACGGATATTTATCCCGGCCGTACCGGGCTGCTGGCGGCCGACCCGCGCGCGGCAGTGGCCGGTGCGCTGCTCGAGCATGCGTTGGTCGCAGATCGTCGCTGGGACCTGTTTACGTTTGGCGTTGTCGCCGGCTCGGATTCCGAGCACATCCTGTGCGAATTTGCCGAAACGCACGGCCTGCAAACCGAGATCCTGCAGGAAGAAATCTGTCCGTATATTGCGTTTCCCGAATCGTGGGAGGCGTACCTCCAGTCGGTAACCCGGAAGTTCCGCTATAACGTGCGCAATCGTGAGAAGAAATTTCGCGCCGCAGGCGATGTCGAGTTACGGTGTATATCCAGACCCGATGAATGCGATGATTTTCTCGACACGATGCTCGATATCGACCGGGATTCATGGAAAGAGGAGGCCGGCACGTCGATGACGCAACGGCCGGAACAGGCGATTTACCATCGGCGTATCGCACCGCTCTGTGCGCGGCAGGGTCTGTTGCGCTGCTATCTGCTGATGCTCAATGGCGAAGCGATCGCCTATTTGTTCGGCATGCTCGACGGAACCGTCTATTACAACCTCAAGTCGAGCTATCGCGAGCAGCACCGGCAGCTCTCGCCCGGCGTCGTGCTCAAGGCCATGATCATGCGCGAACTGGTCGATCAGGGTTTGCGTACCTGGGATTTTGTCGGCACCGCCGAGCCGCACAAACTGCAATGGTCCAAAGATACCTACACGTTGCGTCAGTATGCCGTGTTCAACCGGACGCTCCGCGGTCGCTTGCTGCATGGCCGGCAACGCGTCGGTCGTTTCGTGCGGCGGATGCGCCGCGGCGGGGACGGTGGTGATGGTGATGGCTGACGATGCTTCACGCAGGGATGCTGCATCCGGTTGGCACGATGCGAGCGCCGATCATGACGTGCCTGACGATGCCGGCACGGGAACGGATGGGCGTCCGACCGTGCTGATGACGGCATTTCATTTTCCGCCAATGAAGGGCAGCAGCGGCGTGCATCGAACGCTGGGATTTGCGCGTCATCTGCGCGCGTGCGGCTGGCAGCCGGTGATACTGACGGCCGGTCGCGGCGCTTATCCGGTCATCGATGAGCGGGAGATGCGACTGGTGCCGGAGGGCGTCACGATCGAACGGGGTGTTGCGCTGGATGCCGCACGCCACCTGTCGCTGGCCGGTCGTTATCCGGATTTCCTCGCAGTGCCGGATCGCTGGTCGAGTTGGGCGCTCGGCGGATTCATTGCCGGCTGGGCGGCGATCCGCCGTCACCGGCCGCGACTCATCTGGTCGACCTATCCGATCGCCACGGCGCATGTCGTGGCCGGTCGCCTGGCCCGTGCCATGAAGTTGCCCTGGATTGCCGATTTTCGTGACCCGATGGTCGAGCGCAATCCGAGGACGGGCGAGTTTGCCCCGGCATCGCCGGCGTTGCGCAAGAGTCGTCTGCGCATCGAGCGCATGTGCGTGGAGCATGCCGACGCGCTTGTGTTTTGCACCGAAGGTGCGCGGCGAATCTGTCTCGAGCGCTACCCGGACGCGTGTTCCGATCACTGGCATGTGATCAGCAACGGGTTCGAGGAGGCGCACTTTGCCGAACTGGCCGCACGTGCGCCGCTACGGCGCACCGGGCCGGTGACGCTGCTGCACAGCGGGACGGTGTACCTGACGCCCGATCGCGATCCGACGCCGTTCTTTCGTGCTGTCGCTGCCTGCAAGCAGCATGGGGCGATCTCCGGCGAACGATTGCGTATCCTGTTGCGCGCACCCGGCAATGCCGAGACGCTGGGCGCATTGATCACGGCGCACGGCATCGACGATATCGTACACATCGAGTCGTCACTACCGTATCTCGATGCGCTCGCGGAAATGCAGGCGGTCGATGGTTTGCTGCTATTCCAGGGCTATACATCGAATCCGGCAATTCCGGCCAAGCTGTACGAATACCTGCGGGCCGGGCGTCCGATCCTCGCGCTGGTCGACGGTGACGGTGAAAGCGCGGCGCTGCTGCGCAAACTTGGCGCCGGGCGACTCGCCCCGATCGAGGATGCCAACGGCATCGAACGTGAGCTGAGTGCTTTTCTCACGGATCTGGGCACGGGTGAACCGGCTGCGCTGCCCGGTGAGACGATCCGGCGCTATTCGCGAGCGGCGCTGACGGCGGAACTGGCGGACCTGTTCAACGCGATCTCCGGTCGGAATGTGGGTCCGACGATCGGTTAGCCGGCGGCCGGCGCGGCCCCGGGTCGCGTCGCCGCCGTCGATTGCGCGCAGTTATATCAATAGAGTGCGCAATGCAGATCGCGGCGGTCAGTTGCGGACGGCGATCAACAGCACATAGGGCGTGGCGACATGGCCGAGCCAGCGCAGCGGCCCGATGGCGCGCACGAGGCGCAGCATTGCGCGTTGCCAGTATGGCCTGCCGTCCGCGTTGATGATGTCGAAACGGTCATAGGCCGTGAAACCCCGTCTCTGCAGCGCGACGGCGAGCTGTTGCGGCGTGAACCAGTTGACGGCCGGATACTCGGCATGGGCGACCCACTCCCGATGGGTCGTGAGCGCGAGTTGCACGCAACGGCGTTTGACACGGGCCGGATACCAGCTGTAAAGCGGCAGATCGAATTCTTCCTGTACGGGACACAGGCGATTGCTCGTGCTCAGGTACAGCATGCCGCCCGGGCGCAGCAGCCGGCAGGCTTCGTCGAGCACCGCTTCCCATTCCGGAACGTGCTCCAGCAATTCCGGCAGCAGACAGATATCCATCGATGCGCTCGCCCACGGCAGGTCTGTTGCCGTGCCGACGCGGAAATCAATGTCGAGACCGGTTTCGCGATTGCGCCGACGGGCGATATCGACCAGCGGTTCGTTGATGTCGATGCCGTGCACGGCGTGCCCCTGTTGCGCCCACACCGTTGACTGGGTGCCCGCGTTACAGCCGATATCGGCCACGACCAGCCGGTCCGCATCGAGGCCGAGTCCGGCCCGGAGACGCAGCATGTCGTCCATGATGGACGCCGAGCGCCGGAAGGCGGCCTCCGACACGCTTTCGGCCTCGTAATAGGCGACGAACGGATCGTCACTTTTGTCGTCCGCAGCGGGGTGGCGAGACTCGTTCATGGTAGGTTCGTGGCCCCCTGTCGCCCGGACGCTGCCCGGCGCGGCGCGTGTGGTGTGTCGGCTGCAACGCCGGGGCCGCGGAAGCGGGGAGTGTCGTCGACGGTTCGCAACGTGAACGGATCCTTCGTTTGATGGTCGCCAACGACCGAATGCAGCGGCAATTCTAAACCCGATAGCCTGGGTTGACTAATTCCGCTCGAGGTTGCGGCTGCCGCCGGTCCGGTTAGACTGTGCGCGTTCCGTCAATACCTTAAATGGTGGCGGAAAATTTGTCGGGGAAATTGGTGTCGAAAATTGGTGTCAGACACCATTTTTGCAGAAATGGTGTCTGACACCAATTTCTCAGGGTCCGTTACTTATGGGTAATAGCAGAAACGCCGTCATCATGGTCTTTGTCATCTTGCTCTCCGGGGCGGCGGCGATGCTGGCAGCGGAAATGGTTGCGCGGTTTGCCTTTCCGTCATGGGCGCCGCGGACCGGGCGCGTCACGAAATTCTGGCAGTACGACGAGACCTACGGCTGGGCACACAAGGCCGGCGAGCAGGGGCGTTTCGATTCCTTCGGTTTCGAAACGAAGGTGCGTATCAACAGCCACGGTTTTCGCGGACCGGAGCGTACCTTTGAGCGAACGTCGGGCGTGCGGCGCGCGATCGTTCTCGGCGATTCATTTGTCTGGGGCTTCGGCGTCGAAGAGGAGCAGACCTTTCCACATCTGCTGGAACAGTCGCTGCCGTCCGGTACCGAGATCATCAATCTCGGCGTCAGCGGATACAGTACCGATCAGGAATTGCTGGTCTATCGCAATCACGGCAGGAAATACCGGTCCGATCTCGTCGTGCTGGTCGTCGCGACCAACGATGTTGCGATGAACGTACTGCCCGTCGCCTACCTGGTCTATGGTAAACCGGTGTTTCGCCGTGACGGCGGCAAACTCGTCGTGACCAACCAGCCGGTTCCGCAAACGCCGTTGCTCGAACGAACTGTCGTCGGTCTTGCCGCGCAGTCATACCTGCTCAACCAGTTGAATCGGGTGCGCGAGCAATGGAGCGTCAGCAATGCGTTGGCGCAGGCACCGAGCAGCGACGCGGATGTCCTCAGCAATGCGCCGGCGCGCACGTTTCCGCAGACCGAGGCCGAACGCCTGACGGTGGACCTGATCGCACAGATCGGTCGTGAGGTCGAGGCTGACGGCGCGCAGTTCCTCGTCATGCTCGTCGATCGCATCTATGCGGGCAGTAAGTTTTCGGCCAGTCTCGTCGATCGCGGGCTGCGCGTCGTCGCGCTCGATGACGTCATGACGGGGCAGGACACGCCGCTGCATCTGCCCGACGATCTGCACTGGAACCCGGCCGGACATCAGATCGTGAGGGAAGCTCTGCAGGAGCCGGTGGCGGCGCTGCTGGGACCGGTCGCCGAGGGCCCCGCGCATTCGCCGGACCGCTGACCGGCCGGGCCGTGCGGCCCGGCGCGGCTGCTACACGGCGTCAGTGGCGGCCTGGACATTTTTTGCGCAAATCGGGCCGGATCGACACCGTCGCCGGGGCTATACGTAAACACCGTAATGCCGCCGGATATTGTCTATTTGGCCGCAAATCCGACTTTTTCTTATGTAAGAGCGTCGTCGAACAAGGGCGTCTATGTTGATGTATTGGTGACGTTATATCGGCGGTCAAAATTAGGCACATTGCAGCACGCAGCCAATGCTGCATTGTGCTTATACGGTTTGGGCAGTCGCATCCGGAGCCCGCGCATGACCGGCGGATTTGACATATCCCGAGCGGAATACAAACATCCGCCGATTGTGGGAGGCCCGGAATTATCCGGGCAAATAAAGTTGGGGATCAACCATCCGGTTTGGGTTTTCCGGGGCGCGACCATGGTCTATGGCGCGCTTGACGTAACGAAGCGTGCGTCGATGGATGCTTAACATAGTGTGAATCACGCTTCAATGGTCAGTACCGACGTGGATTGTGATCGATGTCACAGATTGCGGATATCGCGATTCAATTCCATGGAGGGAGTGATATTGTGCGCGCCGTACAAAGCCAAACTCATCGAAAGGTGAGGACGGAAAGCCACCGGTCTAACGGGATGTATTCCTACGACAGCGGGGTTGCCATATGAGCTACCACCAACGCCGACGTGGTTCGTCGCCGTTAACCGCGCTTTCCCCCTCCCTGGGTGAATTACCCGACTTCCGTCGGGTCGTCTCCTCGACGAGTTTGCTGACTTTGGCGATTAGCGAAACATCGAGAGAGGGACATCAGATGTTACTAGGCGAAAAGCGAGTTTTGCGGCTACAACGGATTGTGGGTCGCATGTCCGCGGGGCTGGGTATCGGTGGTGCGCATATCGCAGTTGCTGTTCTCGGTGTCTATCTGGGAATCAACCCGGCCATGGCGCAATCTTCCGGACCGTCATGGGTGTATGACATTGGCCCGGGCACGTGGGGCGCGATCAGTCGCAACACGCTGTCCGATGTGGATCCCGAAGACGATCCTTCGGCAAATCCGAATTACCCAAGCAGTGCGCCGTGGCACGGATCGACGGGTCAGCGTTCCGTGATCATCGACTGGAACGGCGGCGCCTACGCACAGAACTTCGGCAGCTTCGGTTCGCTGTTGCTGACCGGCGGCGGCCATGCCGCCTACCAGGGTAATGAGGTCTACGCGTTCGATCTCGATACCCGACTCTGGACGCGGGTCAACGATCCCTATACCGGGTCGTACAGCAACTCGTCAAACGGTGCTTACTCGGACGGGTCTCCGCTGACCGTGCATACGATGGATGCACTCAGCTACCACCCGGCGACCAAGTCCATCGTGCGCCTGAAGGGGACGACCGATTCCTATGCGGGTAACGGCCAGATCGTGGTCGCCTTTATGCTCGATCTTGAAACGAAGGCCTGGCGACGCAGTCGCGTCAACCCGGTCGAAATCATCACGAGCGGCATTTCCTGTTACGACACGAATCGCGATGTGTTCTGGTTCCAGAATCAGGCGTCGGCGAACTGGAAATTCCAGAAGTACGATCCGAACGGTTCCAACGGTGACGGCACGGTCGGTACCTGGACCAACTACCCGGCCAGCTATATCAACTCCGACGGCGCCGGCGCCTGTGATCCGGTCAACGATGTCTTCGTTTATACGCAGTTCCGCAGCGATACGCCCGATTACATGCGCGGCGTGTACGTCAGAGATCTGTCCAACCCGTCGGCGCCGGCCGTGCAGATTTCGCCGCAGGGCACTTCGCCGGAATCCGGCGAGAGCGGCGCACACGGCTGGGAGTGGTCGAACAAGCGACAGGCCTTTATCTTCTGGCGACGCGGCGGCGGCGTACATGAATTACGACTGGTCAGCGGTTCGCCGCAAACGGGCACCTGGCGCTGGACACAGTTGACCAGCGGGTCGAACTCGGTCGTGCCGCAGAGCATGGCTCTCGATCGCGGTGTTTACAGTCGTTTCCAGATCGCGACGCTCGGCGATGAGGAAGTCGGCGTCGTCGTCAACCGCGAAGACGGTCCGGTGTATGCGTTCCGGATACCGGATGCGGACAACGTGACGCCTTCTCTGCAGGTCTCTGTGTCGGCATCGCCCAGTTCGGTCACCTCCGGGCAGACATCGACGCTGACCTGGTCGGTCCCGGGTGCGACTTCGTGTGCGGCGTCCGGCGGCTGGAGCGGAACGAAGTCGGGGAGTGGCAGTCAGGTCGTCGGACCGCTGAGTGCATCGGCGACGTTCACGCTTGATTGTTCGAACGGTTCCGGGTCGACCGGACGTGGCTCGGCCAGCATTACGGTCGGCAGCGCTCCGCAGCCCAACCGCGCGCCGACGATTTCTGGCTCACCGGCAGCGACAGTCGTCGCCGGCGACTATTACCGGTTTGCGCCGACGTCTGGCGACGCAGATGACGATAACCTGACGTTTTCGATCGTCAACAAGCCGTCCTGGGCGAGTTTCAGCACCAGCACCGGTGAACTGGACGGTACGCCGGGAAACGGCGATGTCGGCACGACCAGCAATGTGCGCATTACGGTCTCGGACGGCGCCGTTCAGACGTCGCTGTCGGCATTTAGTGTTACGGTCGTCGCCGCGGCGACCGGCGGCGGCACAATCAGCTGGCTGCCACCGCTGCTCAACGCCGACGGCAGTGCGTTGACCGACCTGGCGGGCTATAAGATCCATTACGGGTCGAGTTCGCGGAACTATGACACGACCATCCTTATCAATTACGGCGGCGTAACGAACTATCTGGTCGAAAACCTGGTGCCGGGCACGTACTACTTTGCCGTGACGAGCTTTGATGCCGCGGGTAACGAAAGCGTTTATTCGGCAGAGGTCGTCGGCGTGATCGGCACCGCCGTGACGGAGCCGCCGGTCACGCAGCCGCCGGTCACGCAGCCGCCGGTAACGCAGCCGCCGACGACGGAATCGCCCTCGACGGGTGAAGCCGCGGTCGCCGGTACCGAAGAATCGTTGGGCTCGGGTGGCGCGGCCGCCGGCCTCGCGGAAATTCTCTGGCTGCTGATGATTGCCCTGGCGCGTGGTATCGTCGGACGGCGTTCGCACGGTCCCGCGCAAGGCAAGCGCGCGCAGTTTCGTTCACCCAGGGAGGGGTTTCGTATGCCAACCAGGTTCTCGATACTGCAATCGACGGGTATTCTTGTCGCGGTTTCGCTGGCGGCCACCGGCTGGGCCGGCGCCGCTGACTTCCAGACGCGCTGCGCCGGCGCGGGCGTCGTCAAGTGCGTCGGTTTCGATTCGAGCTCTGACATACCCCACAACAGCGTGCTCAGGCCGGCGAGTGACGGTGCGTTTCGCGGCACCATCGACGCCTCGATCCGGGCATCGGGCAACGGCTCGCTGCGTTTCGAAGTGCCGTCGAATTCCGACGCCAATGCGTCCGGATCGTATTTGGACAGCCTCGGCGGTTCGTTCGGCCAGAACAGCAAGTTCTATGTGCAGTTCCGGCAGCGCTTCTCGGATGCGATGGTGAACACGAATTTCGCGCCCGGCAGCGGCTGGAAGCAGGTGATTTTCCACGCGTACAACAAGTCCTGCGGCAGCGTCGAACTGACGACGCAGAATATTTACCTGCGTGGTTTTCCGCAGATGTACACCGATTGCGGTGGTCGCTCGCTGCAGACGAATCTCGGCAACGGCGATGCCCTGCTCCAGCAGGGAGACTATGACTGCCACTATCAGAGCCAGAACGGTTCGGATTGCGGCTGGTATGTCGCCGACGAATGGATCACGTTCTATTACGAGATCGAGATCGGCAACTGGTATCAGCCCAACAGCAATATTCGCGCCTACATGGCCTATGAGGGTCAGCCGCTCAAGCAGTTCATCGATATCCGGAACTTCGCGCTGAGCTACAACAACAGCTCATCCGATTCGTACCAGCAGATTCAGCTGACCACGTATCACACCAACAAGGATTCGTCGCAGAGTCACCCGACGGCCTATGTCTGGTATGACGAACTGATCGTCTCGACGCAGCCGATCGCGCCGGCGGACGGATCGATCCCGCCGCAGGCGCCGCCGCCGCCGCAGGCCGATACGACGGCGCCGGCTGCGCCGACGTCCGTCGAGTTCCTGGCCGACTAGGCCACAGGTCAGGCCCGCGCCCGGACGAGAGTACTTGTTCCGGGCGCGCTGACCGGGGGCCGCCACGGCACTGGTCAGCGCGCGCCCGGCACCCCG